>JBNJDP010000011.1:0-40897 GCA_051744985.1 Chlamydiota bacterium | reverse complement strand
CCTATAGGGAGGATGGCTCTCTAATGTCCTTTTCCTGGCAAAAGATAGGACCTTTCTACTTTGCTTAAATTAGGACATTACTACTTTGCGTTAACAGAAAAAAGGGTAGCAGTTATATAACTGCTACCCCAAGATAAATTTCCAGCGATTGGCTACGATCTTAAAAACCGTGATGTTAGGCGGCACCTTGAGCGACGGAGCTCTCTTCCTTTTTAACTTTCTGTTCTTCAGAGGTCATAGCAGTAAAGCGCTTGGCGAGGCCATTAACAGACATCATCCACCCAGGAACCACTACACAAATAATGCCTGCTATAAAAGGAACACAGGCCGAAGGAGTCGCAAAGATCATCAGCAATCCTTGCATCAACAAAGAGCTCCCCGACTTCCCAAGACGAGAACCGATACCATCGATAGCAGCCTTACCCTTTAAGCGAGCTTCGGGACTTAGGGGTATGAAAGCCATCTCTTTTGTATCATCGTATACGGTATATTTAGCTGCACGGCTCAAGCAATTTTGTAAAGAGCCGAAGAAAACTGTCAACGCTAACGGAGTCATCCCTAAAATTGCTATGGCTGAGTTTGCTCCCGGCGAATATTGTTTGAGAAAGAGAAAATAAAAGAATCCTACACCGGTAACCATAATTATTGCTGGCGTAGCCAGAGCGGCAACTCTCCATCCGCAACGCCTGATAAGATTGCCGGAGACAAAGAATGACCCCAAAGTTGCTAAGATGCCTACGTAAAAAGTTACCTGGCTCATGTAATGAGTGTAATCGCCGGGAGAAGGAAAAAGCTCTTTCATTTGAGATTTCCAAAGTACCTCTGTGGAAGCGATAACGAAGTTATAAGAAAGGACAATGGCAGCAATAAAGATCAAATATTTTGATTTGGCGATATAAGCTAAATTTGCGCGAATCGACATTTTGGCCTTTACCTTTGTCGAAGGCTGGTCGTCGGAAGCAGCAAACAAGTTTTTGCGTTCAGTAAAGATCGTCAGGTGAAGCAAACGGTAGATAATAACAGCCGCTATTCCACACAGTAAAATTAGAACGACAAATAATATTAAAGTTTTATCCCACAGATTATCACCGCCCAAGTAAGTCAGCAAGCGACTATGGTACAGAGCCTTGCTATTAATGGCTTTTTGCAGGATGACGTCAATTCTTCCGGCAAGGATCCCTGAGGAATTTATTCCTATACCAAAAAGCGCGTAAAATCTACGCGCTTCCTTTACAGAGGTAACATCATTAGCGAAGCCCCATAACAGGAGCGACAACATAATATTACTCCAGGATTCAGCCATAACATAAAAGAGTGAAAAGCTCCAATATCTGATAATAGCTATAAAACCCTTGGCGCCTTGGGGCAAAATCCCCTGCAAAGTATCAGCTAAGCTGTGAAGGTGAAAATTCTCACGATAAGGGTATAAGACAAGAATAAATAAAGCAAAGAAGCCTAAAAAGACTCCCATGATAACATAAAAGATATTTTCCCGATTAAAGCGGTTAGAAAGATGGGTAAAAAAAAACGTTAAAGCAATAGCTGTAGGAAGTATGGCCCACACCTTTAAAAAAGGGATTGTTTCAGCACCTGATTGAGGCGCTGTAATAATCAAAGCATCCTTGGCGATACGTAGAAGGTGATAATTGAAAGAGATAAGAAAAAAAAGAATGAGCATCGGAATAAACTTGAAGAGTTCACTCCGGTGTATCGGCCAAAGGAAGGAACGGATTTTACTGAATTCCGTTTCATCCACTGTATTTTTGCCGTTAGCCATTGTTTTCTAAAAAACTCCCGTTTTGGCTTTTATTGCTTTAAATTTTAACATAAACAATCTTTTTATGTAAACAGCTATAGTTAAAAAAACACTATCCTTATCAAGCTGTTTCACATGTTTCCGAGACAGAAGTTTTGTCAGACCTTTTAGTAACAGACCAAAGGGGCAAAATACAGAATGTTCCCAAGATGCTACAGGCTACGATGACAGAAAAAAAGTAATTCCACCCCAAATCCCTGATAACATGACCCAAGGGGCCGCCGGTCATCGAGCAACCTACATAAGCAACTATTCCTAAGAAGCCGGTAGCGGTAGCAGCGGCTTTTTTATGTGATAGCTCAGCAGCAGCCACAGCCAAAAGCATTTGGGGGCCATAGATAAAGAAGCCTACTCCAAACATCGCTAGCTTAGTCATACTCATCAAGGCAGGAGTCGAGGAAACATACCAAAAAGTTAGAATTAATGGTAATATCATCGCTATAAACAAGGTGTTAACAGGGCCTCTTTTTCCTTTAAAGGCTATATCCGATAACCATCCTGCAGCTAATCCTCCTAAGATACCCCCTCCTTCAAACCAGACAAAACATTGAGCGGCTTGCCAGTGAGAGAAAGCTTGAGCATCAACTAAAAAATGATATGACCAATGTGCGATGGACCATCGGATGATGTACACCAAAAAGTAAGACAGTGATAGAAGCCAGATAAATTTATTACCCAAGACGTGGGTCACCAAAATCTCTTTATAAGAAAGCTCTCGTTCTTTCTTACCAGGATTATAGGAGACATCATTATGGAATTTTTCTATCGGAGGCAAACCTAAAGATTGAGGAGTATCGCGTAAGCGGTTTATAAGAAATAATCCTGTCATAGCAGCTATCACTCCTGGGATGTACATCGAATAGCGCCATCCATAGATGCCTATAACCACTGCCGACATAACAGGTATTAACATTGCTCCGACATTATGGGCAGTATTCCAAAGGCTCCACCATCTACCGCGCTCGGAATTGGAATACCAGTGAGTCAACAGGCGGTGGCAGGGCGCCGACCCCCATCCTTGAAACCAGCCGTTCAGCGTCCAAAAAACTAAAAATAAAATCAGTGATGACGACAGGCCAAAAAAAACATTTAAAATCCCCGTGATAATCAGACCAAAAGCCATAAAGAATCGGGGGTTAGACTTGTCGGCAATGATACCACTAGCAAACTTGCTAACACCATAAGATAACTGAAAAAGGGTTACAATCCACCCCAGTTTCACTTCATCGAAACCTAGCTGCTTTAGTTCAGGCATAGCAAAAGCAAAAGTCATCCGCGTAAAATAATAGACAGCATAGCCGATAAACATGGCATACATAATCCTGATCCGCCAATAGCCATATTGGCTTTTAACCTCTGCTTGGTCTTCAATTTCTGCTATGTGTTTTGAAGGATGGAACAGCTTAGCCCAAATGCTCATCAAACTCTCCTAAAGTAACAATAAAGGTAACAAAATGGATTCCTCTTTACAATCTCGCCAATTTTTTTCTCAACCAGAATTTATACTCCCCTAGGGGGATATTTCCGATAAAATTTTTCAACTCCGAGCTTTTCCAAGAAGAGTGTTATTTTGTTAACCTAATTCCTTGAATTTTTTCCTTTAATGGAATTATATCAATAATGATTTGCAATTAGAATTCACAACTTCGAGAAAGTTCTCTTTGTCATAAATCGTTTTTAAATCAATATTGGTATATTTTACATATCAACATCTTTTTTTTCTATAGGTTTAACATTGTTTAATACTTACCCCCAAAGAGTTACAACATCTTACGACACCATAGAAGGCAGCGAATTAGCTGCTGAAGAGGTTATAAAAACTCTTACTAAACACTGCGATGCCATTATTATCCTTCCAACAGGTTCTACGCCTATTATGATGTATGAAATTTTAGTACAGCGCTATCGAGATGAGGAGCTGGATTTTTCTAGGGCTCATTTTTTCAACTTGGATGAATACTTTGGATTACCTGCCGATCATCCTTTAAGCTACAATTACTATATGAAACACCTCTTCTATGACAGGCTAGCCTTTATCGATCCTCAGCGCCTTCCAAACTGCCATATCCCATATCCATTGCCTGGGGAAGCTGCAAAAGAAACTGCCAGCCGTTATGCTAAAGAATTGCAAGAAGCTCTCGATAAAACAGGTCGAGGAGGGGCTGACCTTACCATTCTAGGCTTGGGGAAGGTAAGTTATCATAATTCTACCTTCTACGGGGGGCATATAGGCTTCAATGAACCTGGTTCTGATATTGAAGCCCCCACAAGGGCTGTTAGCTTAACCGAGCAAACCATCAATGCTACAGCTTATCGCTTCCGCTATCTTAAGCTTCGCCCAGATTACAAAGGTAAATCGTTTGGCTGCCAAGTTCCTCACAAAGCCATCACTATCGGAATCAAAGAGATTATGCAAAGCCACAGAATAGTGATGTTAGTGCTAGGAGAAACTAAATCCCAAGCAGTACATGCAGTGCTGGAAAGCTCTCCTAATAGTATGATGCCGGCAACATTTTTACATACTCACCCTAGCGTCCATTGGATCATCGACCAAGCTGCCGCAAAAGAGTTATCTCCAGCTCCTGAAGCGGCCTCCATCATACCGGTGGAAGATCATCTCGACAATAATGATAAGATAGTGGTTATAGCCCCCCACCCCGACGATGATATTATTGGGTTAGGAGGCTTACTGCAAAAGCTTCCCAAACAACGGGTTTGGATCATATATCTTACGAGCGGAGAAAATTCGCTACCTCATGATAACTATGAATACTTACAAGCTTTAGCTTTTTCGCAGGCTCCCGGATTGAAAGAAAAAATTGCCGCCGCCAAGATAGTCCGTGAAAACGAAGCTCGAGCAGCTATGAGCTTTTTAGGCTATAGTGCAGAAAGGCTGATATTTTTAGATCTACCCTACTACTACCGTCGCGGTTATATTGATATCCCTGCTGTTACCGATAACGATATTAAGGCACTAAGAGAGGCTTTAGCACAGTTATCACCCCAGCATATTTTTTTCTCCGAAGAAGTCGATCCTCATGGAGCACATAAAATCGGCAAAGAGATTTTATTGAAAGCTTTACCTGCTAACAATAAAATCAATCTATGGGGGTATGTAGGGGCTTACGCCTCCTGGCCTACAGTGACTGCTGAAACACTAGCTTTCTTTAATTTCAGTAAAGAGGTTATGGACAAAAAAATTCAAGCTTTGAAACTTCATAAATCGCAGCTCTCGCCACTATTTCCCGGCAGTGACGGCCGTGCTTTTCATCACAAAGTTCAAGACTACAACCTACAAGCCGCTCAAAAGATCTCTCAAAGAGGCATCCTGCTCGATAACGGAGAATCCCAATACGCTGAAGTTTTCACCTGCAATAAGCCCTAAAAATAAGTTAAACTTTAATTAGGGCGCATTCGTAGTTTAAAGCCAGAAGTAATTAATCGCTGATAGCAACAAAGTTATAAGCACTGGCCATTGGACAGTTTTTGTACCATAAAGCTTATAAAATAAGTTGCATATTGCCAATACAATAAAGCAAGGGTAACAGATGATAATGATGGGCTTAATAAGTTTCATAATACCACTAAAGCCTAACAATGACATCATGAAAGTTACTGCAATAGTGACCAAAAGGCAGCTTACATAAGAAACCTTGCCTTTAAAAATTTCACGTTTCAAAAAGCTCGCAAAAACTGAAGCCAACGCTATTGCTGTAGTCAAGCAAGCCAAGGACACTGCGACATTAGCTACAAAACCGGCATAAGGCCCTAAGATAAGGTTAGCTACCGCACCCAACAATCTATCAGGACATACTGTAGAAAGCTCGTTAGCATAGTTAGCGGCAACAAAGCTGAAACCACCATAGATCACGGCAAGCAATGTACCTGCAACCAAGCTAGATTTTAAACACATTCCTACTAGATGTTTGTGATCAAAATTTTGATCATCCCAATGGTGACTTTTCTTTAAGCTTGCGATAATCACAGTCGAAAAGAAGAAGGCACCCATCAAATCCAGAGTATTATATCCTTCATTAACTCCTTGCCAAAAGATTTGAAGTGAATAGTGATCTAACGGCAAAGCCCAGCTATAGCCTTTAAGCCCTAATACGATCATTAACACCAGCGAAATAAGCATTATAGGACTTAAAATATATCCCAAAACGTTCAAAATGCTGCTGCGTTTAAAGGAGAAAATAAAAATCAAGGCGCATGAAATTCCGCTAAATACCGCCAAATTGGCGCCTGGCATAGAAATCTTCATAGTAGAATATGCCAAACTTATACAGCGAGGCATAGCGACAAAAGGCCCAATAATAGCCATTATCAAGTAGATAAAAGCACCGCCAAGTCTTTTGTCTAGTCGAAAGAAAAATGCTTTATAATCACCTTCAAAAAGTATCATGGCTATCAAACCCGTAAAAGGTACCACAACAGCAGTTAGGAGCATACCAGCGATAGCGAAAACATTATAATTTTTTGCATACTGTCCCAATAACAAAGGGAAGATAACGTTTCCTGCTCCAAAAAACATAGAAAACATCGCCAAGCCCGTCGCTAAAGCACCTGATTTAAATAAAGTTCGCATAGGTTGCTAAGCTCCTAAGTTAGGTATAAAAATTAAAAAGCAAGGCAAGATTTTAAAGATTAAATTTATAAAAGTCAACATATTATAAAGTATATTTATCACAAGCTACTATTCGATAAGTGGTAATAACGGTGATTGCAAGCTAGCTGCTCAAAAATTGCTGTTAAATAAGTTCCTCTTGAAAAAGATGCCATAATCAATATACTCTCAGCAAATTCATCAATTGGAGCGATTAATGAAAAGTATTCTAGGGATCGATGTAGGATCAGTATCTATTTCACTGGCAGTAGTTTCATCCGACCGCAAGATAAGACATACAGCTTATTTGTTTCATCATGGAGCGGTTGAAGAAACTTTAAAAAAAGCTTTGGAAGACGTCAACCTATCAGAAGTAGGTGCTATCGCGGCGACTACTAATGCTCAAGAACGTCTTTTGTATAGTAAAGTCTACAACCCCCAGACCGCTTTGATAAGCGCTGCAGAACACTTCCACGGCAAACCGGGAAGCATTCTTGTGGTGGGAGCCGAACAGTACGGCCTTATCCGCTTCGACAAGTCGGGCAACTATAAAGGTTTTAATTCCTGCTCTGCATGTGCAGCAGGTACTGGCAGTTTCCTTGACCAGCAAGCTAAGCGCTTAAATTTCGAATCCGTTGCCGATCTTAGCTCGGCAGCAGCAAGCAACAAAGGCAGCTTGCCAGAAATCGCTACTCGTTGTGCTGTTTTTGCAAAAACAGACTTGATTCACGCTCAGCAGGACGGTTATCAAGTAGCAGAAATCAGCGATGGATTATGTAAAGGGCTAGCAAAAAATATTATCGACACTGTCTATGATTCTCAAGATCTTCAAGAACCGCTAATCTTTGCGGGAGGCGTAGCCCTCAACAAGTCGGTTGCGAAACATTTAAGCGAATTAACCGGCATTACGCCGCTTACCACATCTTATGCGCCGATCTACGAAGCTTTAGGCGCAGCCTTCCTTTACCTTGAGGAGAAGCTACCCCTCGAAAGCACCTATACTTCTGCCACACATTGCCTAGCCAAACGACCTGAAGAAAAAAGCTATGGATACCCTCCCCTAGAGCTAAACCTATGCTCTTATGCTGATTTTTCTGCTGAAGAATCGTATCTCTACCATGCCCACAACAACAATAGTACTGTTGAAGTCGACATCTACAAAAAAATAAGTGACCCCCGAGTATACCTAGGGATCGATATCGGCTCCACAAGCACTAAATGCGCACTTACCGATAATGAGGGTCAAGTTTTAGCGGGGCTTTATACCCGAACATCGGGGAACCCCATCACAGCTCTCCAGCTTTTGTGCGAAGCTTTACGCGATATAGAAAAAAAATCGGAATGCACTTTCGAATTTTTAGGAGCTGCAACCACAGGGTCAGGAAGGAAATTTATCGGAAGCCTCATCAAGGCTGACCAGGTTATCGATGAAATCACAGCCCATGCTCGAGCTGCCTACCATATCGACCCCGAAGTCGATACTATCATTGAAATTGGAGGGCAAGACTCCAAATTTACCACTCTCAAAGATGGTATGGTAACATCAGCGGTAATGAATAATGTTTGTGCTGCTGGCACGGGGAGTTTTATCGAAGAGCAAGCTCAAAAGCTACAATGCCCCCTTAGTGAATATTCTCAAAGAGTTATGGGTATAGCAGCGCCTGCTGCTAGCGATCGCTGTACTGTTTTTATGGAGCGCGACCTCAACTACTACCTCAACAAAGGGTTTTCTACATCGGAGATTTTAGCCTCTGTGCTCCACTCTGTTAGAGACAACTACCTCCTTAAAGTTGCTTCTGAAGCTGATATCGGTAAAAAAATACTCTTCCAAGGTGCTACTGCAAAAAATAAAGCCTTGGTAGCAGCTTTCGAACACAAACTTCAAAAAAACATTGTAGTATCCAAATTTTGCCACCTCACAGGCGCTATTGGAGCAGCTTTAATCCTAATCGACCAAGGAACCCGAGCAAGCACCTTTAGAGGCTTAGACATCTATAAGGAGCAAATACCTGTCGAGCAAGAAACTTGTGGTTTATGCAACAACTGCTGCAAAATAAAAAAGATATCCCTTCAAGGCGAAACTCTGGGTTTTGGTTTCCTTTGCGGCAGAGATTATTCTACTCAGAAATATATTGCCCGTAACCATCAAGCTTTTCATATGATCAAAGATCGCCGACAAGCTTTTACTACTAAGCCTAATATCAGCGACGCCCACCCTAAAACCATCAACATTCCTAGAGGGTTATATCTTGCTGAAGACAGGCATCTATGGGAATATTTTTTTAGATCATTGAATGTTAAACCTTGCTTCACCTCACCGAAGTCCCCTATCCAACAAGGGAAGAGCGTTGCCCAAGCTGAATTTTGTGCTCCTATAGCAGCTTTTCATGGTCATGTTGCAGAACTTTCTTCCTGCAATGATCCTATTTTTCTTCCTACATATCTCGATGATAGCGATGACCGCCAGTCCGCCCAGACCCACCAATACTGTTATTACACCCAATTTGCAGCAGCATTAGCTTCCAAAGCCAATGGCATCGACGACAAATCTCTTTTCATCAACCCCTTAATCAATAATAGCCCTTTAGCAACGAAGATTCAGCTTTATAAATCACTGCGGTTGCATTATAACTTCAGCTATTGGCAAATTTCTTCAGCTTATGATGCTGCCAAAGAGTATGTTGAAGAAAGCCAGCATAAGCTTCGCAAAATCTACCAACGCGAAAGCCAGAATAACGAAAGTATCCAAACTGTCATTTTAGGACGCCCTTATCTAGCTTTAGAAAGTTCGATGAACAAAGGGATCCCTGAAATATTCCATAATTTAGATATCAATTGTTTCTACCAAGATATGATTGACTACGACGAGGAAGATGTATCTTCCATAGCTGATTTAGTAAAGGCTTTCCACTGGAAGTATGCTTCTAACATCTTAAAAGTTGCCCAAGCTGTTGCTAATCGCAAAGGTGTATATCCTGTGCTTGTTACCGCTTTCAAATGCAGCCCTGACTCTTTTATGATAACCCATTTCAAAAAGATTATGGAGCTAGCCAACAAACCTTATCTGATTTTAGAACTAGATGAGCATGACTCTTCGATAGGCTATGAGACTCGTATCGAAGCAGCTGTTAATGCTTTTCGCAACCATTATAGAAACTATTCCCCTCCTGTCAAAAAGGCCTCTTACCCTTTGCAAACTGTTAGCCGTATAGGCAACAAAACACTTCTATTACCACTTATAGATGATTATAGCTCCAAATTCTGCGAAGCCGTCCTCATTAAAAATGGCATCGACGCGCGGCTAGTACCTGTTGACCAAAAGGCTATCGCTAAAGGTGTTTCTCAAAATACTGGCCAGTGTTTACCCGTTAACATCATTTTGCATAGCTGCTTAGATTATATCCAAAAAGAAGATCTTGCTCCCGAAGAATGCTTAATATGGACGATGGATTCAATGTTAGCTTGCAACATCAGGATGTACCCCTATTTTATCAAAAACTCCCTAAAAGAACTAGGCAATGGATTTGAAAATGTCGAAGTCTATACTGGAGCTTTGAGCTTTGCCGATATTTCCTTACAAGCAGCGTCGGAAGCCTATTTCGCTTTTATGTTTGGAGGCATGCTTAGAAAGCTATCATGTAAGATACGGCCTTATGAACAAAATGCTGGTCAGACTGACAAAGCTCTTTCTCAGGCTTCCAAAATCATCTACAATGCTTTTCTAGGCAGCAAGCCTTTGGAACAAGCATCTACACGCGTCGTCAACCTTTTCAAGAATATTGAAACTCGCGAAGAGCTGCGCCCTAAAATAGCTATCTTTGGAGACCTCTATGTTCGCGATAACGATATTATCAATGGAGATATCATCAAAACCATAGAGCAAGCTGGTGGAGAGGTTATCATGACATCTATGACAGATTTCGCTAAAATGATTTTAGGTGCTTATCTAAAGCGTTGGTTATGGTCAGGGCATATTAGAAATGTTATCCAGACCAAAGCTTTGATGTCTTACGTTGCCTTATGGGAGAAAAAGTATTTCCCTATTTTCAATAAAATTCTTGAAGAAGACCCTAATCCCCCGACTCTTGACCACCAAGACATCCTTAGCAAATACAACCTAAAGATAGAAAATTCTGGAGAAACTGCCGACAACCTCATCAAAACTTTTGCTCTCAAAGAAAAGTTCCCTGATATTTCCCTTTTTGTAGGTCTTCAACCTGCATTTTGCTGTGCGGGGCTGATAACTGAAGCGCTTTCTTCTACTATTGAAGAGGTTACAAAGACCCCCGTAGTCAATTTAACCTATGAAGGCACCTCAAACTCTGTAAACCAAGCTGTTGTTCCTCATATACTATTTTTAAAGAAAAAACTTAGCAATAGGTGCCTGCACCCCCTAGATTAAGGGGATTGCCAGATAAAGAATAATTGACTTCCATAAATTTGTTAGCTATAGTATTACCAGTCAAAACTAACCCAAAAATCTTAGAGAGTGCTTATGTTTAAAACTATCATAGGGATATTTGCAGCATTATCTATACTAACATTGCACTCTTGTAATCAGGCAGAGAATATGAATAAAGAAAACCGTAGAACTGTTATCCTGTTAGGCCCCCCTTTATCGGGCAAAGGTACCCAAGCGGCCCGACTTTCTGAAGAATTCGACCTCACTCATATTTCATCAGGAGATTTATTCCGTCAACATATCAAAGATCAAACGCCCCTAGGTATTGAAGCCCAAAGATATATTGATCAAGGAAAACTAGTACCTGACGACTTAGTAATCGACATGGTTTTTGAAAAGATCGAAGAAAGCTCCAAATCTAATGGAACCCTCCTGGACGGCTTTCCACGAACTATAGAGCAAGCCGAAGCCTTTCAACAACGTTTGGATAAAAACGCTAATTTAACTGTTATCCTTCTGAAGGCCGATGATGAAGCTATTATCGAAAGAGGCTCTAGCAGACTTACATGCACCAACACCTCTTGCGGAAGAACCTACTCTTCAAAAACTATGCCTCCTAAAGTAGATATGATATGCGATGAATGTGGCAGCCCAGTAGAAGTACGACACGATGATCGTCCTGAAGTTATTCGTCAAAGGCTAGAAGTTTATCATGAACAGACTAACCCTCTCGTAGATTATTATAGTGAACGAGGCGTATTATATACTGTCGACGCAACTCAAGCTCCCGACGAGGTATATCAAAAAGTGCTCGAGGCATTAAACCAATAAGCTTTAATATAGCGGCCATGAGGCCGCTTTTTTTTACTCATCAAATAAAAATCAAAATTCTTGGAGGGAATATGATATCCACATTTTACAAGAAGTTAACCTTAACATCAGCCCTTGGCTTGCTTGCTGCATCAAGCTTAATATCGGCAAGTTATTTTTCTACTCCTGAAGCTCAAAAGCCTGAAGATATTGCACAATACACCTGGGAAGTTGGAGCCCAACCACAGCCTAAAAATCCACAAGTCAACTATCATATAATACCTGTTACTGAGATAGCTTTCAACCAAGCCGAGATGGAAGCTTTTTATCAAGGTCAATTTCCTGAGGTAGCAGTACTTTTCCCTGAAGATATGGTTATCCCCTTAAAGCTACAAATTTCGGGAAGCCTTTTTAATCTCAACCCTACCAACGAGCCTCTTCTACTAGAAGTTAAGCAAAACCTTTACCTACGCAATGTCGCTGGTCAATTTTTGTTTAGCAACGATTGTTCCGACTGGAAAAACTTGCAAGAAGCTTTTAGCGGTAATATAGGAGTTAGCATCACCTCCGACGATACTGCTCAGCTGGTAGGCCTACTTTTTGCAGAAATCCATAAAAAATCCTAGCTTTCGTTGATATCTCTAATGTTCTAAAAAACAAGGGATACAATTCTTTTTATCAGCCCATAGATCTCATGACTTATGGGCTTTTGATCTTTCCTTCTCTGGCAAACTTATACCCATGATGTCCAAATGGTTGGTAAAAAAAACACCATAACAATAAACTAAAATTTAACTGCAAATGACAGTCTTTACTGTCCTTAGACGTTAGAGATTAGTTTAAAGGGAGAGAATGTTAATGGGGTTAAATATTTCTGACAACGCCGCTGTGTGTACTAGCAGTACACTTAGCAGAAAAAATTCCCGCACTAAACTTACTTCTGAAGACCAAAAAGTTGTTCATATTTTCGAACACCTCCAATCTCTATTAGCACCTTCCCCTCGTCCCTATCAGCATAATCATAAAGAACTGGAAGTTCTGCAAATCTTCAAGAATTATCATGGTGAAAAAATTGAAAAGATCAGGACTATTTACAACAAAATCCGTAGTGCCCACCCAGATGCAGGCATCGAAGATCATCTAGAGATGCTAATTCACCATGATGAAATCAAAGAGATGATGTCTCCTGAGTTATCCAGAGCTTGCCATGATGCTCGGGAATTTATCAAATCCCAACCTCCGGAACCTCCTTCCCCGCGCTTAACATCTTCTGACCAAGAAATATCATCTCTTAGAAAACGCAGAGCACAGCCTTATATGCTTGAAGCCGCTCAAAAAGGAGCCTTGCTACAGAAAACTCGCCATTCTCTCTCAAAGCACCTTGAAAGCGAACAAATTTGGACCCTCATGGGTTCAGTTCAAGACGTTACAATCCACGACGGAATAGCTTATAAAGGACGTTCAGCTGAAGCTGCTGAGGATGAGAACATGATAGAGCGACTCTATAAATTATACTGTGATCAAGGTGTGGTCCCCTCTTTCAACCTTTCCAAGCTATCCTATTCCGTAGCTCATCCTACCTCATCTCAAACGCTGCATCATATTATGCTGAGAGAAAAAGAATTATCCGACGAAGGAAAACAAAAAATATACTCTTCTATGAGCCCCGAAAACAAAAACAAGATAAGCTCGTGGAAACAAGATGGCCATGATATCCCCTATCAACTAATCCCTCAGTTTAGCTCTGTTGAGCAACAACAACAATTCGAACGGCTAGCTAGCATATCTTGGGAAATTCGCAACCCTTTAAATCAACACTGGGAGAAAACATCCTTTAACAACCTGCAAATTTTATGGGCTAATGATATGCTGCCGACATCTTCTATGATTAGAGCTTCATATCATCAACATACTATCTCTGATGCACCACAAAAACTAAGCCAATTATTAGAAGAAGTATCATGGAAACCTGTCAAAGAAGAAGCAATATTCAGAAAACTTGCTTCCTCTCCTTTAGAAACTACGAGAGACAAGTCTTTGGAAAACATAGCGGTAAAAACTTTTATCCCCAACCTACTTGAATTTCATAAATTATCTCATAACCCTTCTTTGCAACGAGCCGTTATGTCACGCCTTACAACTGATAGTCAAATGACTGCTATTATGACGGGTGTTTTACAATTTTTAGACCTTCACAGCAATAACTTAGGTATAGCACCTGTACCTAATGACCACTTTCAACAATTTTCCTCTTTAACTTTCAGTTATAAAGACTGCGAAGGTGCTAATTTTGAAAAGCTTCTCCATGACTTCCTTCAAGGCCATATTCCTGAAGGTACTATCATTAATTTCACTAATGTCGAAGGAGAAGAAGTCTCTCAGCCTCTAGCAAGCCTTCCCGAGCTTACTGAAGCTCTCAATGTTCCTTGGCAATTACACCTTTACGACACAGATAAAGTACTAGCCGAAGACAATAATCTACAAGTTGCTTATCTAGGCAAATTACGAGGTCATTCTATACCTTTTCGTTCCTGTTTATTAGCTTCGGCGTGGAAAGATGAACCTCTCGATGAAGAAATTTTATCACAAATAGAAAGCTTAGGCAGTAAAATGCCATCCCTTATAGACTTTATCGACCGCAAAGATGCTCCTCTAAAGCGCCACCTCAGTGCATCCTCCCGCCAAAAAGTTGAAAGCTTAGTAAGAGAAAAAATGCAACACTCCCAGCATACGAAGAGCTACTGTAAAGAATCTTCACACCGATCAGAAATGACAATCGCTGAAGTCAACGCCCAATTAAGTGAATCATTAGCCGATTATAAAAGGAATGAGAGGCTCTGGGCAGCTATCCAAAAGGATTTCGACAAACAAAACCCCGGCTGGAGAATTCATAAAACGTACAACAAAGAAACTATAGGATCTATCGCTGTTCATCATAAGCTATCTCCCTCTGAGCTCATAGAACTAAACCCTCATCTCAAGCACCTCTCAGAAGATGACGAAATCGATGCCGGAACGGAACTAATAGTGCGTCCTAAACTAACATCTAAATCTAAAGTTGCTCAAAAATATCGACAGCGTCTTGCACGACAGCTCTGCCCTCGATTAACATGGAAGCAGCGGCAAGCGTTGTTAAATCGCCATGAAGCACTAAATGATTACATAAAAAATTATCGTCATATTGCGCAGCTCAACCCTAGAGAGCTATCACCTGCTAGCTTCAAAAAAAACCTTCTAGATTATATTAATAATGAACAAACCCCTCTAAATTGCCAGGATAGAGAAAATGCTCTGAATGTTTTAAAAACTATACCCCTAAACTCCCCAGACGCTATTGATCTTTTAAGTGCTATTCATCAAAAAATCATCTTCGATACCAAGCCAACATACTTTAACCTCATGAAAGCTATGTATCCTTTACTTGCAGACAATTATCTGCTGGCCAATAACATTCCTGGCAGGGATCTAGAAACTGCTGCCGGAAGCATAGGCACTCATAATAAGCCTATAGAAGATCTTATTAGAGATGCTAGGATCAAGCTCCCCTCGAATCATACTATCCTCTCTGTTGCTGATAGATTGGAAGCCGCTATCAAGAAAGCCGATAAAGCCACTAAGCCCTCTGAGCAGCCTTCTTTCCTAGAATGGGTTTAACCCCTAACCACCGATTAGGGGACATCACCGGGTATAATACCAATTATTTTTGATAAATGGTATAACAGCAGCTTTTACTGCACAATTATTTTACCTGCCATTCTCCTACCTACGTGATTACTCGTCGCGCTACTAAACTGATAGGTATCCTTAAAGCGAGGAATAAAAAAAAGGTCTATAGCATGCCCAGGATATACCTCTATACCATCTACAGAGCGGGCTGTAATTTCACCATCACTTGACTCAATTTTTTGTATCATAATATCACCAAACAAACCTGGGCTAATAAAATTGTGAGCCTTAGATCCTTCATTTTTAAGATGTAGTTGATACGGTTTCCCTTGAGATAAAAATAGCTCGGCAGGAGAAAAATAATATTCGTTCATGGCAAGTGTAATTGTTTCCATTTGAGACCAATCAACCTCTAAGGAGCTCGAAATTACAGGTATAGGCTTTGACGTCACAGGGGAATCATTTCTAAAACAGCCCATCATAGAAAAAGAGAAACATACCGTAATTAACAATGGCAAAATTCGTCTCATAACGTCCTTCATGCTATATTCCAATTGACAATCTTACTAACTGATGTTACTAACAAAGTACACCAACGAGCAGAAAAATTTCAACATACCTTTTAGCCATAAAACCACCTAATAATTAGCATTAACCAGATTATCCTAAGAAAAAGTTGAAATACACCAACAATTGTTGACCGATAGGACTTTATGAGGGTAAAATATTAGCCATGCAAGAACATTTATACGGCTACATTGAGCGTATCGTCTATCAAAATCAAGAAAATGGTTTTACTGTCGCCCAACTAAAACAACCGGGACGTCAGGAGCTTTCTTGTCTGGTAGGAGCTATGCCATCAATACAACCTGGGGAAACAGTAGGTTGTCACGGCCAATGGAAAAAAAACACCTCTCATGGCCTTCAATTTGTTGTTGAAGATTATGAGGTCGAGGCTCCCGCAACCGCAGAAGGGATCAAAAAATACCTAGCCTCAAACTTAGTAAAAGGTATCGGCCCCACCTATGCAGAAAGGATTGTACAAGAGTTCGGCGCCCAAACTTTAGATATCATCGACAACAATCCTAAGCGCCTTCTAGATGTTCCCGGAATTGGAAAAAAGCGCCAAATGACCATCGCCAAACACTGGGGAGAACAAAAGTCTATTAGGGAGGTAATGGTTTTCTTACAGTCTTACGGTGTTACGCCCGCTTATGCTCAAAAGATTTTCAAAATCTATAAAGAGCAGTGCATCGATAAGTTAAAAGAAAACCCTTATCGCTTAGCAACAGAGATCCATGGAATAGGCTTTAAGACCGCAGATAAAATAGCCAGAACAATGGGCGTTACTCATGATTCTGACCAGCGTCTTGAAGCTGGCATAGAATTTGTCTTGGCAGAACTATCCAATGAAGGCCATGTTTGCTATCCCCAAGAAGAATTTATAGAGATTGCTGCTTCCATGCTCGATGTCGACCAAGAAGCCATAAAATTTCGCCTATCAATGCTATCTAATGACCAGAGAGTTGTTTCCGAACATCTCGTCACGGAAGGAAAGCAGCGCCCTTTCATCTGGCTGAAGCCTTTACATCTTTCCGAAAACGGTATCGCCCGTAGGCTACACACCCTTATGGATGCCCCTCGCCTAGTGCGCCAAGTTGATGTTCCCAAAGCTATTGAATGGGTTGAGCAGAAGCTTAACTTTGACTTGGCTCATAACCAAAAACTTGCTATTGCCCAGTCTTTGACTACCAAAGTCCAAATTATTAGTGGAGGCCCCGGCACTGGTAAGAGCACCATTACCAATGCTATCTTAACTATCTATAAGAAACTTACCACAAAAATTCTCTTAGCAGCTCCAACTGGCCGTGCAGCTAAAAGAATGGGAGAAATCACTAGTCATAAAGCCTCTACGATTCATAGCTTATTAGAATTCGATTTTAATATTATGGGCTTTAAACGCAACAGGGATAACCCCTTGGACTGCGACCTTTTAATTATCGACGAAGCTAGCATGATAGACACCTATCTTATGTATCACCTCCTTAAGGCTATTCCCGACCATGCCCAGCTGATCTTCGTCGGCGATGCTCATCAATTACCTAGCGTTGGGCCGGGTAACGTTCTTAAAGATATGATAGATTCTCGTCAGATTCATACCACTATCCTCACTGATATTTTTAGGCAAGCGGCCAACTCCAAAATTATCACCAATGCCCACCGCATCAATAATGGCAAGATTCCTGAAACTTACCACCGCGATGATAGCGATTTCTTTTTTATCGAGAAGGAAGACCCTCAGGAGGTTTTAATAACCATTAGGAATCTAGCTGCTTTTCGCTTACCGCGAAAGTATCATTTCGACCCCCTTAATGACATTCAAGTTATTGCCCCTATGAAGCGAGGAGTCATTGGAATTGATAACCTCAACACCACCCTCCAGGAGGTCCTTAACCCCAAAGGGAAAGGGATTATGCGTTATGGTATCAAATATTTGGTTGGCGATAAAGTGATGCAGATTAAAAATAATTATAACAAAAATACTTTCAATGGAGATATTGGAAGGATTGAAAAAATCGATAATACTGAACAGGAAATGGCTGTCAACTACGATGGTCGTGAGGTAATATATAGCTTTGGCGAACTCGATGAACTTGTGCTTTCCTATGCTGTTTCGATCCACAAGTTTCAGGGTAGTGAATGTCCTTGCATAATCATGCCGGTACATACTACCCATTTCAAGCTTCTATGCCGCAACCTTCTATACACTGGGGTAACAAGAGGTAAAAAATTAGTAGTCTTAGTAGGCACCAAAAAAGCACTAGCGCTTTCTGTCAATAACCAAGATGTTCTTCAACGTCATACAGGACTTCAACAGGCTATCATATCTTAATACCACTAAATATTTTGAGGACACCCGAAACATGACTGAGGTCGACGATACTATCCTTTCCAACTTATCAAGGCTAAGTAAAATCCATTTAACTGCTTCTGAGCAGCAACAACTACGTTCAGATCTTAAAGCCGCAATAACTTACGTTAAGCAACTCCAAGAACTAGATACTAAGGCCATTACCCCCTACACTCATCCTCTAGAAGACAAATTATTTACTCTACCCCTAGCTGATGATATTATCGACGATCTTATAAGTCATCATGACTTTATCGCCAACGCTCCCAAACAAGTCGCAGGGATGATCAAAACCCCTCCAGTAATTATATAATCCTAGTTATAAGGAATCTTATGTATCGATCAACAGCACTCGACATCCGCCGGCAATTTATTACAGGAATTTATTCTGCCCAAGAAATTGCAGAATACTATTTAGATCGTATAGAGCATTATAATCCTCAAATAGGGGCTTTTTTAGCTGTTTACAAAGAGCAGAGCAAAATCCAAGCCCGCAAGCTCGACAAAAAACTAGCCGCCGGTCAACATCTCGGCAAGCTCGCCGGAGTCCCTATAGCTCTAAAAGATAACGTCCATGTTAAAGGCGAAATAACAACTTGCGCCTCCCAAATACTGACCCACTATCGACCACCTTTTACAGCTACGGCTGTTGAATTATTGGAAAAGGAAGATGCTATTATCATCGGAAAGACTAACCTCGATGAATTTGCCATGGGATCTTCGACAGAAAATTCTGCTTTTCAACTTACAAAGAACCCTTGGAATTTAAAATGCACTCCAGGAGGGTCATCGGGAGGGTCTGTAGCAGCTGTAGCCGCTCGGCTTTGTCCTATTTCTTTAGGTAGTGATACTGGGGGATCTATCCGCCAGCCAGCGGCATTTTCAGGAGTCGTGGGCTTCAAACCTTCTTATGGTCGAGTTTCGCGTCATGGCCTCGTATCCTTTGCCTCCTCTCTAGACCAGATAGGTCCTATTACTACTTCAGTAAAAGATATTGCTATATTAATGGAAGTCTTAGGACAACCATGCACCCATGATTCTACCTGTCGCCCCTATCCTATAGGATCATTATCATCTAAATTGGCTACAGACCTTGCCGGAGTCAAAATTGGTGTCCCATGGAATTTCATCAAAGACTGTTCGCCCCAAGTTCATAACACCTTCCTTGTAGCGCTGCAAACGTTGCAAGATCTCGGCGCCTGCATCCTTGACATTGATATGGATATCCTCAAATACTCCATAGCTACGTATAATATTTTGGGGTCTGCCGAAGCATCGAGTAACCTTGCACGTTTTGATGGTATTCGCTATGGTCGGCGTTCCTCTAAAGCAAAAAATTTAGAGGAACTTTATGAATATTCAAAGGATGAAGGTTTGGGTGCTGAGGTAAAACGCCGTATTTTGTTAGGTACTTTCTTTTTATCTTCGGAAAATTATGAGGCTTTCTATCTAAAAGCTCAACAAGTGCGGACCATGATCACACACCGTTACAGAGAAATTTTTACTTCCTGCGATCTAGTAGCCACACCAACGTCCCCTCATACAGCGTTTCCTATAGGATCTACACAAGACCCCCTTGAAATGTCTTTGGAAGACAGTTATCTTGTATCTGCCAACCTCGCAGGTTTACCGAGCATCAGCCTTCCAGCAGGCTTTGATGCTCAACACCTTCCTGTCGGGTTACAGCTAACAGGACCACAATTTTCTGATGACAAAGTATGTGCTCTTGCCCATGCTTATGAACACGCTAATGCTTATTATCAAAATATTCCTGCCATGGTGCAATAATGAAGAACCTCTCCCCTTACTGGCAACCTGTGATCGGCCTAGAAATCCATGCCATCCTAAATACTAAAACCAAACTTTTTAGCCGAGCCCCCAATACCTTTGGAAGCCCCCCTAACACTAATATAACACCTCATTGCACTGGGCAACCGGGAGCTTTGCCAGTCTTAAATCGTGCTGCGGTACAAAAAGCCCTACTCTTTGGCTGCGCCATAGAAGCTGAAATAGCCCTTACCAGCCAATTCGATCGCAAAAATTACTTTTATCCTGACAACCCTCGCAACTATCAGATCACTCAATATTTTCATCCTTTAATAAAAGGAGGTACTATCACCGCTGATATTAGCGGTATTCCCGTAAGTTTTGATATTAAAGAGGCTCATCTTGAAGATGATGCTGCTACTCTTAAGCACTTTGACGATTACACCGCTATAGATTTTAATAGAGCGGGAGCGCCACTATTAGAAATCGTTTCCCAACCTTGTATCTCCTCTCCACAAGAAGCTGTAGCCTATGCTAAAGCTGTAAAAACTTTATTAGAATATCTTGACATCTCCAACTGCAACATGTCCCAAGGGTCTCTAAGGATCGACGCCAATATTTCGATCAAAAATAAAGCTGATATACAGCTACGCCCCAAAGCCGAACTTAAAAACCTCAACTCTTTTTATAATTTAGAGCATGCTTTACATGCTGCTATCAAACAACAGATAGACTTCTATCAGAAAAAAAATCACGCCAAAATACCCTCCGCTACCTATCGCTGGAATGCTAAAAATCACAGCTTCAAAATTATGCGCCTAAAGGAGACGGCTGCAGATTACCGCTATTTCCCCGAACCTGATCTACCTTTACTTAGAATAACAGCCTCAGATGTTGAAAGAGTAAAAGAAACAATGCCTGAACTCCCCCTTCAACGTCTTGAAAGACTAACATCACAACTAGGCTTAAACTATCAACAAGCTATTTTTCTTGTCGAAAACAAAGAGTTAGCTGACTACTTCGAAGAAGCTCTTGGATATACATCTCATCACCGCCAACTTTATAATTGGATCACTATAGAATTTGCAGGCAAGCTCAAAGACAACGCTATAAATATTGCTCAAACTTCGATCCCTCCTAGCAACATCGCTCAGCTAGTGAATTTAATCGAGGATAGAACCATCACAGGTAAAATGGCCAAGAAACTTGCCGATATGATGATTGCTTCCCCTTTACAATCACCTCAGGCTTTAATTGAACAAAACCCTGAATACCAAGTGATCATCGATGAAAATGCCATTAAAGCTTTGATAGACCAAGTCCTAAAAGATAACCCCCACTTAATCTCCGATTACCATCAAGGGAAACAAAAGGTAAAAAAATATTTAGTCGGTCAAGTGATGAAATTATCGCGAGGACAGGCCTCTCCTATCATTGTTGATAAACTTCTCTCTTTTAAACTTTCAAAATATTGTTGACTCCAAAGGGCATTTAGGTTTTCATATTTTTTATAAGGAGAGCAAGCGCCATGGAACCAATTCACTCTATAAGTGGAAAAAATAACCCTCTAAAAGCTGTTAAAAATCGAGGACAACAAGCTCTAGGCCATGTTTGGAACAAAATCCAATTGTCAAAGAATTTCATCAAAAGTTCCCAAGGTAAAGACGACCTTAAGAGCGTTGCCGCTAGAACTTTTCAAGCCACCTTTTGGGGCGTTAGCGGCATGGCGGCAGTAGTGGCAACTTTTTCCTTTCCTACTTCGCCTCACACCCCTTTTGCTGCTGTTTTAGGCATCTCTCAGCTGGGAATTGCAGCCTATCAAACATATAAAGTCGCCCAAAGCATTTTCAGCACAATACGCCATTACCGGGGCTTTTCCCAACCAACTTAGTTAACCATGGGGATGAAAAGCGTCGAAAGCCTCTCTGATATGAGTGCGGCTTACATGCGTATAGCGGTCGGTAGTAGCAATATTGGCATGCCCTAGCATATCTTGGATAACACGTAAATCAGCGCCATTATCAAGTAAGTGGGTGGCAAAAGAATGCCGTAAGGTGTGTGGCGAAATATTCTTTTTAATCTCCGCTTTACGGGCATAATTTTTTATCATCCTCCAGACCAAGATTCTATCAATCCTCTTGCCATTACGCGTAATGAACAAGGGCTCGGAATGTTTTTCAATTTTACCTCTATAGTGCAAAAGATAATAGTCCACAGCTTGAACTGCTTGGCTACCAATAGGCACCAACCTTTCTTTGCTACCTTTGCCTATCACCCTTACAAAATCATCGTCAAGACTATAAACCCCTAAACCACAAATTTCTGA
Source organism: Chlamydiota bacterium (assembly GCA_051744985.1). Classification (GTDB taxonomy): domain Bacteria; phylum Chlamydiota; class Chlamydiia; order Chlamydiales; family JABHNK01; genus JBNJDP01. Next base: position 18,593 of record JBNJDP010000011.1, on the reverse strand, counting down.
AACCCTTAACCCGCTGGCATATAAAATCTCTAAGATAGCACGATCTCTAGCCCCCAAAGGGTTATCGATATTAGGCTGCCTAAAAAGCTCCTCGACCTCTTCAGGCGTTAATACCTCAGGAATAAACTCCCACAGCCTAGGGGCTTCTAGGTATAGGGTAATATTTGATTCCAGCACACCCTCACGCTTTAAAAAACGAAATAGAACCTTTATAGCTACAAAGGCACGATAAAGGCTGCTACTGGCCATCCCTCTCCTTCGCAGTTCACCTAAATAATCAAGAAGGTCATCAGCTATAACTTCTTTGAAAGAGCTTTTTCCTCGTTGTTTTTCATGTTCGATAAATCTTTGATTATCTCTACTATAACTTTCGACGGTATTGGTTGCCAATCCTCGTTCGGAAGAGATATATAACAAAAAATCTTCTAACTCCTCTTGAAAAGCCACGGTTATTCTCCTTCGCTATTAACAGTTATTTCTTAGGTTGTTGCTATCAAAAAAGATCTTAGCAGACCCTTTATTAAAAGAGAGGCCTATTCTCCACTATCACAGATATCGAACAAACAAAAACTTGAATCTTATCCAATCTTATTTTAGGTTTTAAATGATCTAAACAGAGGATAGTTCATGAATTCTTTAGCTCATTTTCTTGCAGGTTTCGCCTTCTTCCTAGTAGGCATAAAGCTTTTTTCCGCAGGCTTAAACCAGCTTACCAGTCACCGTTTTCGCGAAATTATTGCTCGTTTCACCCCCAACGAATGGGTAGCAGCCTTCTGGGGAATTATTTTAAGCTTGCTCACTGCCGGCAATACTATCCTCACCCCTTGCATTGCGGCAAGCTTAGTCACTGCCCAAGTTTTATCATTGCGAAAAGCTGTGTGGATGATCATCTGGAGCCGAGTAGGAGCTTGTGCTTATGTTTATATAGCTGGCTTTAACATCGAGCTCGCTATCCTAATGATGCTTGGTATGGCAGGCATCTCTTACGCTTTTCACAAACCCCGCCGCACAGAAATGCTTGCTTCATCGATATTTTACTTAGGTTTGGTCCTCTTTGGGATCCAGCTAATCAAAAGTAGTACTAAGATTCTCCTCCAATATGATTGGTTTCAAGAAGTTATCCATTATGCTGTTATTTATCCGGGTGTAGCTTTTATAGCAGGCTTACTTTTCACGCTTTTTTCTCAAAGCTTGCTAGGGGCTATGGTAGTAGCATTAAGCTTTTTGCATGCTGAAATTTTCCATGTCGAGCAAGCCGTTCTTTTTGTCTTAGGAATATATCTAGGGACAGCATTATTGAGAATTATATATCTTCCCGCTTTCAGCCGAGAATTCCGTAAAATTTTAGCCATCATTCCTATTTTTTATTGTACGGCTTTTATCATAGGCTTGATAGCCTTCTTTATAGAGAAAAATTTTCAAATCCCTATCCTGATAAAAGTAGCCAACATTTTCTCTCCTACCCCGGGATATCATTTTGCTCATATCAACCTTATGATACAGTTTTCAACAGCTATCGTATTAACCTTAGCAGCTAAACCTTTAACTCGATTTATCTCTACACTAGGTGTTTCAGAAGAAGAAGCCGGCGCCGCTATCGTACCCGTAGCTATTCCCAAGCAAATTATTGATGACCCAGTATCTACTATGGAAGTTATAGAAAATGAAAATAAGCGCTTACTAGGATATTACCCTCGTTTTTTCGAAAACCTTCGCTCTGGTGCTAGCATAGAAACTCCTACTGTTCAAAATATTTTACATAATCAGCTTAAAACCAACCTCAAAGCTATCAAAGCTGCCTTTGTCAACCTCCTCAACAATGCTCATTACAATGAAAATATCTCTACTATGCTTTTAGCTAGAATTGAAAGGCATAACCTCATGCTATCTTTAGAATCCAACATCTATCAATTTGGAGAAACTTTTGATACTATTAGGCTCAACCATAAAGACAACCCCCGCCTAGTCGACAAATTATTAGGCTTCGTAGAGGCTAGCGACACCATTTTATTATCCTTAATAGATGTCTTTCGCCAACCCAACGACAAATTCAATATTCAAACACTTCATAAAATTACTGGAGAACGTGAGGATTTATTACATAAGCTCCGAAAAGATTTTTCCCAAGATCTTCGCCCTGAAGAATCATTACATTTAGTTTCCTTGATAAACCTTTTTGAAAGTAATATCTGGATCATGAAAAAAATAGCACTCCTTCACTGGGAGAGCAATAAAAACGCTAATGTTTAGTGCTACGCTCCACTACCTGATATGAGCAGCCATTCATAATTTGAGGTTCATCGAAGCACTCCACTTCCGGCCAGCGCCTACATATTGAAGGCCGCAAAAAATAATGCTGACAACAACCTTTAACGAGATAGCGACAGCTCATAACCAACATCCTACCACTTTCAGTCTCCACAGGCTTTTGACGCCGTAAATAAAAACCATTTATTTCCCTATTCCACCATAGATAACAAGCTCCCCAAAAGTCATGGGGTTCATCAATCAAAATACAATGGCAGCACCTTCCACAAGCTGAACACTTCCCTATACGGCGATACGGTGGGCGTATCAACCATTTGGAGATTTTTCCCGTAAGCATATCGAGCCAAACAAAAGGGAGAACAACTACTCTTAAAGGCCAACGAATCCAGCCAGGCAACTTTTGCCTAGGGATCTTATCACTTTCAAGAGGTTTTATTTTCAGAAGATCAAGCTCCTCGGCGGAATAACCCAACATAGGCGCGCTATGCTTATAATGTGTTTGCTGCTGTCGAGAGTTCTGACAATTATTCATAATATCCTCAAGGTTGCATTTATCATGCCCTATCATCTGTAATGCTGACAACCATTGATTATATACCCTTTATCAAAAAATAATCATGTAATCAGCGCACTTATTGTGCTTTATCTTTGATGAAGGGTATCAATCACGAATTAAAGATAATATTTGCTATGAAAGGCGCCAAGTTTTATCTTAAAATTATATCCGCTTATCTTAACAGGGAGGAACTATGAGCTTTTATTGGCTATATATCATTGTAGCGCTAGCGTTGACGTATATCGCGTTTATTTACCGGCGCATCAAGCGTTACCCTACCGGAACGCCGGAAATGACAGAAATCTCTAAAACTATTGCTGAAGGCGCTTCAACTTTTCTACGCAGAGAATATACTGTCCTTTTTTATATCGTGATAGCAATCTCGATATTGCTATACTTCTTGATCGGACCAGCAGTAGTGTTAGCTTTTCTTACTGGATCCATCTGCTCAGCAATAGCAGGTTTCTTTGGGATGAAAGTAGCAACGCTAGCTAATGTACGTACTACAGAGGCTGCACGCTTCTCAATTAACACCCCTCTTAATATCGCTTTTCGCTCGGGGTCAGTGCTGGGGATCTGCGTAGTAGGTTTAGCTTTCGGAGCTATTTTAACTTTATATCAGATCTACCATGACCCCAATGTATTATTCGGCCTCAGCTTAGGGGCTAGCCTTGTAGCTCTCTTTGCTAGGGTCGGCGGCGGCATATACACTAAAGCTGCTGATGTTGGTGCAGATCTAGTGGGCAAGGTCGAGAGTAATATCCCCGAAGATGATCCTAGAAACCCTGCTGTTATCGCCGATAATGTTGGCGACAATGTTGGCGATGTTGCTGGGATGGGAGCCGACCTCTTCGAAAGTTATATAGGAAGCATGATTGCATCCATCACCTTGGGCCTTGCCTTTTTTGGCATACCTGGCGTCACATTTCCTTTTGTAATCGCCGGCGGAGGTATCATAGCTAGCTTAATAGGTATATTTTTCGTGCGCGCTAAAGATGAAAAAGGGATCTATAATGCCTTTCGCAAAGGAATGATTGTAAGTACTCTTTTAGTGATAATAATAGCTTTGGTATCCAGTTGGAGAATCTTTGGCAACTTGAACGTCTTCTGGCCTACATTGAGCGGATTAATAGCAGGAATAGTTATAGGTACTAGCACCGAATATTATACTTCGATGCATCATACCCCTGTTCAAAGAATAGCCCAAAGCTCAACGATGAGCACTGCTACCAATATTATAGAAGGGTTGTCTTTAGGGATGCTCAGCACCTTCATTCCTATTATTGTTATCAGTTTAGCGATCTTTATTGCCCACTATTTTGCAGGATTATATGGTATTGCCATCTCAGCTTTAGGGATGCTCAGCACTTTAGGTATCAGCTTGGCTGTTGATGCTTATGGTCCTGTTGCTGATAATGCAGGAGGCATTGCTGAAATGGCTAAACTTCCTGAAAAAGTTCGTAAAACTACCGATATTTTGGATTCTGTCGGCAATACTACAGCAGCAATGGGCAAAGGCTTTGCTATCGGGTCAGCAGCTTTAACAGCCTTGGCTTTGTTTACCACTTACGCTAGTGAATCAGAACTAAAATATATCAACCTCACTAACCCTTATGTAGTCATCGGAATGCTACTAGGAGGGATGATGCCCTTCGTTTTTTGCAGTCTGACGATGAAAGCGGTAGGACGTTCTGCCTTTGATATGATTGCTGAAGTTCGCCGTCAATTTAAAAATGACCCCGGCATATTAGAAGGCACCTCTAAGCCAGACTCCCGCTTATGTGTAGATATTTCGACGGCTTCGGCCTTGAAAGAGATGATCATCCCTGGCTTATTGGCAGTCGCTAGTCCTGTTATCGTTGGACTCCTTCTAGGTCTGCAGGCTTTAGGAGGCTTTTTAGGAGGTTCCTTAACCACTGGGGTGCTATTAGCTATCTCTATGGCCAATTCCGGCGGTGCTTGGGATAATGCTAAAAAGTATATCGAAGCCGGTAACCTCGGCGGCAAAGGATCACTAGCTCACAAAGCTGCCATTATTGGCGACACTGTCGGTGATCCGATGAAAGACACTAGCGGGCCCAGCTTAAATATTTTAATCAAGCTGATGTCGATAGTATCTTTGATATTCTTAACAGCTCTAATGGCCGTTAAGGGCTAAGACTTTATAAGCATCCGACTTGAACCTAACTAAACTGTAGTTACAAGTCGGATGCTCTCAATAAATTTCTCTGATAACAGCTCCACCCAAACAAATGTCGCCTTGATAGAACACTACAGACTGCCCGGGAGTTATTGCGCGCTGAGGATCATCAAAGATTACCGAAACTTTGTCGTCAGAGAGTTGAATAATTTCACAAGGTTCATCTTGATGACGGTAACGGATCTTGGCAGTACAGCGATAAGGTATCTCAGCAGGTGCCTCTCCTATCCAACTAGGTTGGCAGGCGACTAAATTTTTATGATACAGTGCAGGATGGTTTTCACCTTGAGCTACGATAACAACATTGCGCTGCACATCTTTACCAACAACAAACCATGGTTCTCCGGGACCACCGATCCCTATCCCCTTTCGTTGGCCAATGGTATAATATGCTACGCCGTCATGTTCTCCTACCACTTTACCTTCGGGGGTTTCAAAATCCCCTCGAGAAAACCCTACAAATTGACTAAGGAATTGTTTGAAGTTACGCTCTCCAATAAAACAGATCCCAGTACTATCCTTTTTAGAAGCCGTGGTTAATCCATGGTTATGGGCGATAGCTCTGATCTCACTCTTCTGTAAATCTCCTAAAGGGAAGAGAACTTTCTCTAAAGCCTGACGCTTGATAGCACATAAAAAATAGCTCTGGTCCTTATTTTTATCAAGCCCTCGCCCCAAAGCATGCTGACCATCAACGATGAGGTTCCTACAATAATGGCCTGTAGCTAGATAATCACCGCCTAACTCCAAAGCCTTGTCTAATAGAACTTTAAACTTTATCTCGCGGTTACAAAGTATATCAGGATTGGGGGTAAAGCCCGCCCGGCTTTCCTCTAGAAAATCTGTAAAAACATTGTCCCAATACTGGCGACTGAAGTTAACAGTATAATAAGGTATTCCTATTTGATCGGCGACCCTGACCACATCATCATAATCCTGAGCAGCACTACAGGCACCGGACTCTTCTTCCCAATTTTTCATGAATAGCCCTATCACTCGATAGCCTGCCTGCTTAAGCAGTAAAGCTGCTACCGATGAATCGACACCTCCTGACATGCCTACTACTACTGTTTTAGAGGAGTTATTTTCCATTTCATGTGCTAACTGATAAGTTTAAAACGTAAATTTTACTCTTTCAATGCTTTAGATTCAATAATCTAATTCTGAACTTTAGATATTCTGGCAAGTGTAGTTGTTCAGGTGAGTTAAACCAGATTATGCAGCCACTATTCTTTTTTCGGAAAACATTATTTAGAAACTTTTTCTCCGAATAGCTGGTGATTGCATGTTTGATGGTGACTACTAAAAGTTATTTTAGTAAATCTTTTACTACACTCTTTATCCCTGAAAATTGGCTATATCCACCAGTAAAATATAATTTCAAAATACAAAACCCTCTTCTCCACTTTATTTTTTTTAATAACTTAATTCTATCTTCGATATTCTTTATATAATTTTTAAAGTGGACGTAATTTGGCAAAAAATCTTTTTCTTCTATAAGCCCCTGCTGAATTAACAACTGCTCGTTATTATTCATCCATGACAAAAGAGGCCTAACTTGATTGTTTTGTGACAAATCAGTCATATTTTTCAGTGTATTGGATTTTATTTTAGATTGATACTTATCCAGCTTAGATTGATACTTATCCCTTTTATTTTCAGAAACTAAGGTATCATCATCTGTTACATTACTGGCATGTCTTCTATAATAAGCTAAAACATCCGGAACAAATTTTTTCTGTCTTACTATATTAGCGCATTTATGAAGCCATTCATCATGGGGATAATTTAAGGGAATAGGGAGACAAAGCTTTAAAAAACTTTTTCTAACAGCCGTAGCCATCCCTGGTATATAATTTAAGTACAAGTCTTTTCCCTTCTGTGTTAACCACTCTCCTTTCTTGATTCCTAATGAGGCCAAAGTAGCATCACAACAAACTATCTCATGTATCATCAATTGTATATTAGGATTCTCTTGGAAACGGTCGACCATAATCTTGATCTTGTCTGCATACCAAACATCATCCTGATCGCTTAAAAAGACGATATCATTAGAGCATAAAGACAAAGCATAACCAAAATTCTGAGCATACCCCAAATTATTTTGGTTAACATGGATATAAACAGGAAATGTTACAGTTTGAGAAAACTTTTGGCAGATTTCAACGGTGTGATCCGTCGACCCATCATCACAAATAATTAACTCATCAGGCTGCCTGGTTTGCTTAGCGAAGCTCTCCAATTGTTCTTGAATATATTTAGCTCCATTGTATGTCGCCATGGCAATAGAAACTGTCTGGGATGTATTAGTCACGGTTATTCATCTCCTGCTCTTCGATTAATTTTATATCTTCCTGGTAAAATTGCATTATGAATTATTGCAGATAGCCAGCCAAGAAAAGCTCCTTAAATTTTTTATTCCGCTTAACGAATAAAATTTGATGCAACATATTTTTGTTTCATCCTTGATTATCTTATACGCCCCTGACTTAATGCTATTAGCGTATGAAAAATTCTAAACTAACCATTTCGAATGCCCAATAAGCAATTTTCTAACGTATTTCTCCAATAAGGAACCTGCAAACCAAAAGTCTGTTTAATAGCTTTATTGTTTAAAACACTATAGTAAGGACGTTGAGCCCTTACTGGATAATCTTCCGTAGAGATGGGTTCTACAGAGCAGGCTATCTTTTTTATACTTAAAATGGCTAAAGCTAAATCATACCAGCTAGCAATACCCTCATTAGTAAAATGGTAGATTTCGGTTGAAGTAAGGCGATTGTGAAATTCGGAATGTAATATAATTTTGCAAACAGCTTGGGCTAAATCACAGGCGTATGTTGGTGATCCCACTTGGTCATCGATTACCTTTAAAGAGGCTTTTTCTTGACTAGCCCTAAGTATTGTTTTCACAAAATTTTGCCCATACTCTGAAAAAAGCCAGCTGGTTCTAATAATAATAGCTGCAGGATTTATGGCTTGAATTGCTTGTTCACCTCTAAGCTTTGTTGCTCCATAAACACTCCGAGGATCAACAGCATCTTTCTCTTCATAAGGTTTATAGTGGTAACCACTAAATACATAATCCGTACTAATGTGAATCAATTTGGAATTTTGCTGTTTAGCTATTTGAGCTAAAGCTTTGACAGCATGGTGATTGATTTGTTCAGCTTGCTCGGCGTCAGATTCAGCCTGATCTACTGCTGTATAGGCAGCACAATTAACAATAACATCATAATGATGATCCTGAAAATAACTTTCAACAGCCTCAAGATCTTTTAAATCCAGATCTTGTCGACTTAAAAAGGTCATAACAAGGTTAGGGTAATCGCCTTTTATGGCCTGCAAACATTGGCCTAACTGTCCATTACTACCGGTAACTAATACCTTAAAGGTCATAATAATCAACCTCATAGTCAAAATAGCTATCTAATTCACATAATGGTGGATGCTTCTGGTCTTTGGCTGATAGCTGTAGTTGTTTTTTGGGTAATTGCCAATCGATAGCCAAACTATGATCATCATAAGCCAGACCACAATCATGATCAGGAGCATAATAATTATCGACTTTATAAGCCACTATTGCCTCTTCACTTAAAACCACAAAGCCGTGGGCAAAACCTCTCGGAATAAATAGTTGGTGTTTATTATCGGCATTTAATATAGCAGAGACATGCTGGCCAAATGTAGGACTATTTTGCCGGATATCTACTGCGACATCCAATATTTCGCCTTGCACAGCACGAACTAACTTACTCTGAGCAAAGGGTGGCCTTTGAAAATGAAGTCCACGCAAAACTCCCTTAACAGATTTAGATTCATTATCTTGGATAAAACAAATTTCAGAGCCTAAAGCTTCATTTATTTTATCTTGCCGAAAACTTTCGAAAAAATACCCTCTATGGTCACCGAACACCTGTGGCTGAAAGAGCAGTACTTCAGGAATGGTTTGTGGGTAAAACAACTTATTCCCCCTAATTATTCTTTTAAACAATTTATCTCAAATAAAACTCTATGGTACGTCTCAACATTTTCTGAAAATCTTGCCTTGGCTGCCATTGCAGCTCTTCTTGGATCTTTCTATTATCTATCGCATAACGCCAATCATGCCCCTTACGATCGGTGACAAATTGCATCAAATCCTGATGGGGAGCATTTTTCGGTCGATATGTGTCCATCAAACCACAAATTGTGCGAATCAAGGTCAAATTATCCACTTCATTGTTACCTCCTACATTGTAAACCTGACCCACAGCGCCTCGATTAATGATAGTATCAATGGCATCACAATGATCTTCTACATATAGCCAATCACGGATATTAGACCCATCGCCATAAACGGGTATTGCTTGCCTTTTCAGGCAGTTCTGGATGACTACGGGAATCAATTTTTCAGAATGTTGATAAGGGCCATAGTTGTTGGAGCAATTACTTAACGTAATCGGTAGGTTATAAGTATGGTAATAAGCACGCACCAAATGATCGGCACCGGCTTTACTAGCTGAATAGGGAGAGCTTGGTGCATAAGCCGTAGTTTCAGTAAAGGCGGGATCTTGTTTATTTAGCATACCATAGACTTCATCGGTTGATACATGATGAAAGCGACACCTTGAGGCGTCCCAACCGCAATGCTCTTGCCAATAACGTCTTGCTTGTTCTAATAATACAAACGTCCCCAACACATTAGTTTCGATAAAGCATTGCGGTTGTATAATAGAATTATCAACATGCGATTCCGCTGCAAAATGGACAACAGTATCTATCTGATAAGCTTGTAAAGTTTGTGATACTTTTTCGGCATCGGCAATATCACCTTGAATAAAATGGTGATTATCAACATCTAAGGTGCTCGCTAAATTATCTAAGTTTCCTGCATATGTCAGCTTGTCATACGATACCAATGTGGTATGTGGATAACGCTTTTGCATCAAGCGCACAAAATTTGCTCCTATAAAACCAGCAGCACCGGTGATCAACATCGATTTAGGTGAAAAAGTGTCCATCAGCAGCCCTTCTCCTGATTAGATAAATGAAGCAAATATTGACCATAGTTGGTCTTAGTAAACTTTTCTATATAATGACGCCATTGATCAGTGCGGATATAACCTTGACGCCATGCAACCTCTTCTGGGCAACCGATTTTAAGACCTTGGCGTTTTTCGATAGTTGCTACATATTGAGCAGCATCTAACAAGGAGTCATGGGTTCCGGCATCCAGCCAAGCAAATCCTCGTCCCAGCTGCTGAACATAGAGCTGATGCTGATTCAGGTACAGTTGGTTTAAATCTGTAATCTCCAATTCCCCTCGAGAGGATGGCATGACTTGTTTAGCTAGATCTACCACTTGTGCATCGTAAAAATATAAACCAGTAATGGCATAATTGGATTTTGGGTAGGGCGGTTTTTCTGCAATCGATAATACTTTTCCTTGCTTATCAAATTCGACAATACCATAGCGTTGGGGATCCTTGACATAATAACCAAAGACTTGCGCCCCTCCTTGAGTTTCAATATGCTGTTTAGCCCCTTGTAATATTTTTACAAACCCTTGGCCGTAATAGATATTATCCCCCAAAATTAAGCAAGCCGAATCTCCTGCTAAAAATGATTCAGCTAAAATAAATGCTTGCGCTAAACCATCTGGGCTAGGTTGTGGCTGATAGGCTAGCCTAATACCCCATTGCGATCCATCACCCAATAAATTTTTAATTGCAGGTAAATCATGTGGGGTAGAGATGATAAGAATCTCAGTCAAACCGGCTAACATCAAGGTCGTTAAAGGGTAATAAATTAGCGGTTTATCATAGATAGGAAGTAATTGCTTATTTACCCCTAATGTTAATGGATACAGTCGGCTTCCACTGCCTCCTGCTAAGATAATACCTTTCATACTCAACTACCTACCTTTAATATTACTCAATGGTTTTTAACGCTTGCTTATTGGACTTAGTAAAAGATTTTTTTAAAAAGCGCTATTTTAACTTCTAGCTCGCCATAAATAAATTCCATCCTGCTTGTCATAATCTAAAGGCTCCTTTTTAGCATTATGCCGCATAATTAATGCTTCCTTTATCATAAATGAGATGGCCATTCTCCTGACTACTCTGTCTAGATTTTTGGGGCATTTTATATTATCCAACTATCTATCAAGTGTATCTTTGATGCGTTCCCCCCGGTTTTTTAAGATTTCATATTATTAAAAACAATATAAACAAAAAAAGCCCGGCAAAGCATTGCCAGGCTCGAACTTCGGAGTAGAGGGATTCGAACCCCCGACCTACTGCTCCCAAAGCAGCCGCGCTAGCCAAGCTGCGCTATACTCCGTAATTTTTAAGGCTGAATTCTAGCAATACTGCTATTTTTCTTCAAACCCAAAATTTGTGGCGCAGCAAAAAAGTGCGCCACAAACTATATCTTAATATTAATACCTATAGTATTCTGGCTTATAAGGCCCTTCGACAGGTATTCCCAGATAATCTGCCTGTTCCTGAGTAAGCGTAGAAAGATTGATATTCAGCTTTTTCAAATGCAGCCTAGCAACTTTCTCATCTAAAATCTTAGGAAGATGGTACACTCCTAGCGAATATTTCTCAGGATTTTTCCATAGCTCTAGCTGAGCCAAAACCTGGTTAGAAAATGAATTGGACATCACAAACGAAGGGTGACCTGTAGCACAGCCTAAGTTAACTAAACGCCCTCGAGCCAAGAGGATAATACTCTTACCGCTGTCCTTCCACACAAAGCGGTCGACCTGGGGTTTAATATTGATTTCCTCAATATTAGGGTTGTTCTCCAAAGCAGACACCTGTATTTCACAATCAAAGTGCCCGATGTTACATACTATAGCCTCGTCTTTCATGACATCCATATGTTCGCCACGGACAATATCAGCGCAACCAGTAGCTGTAACAAAAATATCTCCGACAGGTGCAGCTTCTTCCATATTGACAACTTGATAACCATGCATAGAAGCTTGATAAGCACATATTGGATCAATTTCTGTGACAAGAACTCTAGCTCCCAGGCCTGACATAGCTTGAGCACAACCTTTACCTACATCACCATAACCTGCTACTACTACCGTTTTTCCGGCTATCATAACATCTGTAGCACGCTTAATGCCATCAGCTAGTGACTCACGACAGCCATAGAGGTTATCGAACTTTGATTTTGTCACCGAATCATTGATATTGATAGCGGGTGCTCCCAACGTACCTTGCTCAGCCATTTTCACTAGAGCATGTACGCCTGTAGTTGTTTCTTCGGAAATTCCGCGTATATTCTTCAGAAGATCGGCATGCTTGTCATGAACCAATGTAGTTAAGTCTCCACCGTCATCGACGATCATATTTAAAGATTGGTCTCCAAAGAAAAGAGTTTGCTCAACACACCACCAATAGTCTTCTTCGCTCATACCTTTCCAGGCAAAGACTGGTACCCCTGTAGCAGCGATGGCAGCAGCAGCATGGTCTTGCGTAGAGAAAATGTTGCATGAACACCAGCGAACGGCAGCTCCTAAAGACGCTAAGGTTTCTATTAAGACTGCTGTCTGGATAGTCATATGTAAGCAACCGGCGATACGAGCTCCCTGAAGAGGTTTGCTTTCCGCATATTCCTCACGTAGAGCCATGAGCCCTGGCATCTCTTTTTCAGCCATGGCAATCTCTTTGCGTCCCCATTCTGCTAGTTGACGCCCTCGTTCCGATTTAACGTCTAAGTCATCTACAATTTTGTAATTCATGTTCTCAACCATATCATACTCCTAGGATATTTTTTTTAAGAAGAGGAGTGTATATCATAGCAACGACTTGAAAACAATAAAATCAACCCCAAAATAACAAAAGGAAGGCTTAACAGCTGACCCATCAATAAAGGAAAGCCTTCAGTAATAAAAGCACTTTGAGAAACCTTAAAAAACTCCACAACAAACCTAAAGCCAAAAACCAGCACAAAAAATAAACCACTGATAAAACGTTCTCGCCCTAATAAGCCCCGTTTTGCGAAAATCATCAGCATCATAAAAACCAGCAAATAAAATAATGCCTCATAAAGCTGCACAGGATGACGTGGAACAGGAGCACTACCATCGATAGGGTGACCAAAGACTACAGCCCAAGGCAAATCGGTGGGAAGCCCTAAAATTTCCTGATTAAAGAAATTACCAAGTCTAATACAACATCCTACCAATGCTGTCGGTATAGCCACCGCATCAAGGATGTTGGAAAAAGTCACCTCAGGCACCCTACGCTTAATTTTTTGAAAAGCCAACAACAATCCCAATAGCACTCCAATAGCACCTCCATGGCTAGCTAACCCTCCTTCCCAGATTTTTATGATTGCCAGAGGATGATCTTTATAATACGGCCAATCATAGAAGAAAACATGCCCTAAACGTGCTCCTATTATTGTCCCCAAGACTATCAACCATGCTAAAGTATCAACAATCCAAGATGAAGCCTCTCGGGGATTGGGAAAGTGAGCCAAATTCTCTGGAAGCAAATAATTTTTTAAAATTTTAACTAAAATCAGATATCCCAGGGCGAAACCTATAGCAAACAAAAATCCATACCAAGCGATAGGATAGTCAATAATAGGCAATCTAACAAAAACAGGATCAGGGTCCCAATATATCCACCCCATAGTACTTTTTCTCCATGCGAATTGATTTTTTTTATAAAGGCTTTTCTTAAGAAAGTTTTAAGCTCGCTCCAACAAATTAAAGTCTAAAAAATACTAGACTACCCCAAAAACCTCAAGAAATAAAAATATTGGAAGTTTAGTTCGCTACCATTACAATAACGACTAATATTGCACATCAATCAAGATTTGGTGCCTAACATCAGTAATAAGTTAAGTGTTGTTTTATTCAGGAGGAATAGCTATGGAGGAAAAAAAATTAGTAAATTTAGCCCGGCAAGCTATTGAAAGCGAGTTTGGAAGACAATACGACCCTGCCCCTTTCAGAGAAAATTTTACCGAAGAGCGCGGAGTGTTTGTAACGCTTTCGACCTATCCTGACAATAAATTAAGGGGCTGCATTGGGCAACCTATGGCTACATACCCTCTATCACAAGCTGTGGAAGAAGCAGCGAAGTCAGCAGCTTTCCACGATCCTCGCTTTCCTTCTCTCCGCGAAGAAGAATTAGAGCTTATCACCATCGAGCTATCGATTTTGACTAAGCCTCAAGAACTACAATGTCCTGCCGAACAACGCGACCAACACATCATTATCGGGCAAGATGGTTTGATCATAAAACATGGCTGGTCTCAAGGTCTTTTATTACCTCAGGTTGCTACTGAATATCATATGTCAGCCCACGAATTCCTCGAACAGGTAGCCTTGAAAGCAGGTCTACCCCCAAAAACAGCTTTTGACGAAGAAGCTACTATCTTCACCTTTCAAGCTCGTATTTGGAAGGAATCGCAGCCGCACGGGAAGATTATCGCTAAAGAATTATAAACAATGTATAAAGTCAAAATTTTTTCAGTAGGTAAAAGCAAAGAATGCTGGCTACAAGAAGCGCTCAAGGAATATCTCAAACGCTTAAAGCCTTTGATGAAAGTTGAATTTATCAACCTTAAAGATGATCAACAATTACTCAATCATATTGCTAAAGAACCTACTAAGCCTATTTGCCTAGATCCTGCAGGCCACGAGCACGCCAGTAGAGAATTCCACCATTTCTTTTACCAGCGACTAATAGAAGGGGGCTCTCAAGTAACTTTCGTTATCGGAGGTCCTGATGGTCTTCCTCCCCCGTTACGAAAAAAAGCCTATCTTCTTAGTCTTTCCAAGCTAACCTTTACCCATCAAATTTCACGTCTAATCTTAATCGAACAAATCTATCGTGCCACAGAAATCGAAAAAGGTTCTAACTATGATAAATAATTACAATAACCCATGAAAACCCTTCAGAGAAGCTTCTGAACTTTATTTCCCCTTCGACAAAAACACCTTCATCGACTATTATAACAATCTTTTACATCAATTTGAGATGCATTACCAAAAAAAATTGTTTGCAAACTAACAGATGGCTCAAAAGTAGCCTTTGTGACTTTGAAAAAGCCCCTTAAGATCACACAGCTGTGATAAATTTTTTCTTTGTCAGAAACGGAGCTTTGAACCATTATTGTTATATATTTTATTGATACAGAACCGAAGTCAAAAAGTTTACAACATATGGATGGGAAGATGTCTTTAGGCTTAATGAGAATAGCTTTTTTTGCATTGAATATTATTATAGTTACAGGCGCAACAATATCTTGGGGGGGTAATGAACACCTTCTAATGAAGGCTCTACTAGGAGTATTAGGTGGCGGTGGACTAAGTTTTTTGTTAATAAGCTTAGACAGTATTTTCCGTCGTTTCAAAATAAAAAACCTGAATATTGTAACCTTAGGTCTTTTCTTTGGCTATCTGCTAGGGCTAGCAGCAACGCTTGTCATTAATTCAGCCTTAACAATGACAATGCTTCCTATTACTCCCGAGGTTTTAGGAGCGATAAAAATCGTAGTATTTTTAAGTGCCACTTACTTAGGCGCTGTTATTACTATCTACTCTGCCGACGAGCTGCAACTCTGCATCCCATTCATAAAGTTAAAATCTGAGACTTATGAAAAGAAAGATATCATCTTTGACAGCTCTGTCCTTACAGATCCTAGAACTATTGATATAGCCTCTTCAGGAATCTTAGATCAGCGCTTGATTATCCCAAAGTTTATCATCAAAGAGCTTAGGGAATTATCTGAAACTGGCGATGAGCATGAGAAAGCAAAAGCTAGGCGCTGTTTAGAAATTGCCCACAAACTTGAAGAGCTTCCTCATCTGGACTTACGTTATGATTTTACTGATTTTCCTGAAATAAAAAATTCAGCAGAAAAGATCACCAAGTTAGCTAGGTTGATCAACGCCAATATTATAACCTCCGATTTTAATAAAGTTGAATCCTCTAGTTATGAAGGTGTACGAATCATTAATATTCATTCTCTCGCCAATGCCCTCAAACCTTTGATGCAGAGCGGTGAATTTATCAACATCAAGGTTCAACGCTATGGCAAAGAAGCTCACCAAGGTGTAGGTTACCTTGATGATGGCACCATGGTTGTCATCAACGGCGGAGGAGACTATATTGGCGAGACCATCAAAACCCAGGTCTTATCTGTAAAGCATACCTCCTCAGGGCGGATGGTTTTCTGTAACGCCATGGAAGAAGAACAAACATTAACACCCTCCTTGAGCTGATGGAATTATTAGGTTTAGGAACGGACATTATAGAGATTGAGCGGATAGATCAAAGCATTAAACGTCATAAAACACGCTTTCTTGACAAGCTTTTCACCTCTGAAGAGCAAAACTATTGCTTGCGCTATGGAGACGACCACCCCCGGCATTTTGCTGCCCGTTTTGCTGCCAAAGAGGCTGTTGTTAAAGCTCTAGGCACAGGTTTCAGCAAAAATATTAGCTGGCAAGATATTGAAATTAAAAACGATAAGCGCGGCAAACCACAAGTTTTTCTTTCTGAAAAGCTCGCTGCTTTGAGCGGTAACTGCAAGTTTATGATCTCTTTAAGCCATTGTCGCGATTACGCTCTGGCTTCTGTGGTAGCTTATAACATCGAAAAAGGATAGAGGTACTCTATCTCTAAACTACTACCTCGCCCTGGTGCCGAATGAGCATGAACTCGATGAGAGTACTTAAGCCCCCATTCCCCTATATAGTTAAAACTATAGGCTAATCTCACTCCAACATCAATATATTGGTGATTAAAGGACCCATAACCTTTAAAGTTTTTCTTCAAAGAAAGCTCCTCATGACCGCTTCCATATAGAGCTTGACAAAATACACGCCCCAAATAGCGGCTGCAACGATTATATTCCCAAGATAAGCTACCTAGCAGCCAAGGACTTCCTTCTTCAGCTACTCCCGCCCCAACATTGAGCCAAGAACGCCATACCCAAGATCTTCTTTTAGTATATTCCTTGCCTAAGGAAACCATCGCTTCAGTGTTATAATGCCCATGATAAAAAGAGCCTATATCACCAAGAGCTGCTGATGAAACACCATAAAATTTTAAAGTCGTCATCAGGCTAAAAAGGTCGCCAACGACGTCGCTCAACCAGATACGCTGTAAAGATAAATCCGCTTTTTCCCAACTCAAATTACTTTGTGATGAATCGGTCAATTCACAACCCAAAGAGGCTCTATAATTCACCCAAGGAATAACAGAAAGAGCTCCTTTGATATGATGGGCATCATAATGGTAAGAAGTAGACGTATCACCTTCATAAACACTATCATAATGCTGATAACTATAAGAAGGGGTAAAAGTAAATTCCCATAGTTGGCCATGCCAAGGAAGCCCTTCAGAAGCAGCTTGCAGCTGAAAAGCTAACAAGCTGCCTATAGCAAAGAGAAACTTACGCATCCTCTATCTCATTCTCTACCAGCCAATTTTCAGCTTCTAAAGCTGCCATACAGCCTGATCCTGCCGCCGTTACAGCTTGTCGATAACGATAATCTTGAACATCGCCGGCAGCAAAAACTCCCTCCACACTAGTAAAACACGTTCCTGGTTGTACTTTGATATATCCATTATCTTCTAGCTCTATTTGCTCCCCTAAAAATTCCACATTGGGATTATGACCGATAGCAAAAAATACTCCACCTGCTGAATATTTTTTCTTCTCACCACTTTGGGTATCTTCTAAAGTCACTTCCTCAACTTTATTATCACCATCGACTCTTGTAAGGACTTTATCCCATAGGATTTCAATTTTAGGGTGCTCTTGAGCTCTATCGGCCAAGATCTTGGAAGCCCTTAGCTGATCACGCCGATGAACAATATAAACCTTACTTGCAAAACGTGTTAAAAATAAGGCCTCTTCGCAGGCTGTATCTCCACCGCCGATAACAAAAAGTTCCTTATCTCTAAAAATCGGCATAGCCCCATCACAAGTAGCGCAAGCAGTAACCCCTTTTTGCCATAATTCCCCATCTCTAGTCCCTGGAACATCGAGACGCTTAGCATCAGCCCCACTAGCAACGATGACAACATCACTTTCTATCGAAGTTTTTGATCCTTTAACAACAAACGGTCTTTTTTGCAAATCGACACTTTCAATATCTTCACTAATGTATTTGGTGCCAAAGCGTTCAGCTTGTGATCTCATTTTCTGGACTAGCTCCGGCCCAGTGACACCCTCGGGAAAGCCTGGATAATTTTCTACATCTGCAGTTGTCATCAGCTGTCCTCCTGGCAGCCCTTTAAAAAAGCCTTCGAAAACTACCGGCTTAAGATCCGCTCGCGATGCATACAACGCTGCTGTTAAACCTGCTGGACCTGATCCTATTACCACTACTCGTGCTCGTTCCATAATATCATCCTTTTATTTTGATTGTTGATATCAAATTTTGTACCTTTACCCTTTTTTATCTCAAGCTTTTTAACCCTCAAAAAATAGTGCTGAAAGCTCTAGGCTCTGTCCTTAAAGTTTCACCCACATGATAATACTCGCTATAATAACGCCTGCTTTAAACATCAAAGCTGTTTTATCATAACGTGTTGCTAT
>JBNJDP010000010.1:0-41594 GCA_051744985.1 Chlamydiota bacterium | reverse complement strand
TACTCTTAGTCATTTCCACCTCAAGTTGAATTTTAATCTGAAGATGTTGTGGCTATATTAAACGATATTGTCAACAAAATTTAGATGAAATCGCCCTGGTTGAGCAGCTTCCTCTATTTTATTGTCCGTAGAAGTTTTCTCTTCCGTTTTTTTATGAGTAAAGCGCCCTATAAGACCTCGGATCGTCGCTGCGATCTTCCTTCCTGGCCAGGTTATGATATTTATCAACCCTCCCCCTAACCTTTGAAAGATGTTTTTATCACCACTCTTATCGTCACTCTGCTTAACAGTAACTTCATGGCCCTGCATCTTCCCTGACTGTTGATTATCAACAGAATTTATCGGCTGTTGCCCGCTCCCGCTAGGACCTTGAATACCTGGCGTCCCCATAATAATACCTCCTTAAAACTGTTACTCACAAACCTTTATCATAGTTATTCTTATTATACTACTGCTACTCCAGGCGCGTCAAACCTTTTTTTACTCGTAGCCAACAAGCTAGCTATTCTTCTGTTGCTGTTTGTATTTCCCGTTGTATATCATCTCTCTCTTGGCGTAACTGGTCTCTTTTTTGTTGTAGTTTTTCTAGCCGCGGCTTAATAGTTTCTTGCTTCTGTTTGTTGCGTTGGACAGCTTGCTTAGTCTTTTTCTTAGTGGGAGCAACTTGCCCTTGTAATTTTTTAATCTCCTCCGTCTTCCTCCCTATTCTCCGATTATAATCCTCTAATTTATCTTGCAGGTCAACACCCCCTTCTCTCGCGCTTTGTTGCGACTCCTTCGGCTCTACTACCTGAGGATGTTCGGGCATTTCAATCTCTTCTACAGCCTCTGTTTGAAAAGGCTCCGTTTCTGCTGTTTTATTACCCTCCTGCTTTGGTGGTAGAAGTTCTGCTTCCTCTGCTCCTTTCTCAACGGAGCCAGCAGCACCTCTTGTTATGCTTGCTGTTTGAGCAGCGCCTTCTGCTTTATGGTCCGTAGAAGTTTTCTCTTCCGTTTTTTTATGAGTAAAGCGCCCTATAAGACCTCGGATCGTCGCTGCGATCTTCCTTCCTGGCCAGGTTATGATATTTATCAACCCTCCCCCTAACCTTTGAAAGATGTTTTTATCACCACTCTTATCGTCACTCTGCTTAACAGTAACTTCATGGCCCTGCATCTTCCCTGACTGTTGATTATCAACAGAATTTATCGGCTGTTGCCCGCTCCCGCTAGGACCTTGAATACCTGGCGTCCCCATAATAATACCTCCTTAAAACTGTTACTCACAAACCTTTATCATAGTTATTCTTATTATACTACTGCTACTCCAGGCGCGTCAAACCTTTTTTTACTCGTAGCCAACAAGCTAGCTATTCTTCTGTTGCTGTTTGTAT
Source organism: Chlamydiota bacterium (assembly GCA_051744985.1). Lineage (GTDB taxonomy): Bacteria > Chlamydiota > Chlamydiia > Chlamydiales > JABHNK01 > JBNJDP01. The sequence continues at coordinate 40,221 of JBNJDP010000010.1, read as the reverse complement.
TTCCCGTTGTATATCATCTCTCTCTTGGCGTAACTGGTCTCTTTTTTGTTGTAGTTTTTCTAGCCGCGGCTTAATAGTTTCTTGCTTCTGTTTGTTGCGTTGGACAGCTTGCTTAGTCTTTTTCTTAGTGGGAGCAACTTGCCCTTGTAATTTTTTAATCTCCTCCGTCTTCCTCCCTATTCTCCGATTATAATCCTCTAATTTATCTTGCAGGTCAACACCCCCTTCTCTCGCGCTTTGTTGCGACTCCTTCGGCTCTACTACCTGAGGATGTTCGGGCATTTCAATCTCTTCTACAGCCTCTGTTTGAAAAGGCTCCGTTTCTGCTGTTTTATTACCCTCCTGCTTTGGTGGTAGAAGTTCTGCTTCCTCTGCTCCTTTCTCAACGGAGCCAGCAGCACCTCTTGTTATGCTTGCTGTTTGAGCAGCGCCTTCTGCTTTATGGTCCGTAGAAGTTTTCTCTTCCGTTTTTTATGAGTAAAGCGCCCTATAAGACCTCGGATCGTCGCTGCGATCTTCCTTCCAGGCCAGGTTATGATATTTATCAACCCTCCCCCTAACCTTTGAAAGATGTTTCTATCACCACTATTTTGCTTAGCAGTGCGACCATGCATTTTACCCTTTTTATCTTGTTTCACCTCTTCTTGACGATGTGATCCCCCGCCTGGGCCTTTAATACTTGGTGTAGTAACCATAATACCTCCTTAAAACTGTTACTCACAAACCTTTATCATAGTTATTCTTATTATACTACTGCTGCTTAAGGAGTGTCAAAGTTTTTCTACTACCCCTTAATTGTCACATCAAAAAACAAAAGACTAAAAACCTCTTTTATGATAAAATATGAGCCTTTTTCAAAAAAAAATAGTTTCAAATACTTTTATATGCAAATAGACACTCAGCCTTTTATTCCGAGTATAACCAGCTCTTGTCCTCAAACTCCGAGCAGCCCAGCATCTGCTAGCTCGGTACACTCTAGTAACACTAGCAGCTATCGATCACTGCCACCGGTATTTTTCTTTGATTATGTCACACCCCCTAACAGTCCACCTAAAGAAATCCAAACTCCTCAAGGCCTAAATACTTCAGGCATCCCCTTGACACCTCAAGAGAGGGATTCCCTGAATACTTTATTAGGTACTACCATCCCTATTTCCAAGCGTGACGGCCGCACTACCCCTGACTTTGATCTTCCTTTTCAACTCCATGATATAGTGGCCAAAGATTTCCTCAAAAATTTGCAGGATAAAATTATTCAACACTTTCCGCAAAACTCTGTCGAAGAAGGTCGCATTACCGGCAGTGGTGCTAACAGCATTTTATTTGGCAGCGATCACAACGATATCGACCTCACTTTTTATTGCCATCACTATGGCATCCCCCCCTTCTACTTTTTCCAAAATCTTAAAAATTGCTTTTTACAGGCTCTGGTAGAACAACTGCCGGATAGTGCACGCCGACAAATGAAGGATTCAATCTTAGGAACTGACAGCCCAATACCTTCTGATCAATGGTTTTGCTCTGTCCTCGAGAAATATTACCTTACTAATTTGAAACACGTTAACGAACCCCATAACAATAAAGACTGGTATATCATTGCCGTAGGAAGCTTGGAAATTAAATTTGTTCTTCAAATTCCACGGGAATGGGACTTCAGCGCCAAAAGCTTCCAAGTGTCTGTCCCCTGTGACACTTCCATCACCCCCAAAAAATATTGCCTTTATGGGGATTATGAAAAAGCCCGCCGCCACGTCGAAGAAGGCATTCTAACCACTAGCACTCCCGAAGATATCGATTTTGGTCTCCAGCGATTATTTTCCAATCTATCGTGGAGCAAAAGCTGTAGCAAGAAAGTTTTAGAAACCTTTGTCGCTAACTATCGCCCTGCCCCTCCTCGTTTTTTTAACTTGCCACAGCTGATAGAAAGTGTGTTAGATAATCATAGCACCTATGATAACCACGTAGAAACTATCGCCGATATTTTAACGATCCTCAGCAAGCTTTCCAACGAAAAGGATGTTTTTTTAGAAAGCTTATCCCACCTCTTGGAGTGGCATAAGAAACATAAAACCTCCACCCCCAACTTATTAAATAAGCTAGAAAAATTCTTTCCTAACATTAGAAAAAAAGGGCAACCTGAATTATACCGCTCTCTCCTAACAAGATTTTTAGATACTAATAAAGCTTTGGCTACCCAAAATCTTATAAAGATAAAAAAAGAAGGCCTAGCTGTTATCGCCCATCTTAGCGCCGAGCTATGGCAGACATTTATCACCACTATTGCTACACACCCCGCTCTCTCTGCTGATAAGAAACTGGAAATCTTAGCATACTTATCACCGGACAAAGCTCAAACAGAACACCATAAGTACTTCAGCATCGCCGACGCTTTTTTTAAATCTCTCCCCCACCAAGATACTCAATTGCTTATACCTACTCTTATCAACAGCGACAACCCTACTTTAGCGCAGCAGGGTCGCAAAATATTACTTGCCTCTCTCCATGATGACCTCTCAACAAATATGTCCACTATCCTTACAGCCGCCAAAGGATACCTATGCGAAGGTGCTGAAAACGCCCATTTAAAAGGGCTGCTAACATATTTACCTAACTACTTCTGCGATGTCAACACCCCTCAACAATGGCTAGAGCTGCTAGAATTCTATGATCAGCTACCTCCAGCTATCGTAAGCTCTGACAATAGCAAAAAGCTAGAAGGTTCTCTAGAGCAATTTATATCGAGCCTAGCTACCACAGAAAACCTCGATACTCTAACCATCTACCTTTTATCTAGTCAGCGTTATAACCATTTTAAAGCCCTCTTACCTTCGTACCTACGAGCGTCACAAACTTGCTCTACCAAAACAGAGAAAACGAATCTTTTGACAATCATGAATGGCTGCCTCAACCATGGGCTCCTGCCGGAAGCAGAACGGGTATTAAAGAACTTAAGTTCCCAATCTTTTGCTACAACACCTACAGCCTATGATAAGCTATGCTCGAAGTTGATCATAGAATTAATCGCCACCTCAGATGCCGCTAACTTTGACTTGGCATACAACCTCATCAACAACGCTATCAAACGCCCTTCTTTTGGAACTATCAAAGCAGTATCAGAAAAGAGTGAAGCTTTATATAGTATCATAACAAAGCTGCTGATGATAGATATGTTAACCGAAGCGGAACACATACTCTATGCCCATCCTCTCCACAACATCCTATCAAGCGATTCATCAAAATTTTTAGCTTCCAAATTATCGCTTGAACAAAAGCGTGTCGCACAGGCTGATACTATGGAAGCTTTTTTATTAGTCACCGAAGCTCTAGCAAAGATAGCTGTACCTTCCGACTGGTCCCCAGAGCTCACCGACACTTTTTTATTAAAATTAAAAAGCCTAGACCTCTCAAAGAGTACCTCGGAAGATAAAAAGAAATTATGGGACATCCTCCTCAAAATAAAAAAGCCCTCAAAAGAAACTTTGTCGACCATAGAGTCTTTGTTCTGCGACCTTGCCACCACCCCAACAAATATCTCCAATTATTTTAGACAACTTGCAAGCAGCAAACTATTCCATTCTTCAAAGCTTATCTCTATTCTAATAAATTCCACCCCGCTAACCGAAGCTCACTACCAGCTATTAACAAGTATGCCTTTAACACAATGGGCGAAAAATAAAAAATTGTCTCCCAAGCTGTTAAACGATATAACTGGCACCCTTATCAATAGTACCCGCCAGCAGGATCTGTTAACAGCAGCCCATCTTTATATATCTCTACCTACAGAAGAGCGTAAAAGCTGCCAAAAACACCTTAAACACTTAATAGAGGTTATCACCACCTATGAAAGCACAGAAGCTATAACTCTATCTTATAAGCTCATTGAAGCCAGCATTAAGGAACAGGTCTTAAGTAAATCACATTTTAAAACCTTGATAGAAAACCTGACCTCCAACCCGCAACCTGCTATGGCTATTCAAGCCCCAGTATTATTTCAACTAGCTCTTGACCATCAACTTCTCCAGGGTGAAGAAATTTTCAAGTTATCAGCTCATTGGATGGTCACTAACCTGGAAAGGCTTCATGAAACCGCTAGCAAAGAATATTATCTCTCTATGATAGCTTATATCAACATAGCCCTGAAGCACCATCCTCATCCCCCCATAAAACTTTTTACTGACTTGCTGATCGTAGAGCCTTTAAATAGCTTATGCTCTTCGCCACCACTTTACTCTTGTGCAGCAAACTTTTTTTCCCGTTTGGGTCAATTATTACCCCTAATAAATATAGAATACCTTGAAAAATCAACTAGCGAAAAACTAGTAACAACACTTTTAGAGCAGCTCCCCACTATTAATACCCCTAGTGATTTCGAAGCTTTCCTCGACCTCTACCAATGTCTTCTACATTCTCCGATAGACTTTGTCCTAGATGACCACCCTGAGCTTATAGAAAAGGCCTATCACGCTGCAATAAACCTTAAAGCCAAAAATATTGAAGATTACACCGTTATCCAAAAATATAAAAAAACAAGCTTATGGTCAGAAATACCTCTCTCACGACAGCTTGAATTAGAGTTCAAGGTATTCCTCACGATTGCCGAAACTTCACCTTTGTCAGAAGACTTAATCTATACCGTAATAAACACCTTTAGCCATTACCAGGAACATATTAGCTTCGATGACTCTCTTGCTATTGAAACCTCGTCTTGGGGTTCTTGTTACACTCTAATAAATACACTCTTTATGCAATGTAATACCCCCCAACATTTATTGCGCTGCCTGCACTTACAAGATTTCATGGTCAAGTTCCTCGACTTTTTAAACCTCCGCAGGCATCTAATAGAAGCTAAGGGTAGCGATGAGCCAATAGACCTCAATAAAATTACTCAATCTAAGATAGACTACATTACCATGTACTCAGCCTCATTCCAACAATCCCTAAAGCTAGCACAACCCTTATTACCCAAAACTTCCTCAAGAGCAGAAGAAGACTGCTCTTACTACTTATTTATAGCTCTGATGTCTTGGAGAAATACAGAGCTTTCTTGCCAAAGGTTATCTCTACAAAATGCTATACCAGAGAATTATACTGACCAAGGCATCGAGATGTTCGAGAAGATCCTACAAAGTTTTAGGATTTTCTTCGGAGAAAAACCTTCCTCATCGCGTTTAAAACAATATCGAAAACTATGGACCTCAGACATAACTTCTGTCCCTTGCCCCATCCTAACTCAACTAAGCAGCACCGAAGGGCTGAAAAGCCCTTACAGAAAGCTTTCAGAAATATGTCAAACAACTTTTTTTACTAGTGATTATAAGGCTGTTTACCAAAAGCATCTCCAAGAGGTCGCTGAAGAAGGTCCCTCACCTAGCACCACAAAAAAAACTATCCAAGACCACCCATCTCAGGTAAAACAAGGAAAAAAACGTCCACGCCGTCGACGCCGTTAATGCCAACCACAGCTATACCTATCCACTACTATAGGTCATAAGGCATGATTTCACGCGCTTGCTGCACCATAGCTCTCATATTCCCATAGAGAGCTAAAACAATATCGGATGATGCCGTAACACTTTCATCGCTGTATTCATAACCTTGATAGTGAACACCAAAAAGCTGTGGCAATTCCTTTGTTCTCAGCTCTGTAGGGATATCCACAGTCTCTTTCACAGGCATCTCTTCACCTTGGGGCTGGATTTCATCAATACGACGCTGCAGCAGTTTTTCCATGTCAGTAATATCATCAGGTTTTGCCTTTTTTATGTATCGTCTAAGGTTTCCTAACAACTGTTCAGGGTTTAGTTCTTCTTTCTTATGTATCCCATCCTTAAAAATTTCACCAAGGTGGGATGATAAATCTTGCGCTTGACGCTCAAGTTTTTCCCTGCCCCTTACAACCTCCTCGGGGACGGCTTGAATTCCTATAGTGTGCTGCTCAGGAGGCGGCTTTGTTTGTATAGCCATCGGTGTCGGAACGGAAATCGCTTCCATCAAGTGATATAATTGAAAAAGTTGGTGCAACCTGTGCGGTAAATCCAAACTTTTGGGAGTGTCATCAGAAACTTCGCTATTCCAAGCCTCTTGTGTTGACGTTAGGATTTGCCTTAAATCCTGTAACGAAGAAGCCTCATCGAGTTCCTTAGCACATTCAGGATGGGGTTTCATACTCTTAAACTGTAATTCAGGTTTATCGATAAATTTCTTAACTTCATCAACAAGCTTGTTATAACCCTCAGGATCTGCCTTAGCGATAGCGTCTAAATTATTTTTCGCCTCCGTTTGAACTGAAACACCTTTGAGTTTTACTCGTCTTTTCCCCGGAAGAAAAATATTGCCTAGCCTTGTCAGTATCCTTCCTAAAAATTGTGGAAAACCACTGCGGAGCACTCCTCCCCTAGATGCCACAACTTTTTTACTTCCTAATCGTCCGCTTTGCGATTTTTCTGCTTCCAGCGCCTTAGGGCCAAAGAGTTGGCGCATTATTGGATCTAACATAAAAAACCTCCTACATACTTTTTTTACACGTTAGTGCTATGTTTTTCATAATGCAAGGCTTTTCTAGTTAACACGCACAATTGTAGCTAGGAAGGTTCTAGTTTACAAAAATATAATTACCTTTTAGGATTTTACTAGAAAAACCAATATGAGTTGTAGGATGTTTGATAAATTCACCAATAGAGCTAAGCAAGTCATAAAGCTAGCTAAAAAAGAAGCTCAAAGGCTTAATCATAACTATTTAGGCACCGAGCACGTCCTGCTAGGACTCTTAAAGCTAGGCCAGGGAGTAGCCGTCAATGTTTTAAGAAACCTCAACCTAGACTTCGAAACCGTACGCGCTGAGGTCGACAAGGTTGTGGGTTATGGCCCTGAAATCCAAGTCTATGGCGATCCTGCTCTTACCGGCAAGGTCAAAAAAGTTTTCGAATATGCCAATGAAGAGGCTAAAAAGCTCAACCACAACTATGTAGGTACTGAACACTTACTCTTAGGACTTTTGCGCCAGAGCGATGGCGTAGCTACCCAAGTCCTTGAAAATCTCAATGTCAATCTCAATGAAATTCGCAAAGAGGTCCTTAAAGAATTAGAATCTTTTAACCTCCACCTTCCTCCTATCGGGATGAGCCCTTTAGGGATGGGGTCAGGGAAAGCTTATGAACAGGCCGGCCCCGGCAGCAGTAACACTGCCGCAGCCGATAAGATGCCCGCCCTTAAAGCCTATGGCCACGATCTTACAGAGTGGGCCCGAGAAGGTAAGATGGATCCCGTCATCGGCCGAAAAGAAGAAATCGAAAGGGTCATCCTAATACTCTGTCGGCGCCGTAAAAACAACCCCGTACTAGTCGGAGAAGCGGGGGTGGGCAAGACAGCCATCGTAGAAGGCTTAGCACAAGCTATCGTCACAGGAGATGTTCCCGACAACCTACGTAAAAAGAAACTCGTCACTCTCGACCTACCTCTAATGATTGCAGGAACAAAATACCGAGGACAGTTTGAAGAGCGTATCAAAGCCGTCATGGATGAAATTAAAAATCACGGAGAAATCCTTCTATTTATCGACGAACTACATACCTTAGTAGGTGCCGGAGGCGCTGAAGGCGCTATCGATGCGTCTAACATCTTAAAACCTGCGCTCTCTCGAGGTGAACTGCAGTGTATCGGCGCTACTACTATCGACGAATACCGCAAGGTCATCGAAAAAGATGCCGCCCTTGAAAGGCGCTTCCAAAAGGTCAATATCGCGCCCCCTTCCGTTATTAGCACTATAAAAATTCTCGACGGCCTTAAAGGAAAATATCAGGAACACCATAGGTGTATATATACCAGCTCAGCACTAGAAAGCGCTGCCAAGCTTTCTGAACGTTACCTCCATGGACGCTACCTTCCCGATAAAGCTATCGACCTAATCGACGAAGCTGGAGCTAAAATGCGTATAGAAACGATGAACTCCCCTCAAGATTTCGGCAAGTTAGAAACTGAAATCGAACAAACAAGGATCGCTAAAGAAGAGGCCATCAGCCACCAAGAGTATGAAAAAGCTGCAAAACTTCGCGATGATGAGAAAAAGCTGCGTGAAGAACTAGAAAAAATGCGCGCCGAATGGGAAAAAAATAAAGCAGAATACGAAGCTATTGTTGACGAAGAAGAAGTCGCCAGCGTCATTGCTAAGCATACCGGAATACCTATGAATCGCCTCACCGAAGGTGAGACGGCTAAAGTTCTCCAAATGGAAGAGCTGATCACCCAAAATATTGTAGGGCAAGATGAAGCGGTAAAAATCATCTCCCGCGCCATAAGGCGTAGCCGTGCTGACATCAAAGACCCTAACAGGCCTATAGGGAATTTCCTATTCCTAGGGCCTACAGGTGTGGGCAAGACCTTGCTAGCTCGCCAGCTTGCTATACATATGTTCGGCGGCGAAGATGCTCTTATACAGGTCGATATGTCTGAGTACATGGAAAAATTTGCCGTCAGCAGAATGACCGGATCCCCTCCAGGGTATGTCGGTCATGAAGAAGGCGGACAGCTAACAGAGCGCGTACGCCAGCGCCCTTATAGCGTAGTACTCTTTGATGAGATTGAAAAAGCTCACCCTGATGTTATGGACCTGCTATTACAGATTCTGGAAGAAGGCAAGCTTACCGACTCCTTCGGACGTAAAATCGACTTCCGTAATACGATCATCATCATGACCTCCAACCTCGGTGCCAACATGTTGAGAAAAACTTCCGAAGTAGGCTTTATGGCTAAAGAAGCTGCCTTAGACTATAGCCTGATAAAAGAAAAAGTCAGTGAAGCCGCTAAGAAACACTTTAAACCAGAATTTCTCAACCGCCTTGACGACATGGTTATCTTCAGGCCTCTTGATAAAGAATTCCTCCTCAAGGTTTTAAACCTTGAACTTAACAAGATCAAAGAGCGCCTGGCAGAAAAAGACATCTTCATCGATATCGACGATCCTGCCAAAGATTATTTAGTAGAAAAAGGTTATCAGCCTGAGATGGGAGCACGTCCCATACGCAGGGTTATCGAACAACATATCGAAGATGCCTTGGCTGACAGGCTGCTAACACATCCTAATGAAGGGCGCAAAATTATGATCACCTTGGAAGATGGAAAGCTAAAGTTTGTCGACCAAGAAGTCTTCGAAAGAACGAAAAAAAATAATAACTCCCCTCAGGTTACTACCTCCCCTTAAGCGGGTGTTAGAAATCATGATTGGCAACCCGTGATAGAAAAACTATCGCGGGTTAAGCCCATGATTGCGGTTTAATATTTTGATAACCTCTTTAGAGCTTTGAGCCTCTAGAATTTGTTCGCGCAGTTGCTGGTCTTTGAAGGTTAAGGCAATGCTCGAAAGAAGCTCCAAATACTGATTGGGCTTATCATCAGGCCCTCCTACCATGCAAACAAAATGGACAGCTTGACCGTCAAGGGCGGTCCAATCAGCACCTTCGGAGACAATCCCTACCGCAACTATAAAGTTATCTAATGCATCAAGCTTGGCATAAGGGACTGCCACACCATAGCCCACGGCCGTCGATACCAGCCGCTCCCTCTGCATAATCTTCTGATAAAAATCTTCGACATCAGAAAGCTTAGCAGCTTGGCATATAACCTCTGATAACTGTCGCAAAAGAGGCTTATACTGTATATCATTAAAAAATAATATTCGCCCTTCTGATACGTATTTTGAAATATCGACCATAGTGCCCTCTAAAACTTTTTGCTATATATTGACACGATAACAAAAAATATTTTTACATCACTAGCTAAATTAATACTCATAAGCCTGTATGTCCAAAACCACCTTCAGCCCTAGAGGTTACTGCCAATTCTTTAGCATATACAAAATGAGCACGGGCTACAGACACTAATATCAACTGGGCAATCCGCATCCCGGGTTCCACCACAAAAGGTTGCTGTCCGTGGTTAATAAGGATCACTTTAAGCTCTCCTCGGTAATCGGCATCTATTGTTCCCGGAGTATTAAGCACCGTAACCTGATGGCGTAATGCTAAACCACTACGGGGACGCACCTGAATCTCATAGCCTTCAGGGATTGCCAAGCGCAAACCGGTAGGGATAAGAGCAGATGCTCCGGGAGCAATCTCTAGCTTAGTAGAAAGGGCTGCAGAGATATCAGCCCCTGAAGCTTGCGAAGAAGTATACACCGGAATGGTAGCTTTATCTTCAGCAATGATCTCTATGTTAACTTCTTCAATCATTGTTAGTGAAATTATTGATTAATTTTTTGGAAAATAACGATAAACGGTTGATTCTTCCAAGCTCATTACCTTGCAAATAACCTAAATACTTTATCAGATTGTCACGCAGCTGTCGGCGAGGGGTGACACTATCAATCATGCCATGCTCGAGCAAAAACTCCGACTTCTGTGCTCCAGGCGGCAGCTTCTCACCAATAGTCTGCTCGATAACTCTAGGGCCAGCAAAGCATATCAATGCCTGAGGCTCCGCAATAATAATATCCCCTAACGCTGCAAAAGAAGCTGTCACTCCCCCAGTAGTAGGGTTAGTCAAAACAGAAATATAAGGAATACCTTCCTCATGGAGCTTACCCAAAGCTGCCGAGGTTTTAGCCATCTGCATCAAAGAGAAAGCTGACTCCTGCATGCGAGCCCCTCCCGAAGCAGAAACTAATATCAAAGGGCAACCATATTGCAGAGAGTTTTCTATCAGCCTAGTAATTCTCTCTCCAACCACTGACCCCATAGACCCCCCCATGAAGTTAAAGTCCATAACCCCCAAAGATACCCGCTGACCACCCATAGTACAAGTGCCAACAATAACACCTTCAGAACTATTGGCACGGCTCTTAGCTTGTTCCAAGCGGTCAGAATACTTTTGTGAATCGACAAACTCCAAGGTATCAACAGTAGTAAGGTTGCCGTAAAGCTCTTTAAAAGAATTAGCATCGGCAAGGGTAGCAATCCTCTCGCGAGCCGATAAGCGATAGTGATACTCGCACTTAGGACAACAATGATAATTATGCTCGATCTCTTTAGTATGGATAAGTTCATGACAATCGGTACATTTTATCCAACCACTAAAGCCATCCTTGTTGACGGTTTTAACTTTTATGTTGTGCTTCTTACGCGAAAATAAGGCCATAAATCAATCCCGTTTTTTTTGTTCTTGGCAAGAAGATATGAGTTAACGCTCCGCACCTTAAAAAATTAGGTGCCATTGTAACCAACACCTCTGGATTAGCTCAAGAAGATTTTCAACCATCTAACCTGGTAGTATTTCCTGCTAATACCCTTCATTAAAAAATAATTGTGTGATTATGTACACACATTATACTTTAGTTTGTAATATCGTCTCGATGATCATATTAATGAATATAAGAGAGAAAGGTTTGTTCAAAGATGAAGTGCAAGGGGTGTGCCGATTGTATAATTATTTTTGATGGATGGCATAAGATCATAAAATCAGGTTTCCGATCTCACGATAATAGGGCAATCGTGGTTTTTAATTCTATCGCCAAAAACATAGCCACTTTGTTTAAAAGCATGGTTATGGGGATCTTGTCGATTATAGTAATAGATAGCTTCAGCATCGACATAAGTTATCAAAAGATAGATTCCATCAGTAGCCGCTGCTGTCAAATCTACCAAAGAGCATTGAGGTGAGATAAAAGTAGCATTCCCCTCCTTTTGAGGAAGAAGATCTCCTTCATGCAGAAAAGATGGCGCCCGCAAGCATAATATCATCCCTCCTACAGGCTTGAGGCTGCTGATAGCATCCAAAGAAGCGTGTTCCCCTAAAAAATCACTAGGCCCGCTGATTATATTATCAAAGCCCAACCTTACCTGTTTAACGCCGTTGAGCTCCGCTATAATCTGAGCCCACAATTTTAGAGTATTATTCTTCTTAACGACAGGATCATCACGCCAAAGGTCATGGCTTACAGAGAAAATTTTCTGAGGATTATGGCGATAAAGTCTCAAAGAATCTCCTCCTAAGCGCTGAGAAACCATATTTTCTACTGCCAAGAGAAGCTGCTCAACCTTCGCCTTGTTGAGGAGCTCCTCAAATTCTATGTAACCGTGCTGTTGAAAAAAATCGCGATACTCTTTTAAGATTATAGCTTTCATTGATCCCATTAATTTACTTAAAATAAGTAGTTTAAGGCTTTTATCGCGATATGTCAATCAATATTACTCTAGCTTTTTTCTCTCCCTCGAAATATACTCTTAATTTATGAACGAACTAGAAAAACTATTACAGGCAGCACCTCATATAGAGGCTCTGATAAATTATACTTTTAAAGACAAGCACTTGTTGATCTTGGCATTCACCCACCGTTCTTACCTCAATGAAAATCGCCAAGTCACTCAAGAACATAACGAACGCCTCGAATTTTTGGGTGATTCCGTGCTAAGCTTATTGATCGTCGAGCACCTATACCGCCGCCTTCCCGACACCCCCGAAGGGCAGCTCTCGAACTTACGTTCCAAGCTTGTAGAAGCATCTTCTTGCTCATACTATCTTAGTAACTTAGGGCTTGATAAATACATTTTGATGAGCAAAGGAGAACGCCGCAGCTTAGGAAAAGGACGCCAATCGATATTGGCCGACCTTTTCGAAGCTATTATAGGAGCTATCTATCTTGACGGCGGTCTAGAAGCTTCTCGTAGATTTTTATTTCACAATTTCGACGAGCATATCGAAACTATCATCGCCACCCCCACCCACAACTGGAAAGCTGAACTACAAGATTACTCTCAAAAAAAATACAAACAGACCCCCGTTTACAAAGTTATCAAGGAAGAAGGCCCCGACCACGACAAACTATTTGTAGTCGAAGTTGAAATCAACGAAAAACCTGTAGGTACAGGGCTAGGCTCCTCGAAAAAAGAAGCCCAGCAGGCCGCAGCAGCTACAGCTTTTGAACATCTAAAATCTTAAGGTCACCATGGCTAAAACCAAAAGCTCCTGGTATTGCTCAGAATGCGGTCATAAGCAAACGAAATGGTCTGGCCAGTGTCCTAGCTGCCATGAATGGAATACTCTTAGCGAAGAAGTCGAAGTTGTAGAAAAAACTGTCCACTTTGAGACCCAGATCGAGCAACCTTCGCGCCCATTACGCATCAGTGAAGTACGCCATCAAGAAGCCCCCCGCTTACTTACCCAGCTTTCAGAATTCGACCGCTTAATAGGGCAAGGAATCGTCCCTGGATCTCTATCATTGGTAGGGGGAGACCCCGGCATAGGGAAGTCCACCCTCATGCTCCAAGTTGCTGCAATGCTAGCAGCACAAGGGATTACTGTCCTATATGTCTGTGGGGAAGAGTCTATCGAGCAAACCTCTATGCGCGCTCAGCGTTTAGGCGTTGATAATGACAACCTCTACCTCCTCAGCGAGACCAACTTTTCCGTTATCAAAGCACAGATAGATCAGATTAAGCCCCAGATGCTTATCGTAGACTCTATTCAAATAATCTATAAAGCTGAAATCAATTCCGCCCCCGGCTCTGTCCGTCAAGTACGTGAAACGGCGGGAGAGTTTATGCGCATCGCTAAAGGTTATAATATCGCTACCTTTCTGATCGGCCACGTCACCAAATCGGGAGAAATTGCTGGCCCCCGAATCTTAGAACATATTGTCGATACAGTCTTATATTTTGAAGGTGACAAGCAGCAAAACTTCCGCCTTATGAGAGTGGTAAAAAATCGCTTCGGCCCTACCGATGAGATTGCCGTATTCCAAATGACTGCCCAAGGGCTATCAATGGTCGCCAACCCATCGGAAATCTTTCTTGAAGAACGCCGCAAAGAGAATAATGGCTCGGTGATCATTCCCACTATCGAAGGATCCCGCCCTATCTTAATTGAAGCCCAAGCTTTAGTTACCAAGACTGGTTACCCTACCCCTTCCCGTAAAAGCGCAGGCCTCGACCAAAACCGCCTCGCCCTCCTTCTAGCAGTTTTAGAGAAAAGACTTCAATTTCAAATGTACAACTTCGATGTATTCGTATCTATTGCCGGAGGGTTACGCATTTTAGAACCCGCCATAGACCTAGGGATACTCTTGGCAATATCCTCCTCCTTCTGCAATCGTACTATTAACTGCGAGACTGTCGTAGTAGGAGAAGTAGGGCTAGGAGGGGAAATCCGCTCGGTGCCTCGCATTGAAGCTCGCCTTAAAGAAGCTCTCCATATGGGCTTCACCAAGTGCCTTTTACCAAAACGCAATTTAACAGGGTTACCCGAAAGCTTTAAAAAACAGATGAGCCTTCAAGGGGTCGAAAACGTCGAAGAAGCTATCAAGGTAGCAATAGACTAAGGAGGGCCGATTATGAAAAGCCAACATCCCAAAGCTCTATATTTAGGTACTAACACTAATTATCAACATCCCGATTATGATGTCGACCATTGCCCCATCATCAAGATATCTCCTCATGATCCTGACGAACAACACCTTCAAGAAGCTTTCAACGAGTTTCATCTTTACTCTCATGTTATCTTTACTAGCAAAAATGCTGCCAAGATCTGCTGCGACTTCCTACCTTACTACGATTTAACCCTGGAAGACCTCCAAGCTAAAAGTATCATAACTATCGGAAAAGTTACTGCCAAGCAGCTAAAAAAATACGGCATTAAAAATATTCATATTCCATCAGCCACTAATGCTGAAAGCATTATCCTAGTCTTAAAGCAGATGTCTCTCGACAACCCATATATTTTTTGGCCACACTCCGCTCAAGCACGTCCTGTCATTGCTGATTACCTCATACAAAACAATATTCGCCATAAGACTGTTAATCTTTACGACACCATCTACCATACTCCTGATCCTTTTCCTAACCTTAACGACTATGAAGCGCTAATATTTTCAAGCGCTCCTACTGTCGAAGGTTTTTTAAAGCTCTTCGGCACAATCCCTAAGGACAAGCACCTCATCGCTTTAGGAATCAGCACTCAACAACGGTTAAACCTGCGATTGCAACCTAACCTTTAGCTTAGCTCTGTAGATGGAGGCATGATGATGCCACGGCCACAGGTCTAAAAAACTGCACTCCGTAGCGCAAAAAAACAAAGATAAACGATATTATGTTTCGCCATAATATCTAGTAGCATTTATGGCTTATAACCTATTTGCCCTATAATCTGATCATTCTCTAGGAGGCCGCAGATGAAGATTTGTGGCCTCCTGGAGAATAAGATTAGGGAGACATCAGGGTAAAACTGCTATTATAGGTGTTATTGATTCAATAAGAAGTTTTTGAAATCCTCAGTATTCATATAACCCATATGACGCTTAACTTCTTGACCATCAACAAAAACAATTACAGTAGGGATACCTCCAATATTATATTGCTGAGAGATCTCCCTAGCATTAGCTACCTGAATCTTGCCAAAAACCATCGTACCACCTAGCTCTTCGGCAACTTCCTCATATACTACTGCAAAAGCATTGCAGGGATGACACCAAGGAGCGTAAAAGTCCACAATAACCACCCCTTCATCAATCTTGTCGAAAAAATTTTCTTCATCGAACTCCTGAACCGAAGTCACGGGTTCCGAGCCTGTCTGAGCCATAGCAAAATTAGCTCCTGTGAAGCTGAACGCTAATAAGAATAAAAATGAGATTAACCTTGTAAACATATGATCTCCATGTTATTTTATTTTTTTATTTAAGAGGTTTGATTTTACAACGGGGTAAAAATGAAACAACCATTACTTCTTTTATTATTAATAATAACATCTTCTCCTTTATTTAGCACTGAAAAAATTGTCATCATTGGATCAGGCCCTGCTGGTTATACTGCCGCCATCTACGCCGGAAGAGCCGGTCTATCCCCACTAGTTATCGAGGGCTCTACTCCTGGAGGCTTGATAACTATGGCAGGAAAGATCGAAAATTATCCCGGCCTCCCCCATCCTATTTCGGGAGTGGAACTAATAAAAAACATGCATAACCAAGCCAAAAGCTTTGGAGCACGTTTTACCTCTGATACCGTTTCTGCTATTGACATATCTCAGCGACCTTTTAAAATCTTTCTCAACGACAGACGAATTATAGAATGCCATACCATGATTATCGCTGCAGGGACTTCTCATAGGTGGCTAGGATTACGCTCGGAGGCCGCTCTACGTGGACGAGGCGTTAACACTTGCGCTCTTTGTGACGGAATATTCTTTAAGGACCAAAAAGTCGTAGTGGTAGGTGGTGGAGACCAAGCATTGAGCGACGCACTGATACTATCTAATATCGCCGAACACGTCACCCTTATCCATCGCCATGACAGCTTAAAAGCTGCTGAAGATCTTCAACACCATGTTGCTCAAAAAGATAATATCACTATAAAATATCATACTATGGTCGAAGATATCTTAGACCCTGAAATTGGTAAGGTTACCGGAGTCTCTCTTCACGATCTTAAAAAAAATAACCACTATTTTATGCCATGCGATGGAGTCTTTGTGGCCATCGGCAACAAACCTAACACCGACCCCTTTAAAAAGCATATAGCTTGCGACGACCAAGGGTATATCATTGTCCAACCCTACTCCACCCAAACCAGTGTTCCTGGCGTTTATGCTGCCGGCAATATATCTAGGCAAGATTTCCATCAGACGGTCACTGCCGCGGGCGATGGATGCCGGGCAGCTTTGGAAGCCAAAAACTACCTCTCAAAACACCATCCTTAATGGAACCCTCTTTTTTTAGCCTCTTACCCCCCTTGGCAGCAATAGCTTTTGCTATTATCTCTCGCAAAATTATTCCATCCCTCTTTGTAGGGCTATGGTTGGGAGCTAGCATGCTTGAAGGCTATAATCCTTTGCTAGGATTTCTAAAAATCTTCGACACCTATTTAATCCCTTCTCTCGGTTCCGAGTGGAACGCCACCGTAATCTTATACGGCGGAGCTTTTGGGGGGTTATTAGCCCTACTTCAAAAGACCGGCGGCGCCTACGCCCTAGGAAAATACTTTGCCCAAAACATCGGATATTCTCCCCGCTGGGCCCAATTTCAAACTTGGTGTCTAGGTATTCTCATCTTCTTCGACGACTATTTCAGCAGTCTTACCGTAGGAGTAACCATGCGTCCGATAACTGACAAGCTAAAAATTGCTCGAGAAAAACTAGCTTTTATCGTCGACTCTACCGCAGCCCCTATCTGCTTATTAGTCCCTCTTTCTACCTGGGTGATCTATATCGTCGGCCTCATAGGATTAGAGACCGCAAGCTATGAATTCTCTTATTCACCTTACATCCTTTACCTAAAAACGATACCACTCAATTTTTACGCTTGGGTTGCTCTCATAGGAACCTTATTTTTTGCCACCACAAAAAATAGTTTTGGCCCCATGAAACATGCCGAACGACGAGCGGCTACTACCGGCAAAGTTCATAGAGATCAAGCTCGCCTTCCAATATCCCACGAGATTGAACAGATGTCCCCTTCTCCCGGCGTAAAACTCCATATAAGCAATTTGGTCATCCCTCTAACTATATTAATAGGAAGTTTTCCCTTTATTTTTCTATACACCGGAGGCTTCTTCTCTATCAATAGCGGACATCTAATGGCTGCCGTTCAAGCAGCGCAAGGACCTTATTCTGTATTAATATCTGCAATACTTGCAGGCACCTCAGCCTTATTACTAGGTTTTTTTCAAGGACATTTCACCCTTGATCAAGGGATGAACATCTACCTCGAAGGCATTAAAGGTATGCTTCGCACCTACCTTGTCCTCCTAGGAGCCTGGGCGATGGCTGCTCTCGTCAAGGATTTAGGGTCGGCTTTATACCTTGCCAACGCTATCAGCGTGGCCATCCACCCTATTTATATTCCTTCTTTGCTATTTATCATCAGTGCGTTTATGGCTTTTACCTCAGGAACTTCCTACGGCACCTTTGCGATTGTGATCCCTTTGGCTTTACCATTAGCCTCTCGCTTCAACATACCTATAGAGAACATTATTGCCCCTATTTTAAGTGGGGGCATTTTCGGCGATCACTGTTCACCTATCTCGGATACTACCATCTTATCTTCTACCGGCACCGCTTGCGACCCTATGGACCATGTTATCACCCAGCTGCCTTATGCACTAACAGCAGCTTTAGCTGCAGGAGTGGGTTTTATGATGTTATCAACGACCTCATCGACATTCATCTCTCTAATGGGTGCTGTGTTAACCTTTATATTATTAGCAACATTCTTCAGTAAAATATCAGGAGTTAAAAATGTCCAACCGTAAAATTATGGGTAAAAATTGCTTAAAAGAATTGCTTAAAAGCGCCCCCCAAAGAATTCTAAAAGTCTATACCTCTAAAGACAGCGATGACCTTTTAACGATACTCCAAGAGAACCAAATTCCCGTCAAAAAGCTCTCCAAAAAAGAGTTAACCAATATGGTAGACTCCGAATCCCACCAAGGATATGTTGCCCAGGTCTCCGAGAAGCCTGCTCCAAAGCTAGAAAATCTCTACCATAAAGAAAAAAGCCTAGTAGTGATGCTGGATTCAATCTTCGACCCCCAAAATCTAGGAGCTATCTTACGCGCTTGCGAATGCTTCGGTGTCGACGCCGTGGTGTGGTCAAAAAATCGAGGAAGCTCCATAACACCTACTGTCAGCAAAGCAAGTGTAGGAGCTTCAGAACTTATTGAAACTATTCAGGTTTCCAATCTTGTAGAGACCATCAAAAGTTTCAAAAAACACGGCTATTGGGCAGTAACTACCGAAATTGCTAACGATGCTCATAGCTTAGCAGATTTCGATTTCCCTGAAAAAACAGTGCTTATCTTAGGATCGGAAGGCACAGGTGTTAGACCGCTAGTTAGCAAGCAGGCTGATTTTCGTGTTTATATCCCTATGGCAGGTATGATCGACTCTCTCAATGTTTCCCAAGCTACTGCCGTACTTCTTGCTCAATGGCATTCCAACCCGTGATACCCCCTAATTTTTAGCTGAGTGCTTAGCTAAAGATTAGCTAACATCACGGGTTTAAGTAGATAATAATTAACCGTTCTGATAAAAAATTACTCTAATGTATCTGTGGGGTTTTTATGCTAAGGTATTGCTCGATTATATTAGCAATGCTTATGATTGCCAGCTCTCTCTCCAGCTCTCCCCCTGAAGACGAGGCGCTTTTTGTTCGGCGTATTATGGAATTCTGGCGCGATGGTGATGATGGCATCGTCGAGCAACAAATTAACGAATTTCTCCAGCAATATCCCAATAGTAATTATCAGCAGCGCCTTTATCTTCTGCTCGGCGACGCTGCTTTTCGGTCGGAGCAATATCGTAAAGCTCTAGAGTGCTATGATAAAATTGATGACGATGAAGTGCGTAAAAAAAGCTATAACCACCGATTAAAGGCCTTATACCAACTTCATGATTATTCCAGCCTCCAAGAAGAAGCTTTCCAAGGCTTGCCGCCAAAAATCGAAGATGCTTCAGAAAACTCTACCTCATCGCTAGCACTTTTCTTTTATGCCGAGAGCCTCTACCGTCAAGCTCAAAACCACAACAAAACCCCTCAACAGACTGCTACTCTTTACAAGCGAGCCATTCCCTACTACCAACAACTTCAGGGGACCTCTTACTATAACGCCGCCCAATTTGCTTTGGCAGAGATTTTCTGCTTTTTAGAGGACTACCCTCAAGCCGCCAAGCTTTTTAACTCTCTAGCTAAAAACCACCCTGAATCTCGCGAAACCCTTCTCTATAATGCTGCCAATGTCGAAGCTTCTTTTAACACTGATAAAGCTATAGAAACCTTCAAAGAAATTCAGAAAATCCACGGCGAAAAAGCTCCCGACGCCGCCTTTAAGGAGCTAGTCCTGCTTTACGAATCAGAACGCTACCAGGAGCTTGTCAAAGCCCGCCAGCGTTTCACAAGATTAATAGCTAAAGATCGCCAGCCTTACCTCTTTTTCCTCCTTGGCCAAAGCTACTATCAACTGAAAGACTATGAGATGGCATTAGGTTATCTTGATGCTTTCGAAGACACCCAAACAACTCAGTCTCCCGAGCGCAAAGCAAGCTTTTTGACTACCATCGCCGCAGCTTACCACCTTAACCAGCAGGCTTTAGTCGACAGTACATCTCGCAAACTTGAAGACCTTTTCCCTGAAGACCCCGAAATCGCCAATGCTCTTTATTTCCAAGCTATGATGTATAAAAAGGTTAGCAAAAATCTCCAAGCTCTTCAAAAATTTGAACGCATCGCCGTGGACTTCCCAAACTTTCCCCGCATAGAATCAGCAAAATTCGAAAGGAATACTCTTTTATTCCAAGAAAATATGTGGCGTGACTGCCGGCGCAACTTTTTAACCTTCCTAGATAATTACCCTGATAGTCCCTTTCACCCCCAAGCTCTTCGTTATATATTGAAATCATCAGCAAAATTACAGCAGGAAGCCCCCTCCGACCCCACCCGTCGCGAGCAGCTCGTCGATGATATCAGGACCACCTTAAAGTACCAAGAAGAACTCTCTGAAGAGGAAGTCATCAACTACACTCTGTTGATGTGTCAAATGCTTTATGAACTACAATATTATGAAAAAACTATCACTATTATAGAAGAATTCCTAACAAAATATCCCCACTCCAACAGACTAGCTTATGCCCACTATCTCTTAGCAGGATGTTATTACGAAGCTTTTCAAGACCTCGCCGCCTTTACTGCTCATGGTGAAAAAACATTGACCTTAGACCCAGGTTTCCCAGAACAATCTTCTTTACACCTCAACCTGTTCAATGCCTACCTCAAGCAAGCTCAAGAGCTTGCCGACAAAGACCCCAGCAAAGAAGCGCTGCTCGATAGGGCTGCAGAGCACCTTTACATTGCTGACAACAAAAAATTATCCCTAAAGTTCGACAACCTGTTATGGCTAGCTCACCACTACCATCAAAAAGCCTCTAAGCTACCCAAAGATCCTCACAACCCTGAACTTATCGAAAGTGCATCACGAGCCTATAACACCCTTCTCTCTATCTTAATGCTAGATGATGAAGACTATCATCCTAAGCACTTCTTTACCGGCAAGCATTTCCTTGAAGAAGCCTACCTTATGCTTAGCGATATCCTTAGCTGGCAGGAACATTATGCTGATCAGATTGAACTCCTCGAAAATCTTCAAGAATATCAGTCCCAGCACCCTGAGATGCCCTGGCATCGTCGATCTCGGCTAAATTTTGCGCTCGCCCAAGCTTACCAGCATCAGGGATACGATGATAAAGCCATAGCCATCTATAGAGATCTACAAAAGTCTATATCTTATAAAGACCATTATATTAACAATGCATCGAAATTGTATCTCGCGCGACTACTATGGAAGAATTTAGACCGTAATAATTGCCAAGCGAACAACCCCTCCTTTATAGAAATCCTCACCCTGCTTAAAGAAGTTAAAATACAAAAAAAACTCAGCAGCGAACCCCTCCACCTCGAAGCAGCTATCGACTACTGCGATATTCGCAACGCATCTGAGCCTTCGGATGTTGCCGACCAACATCTATTGTCTATCCTTCAAAATACCCGACAAGATTTCGTTTCTCAAGATGATATAGCCTCTAAAGACTATCAAGCCCGACGAGAACTCCTACCTCAGCAAAACCGAATCTATCAAGCTTATCTTATGCTGATAGATGCTAGGATAGCTTTGCTACAAAGTAAACTTGCCGCTAGATCCGGCGAGCTATTAGAAGCTCGCCAACGTCGCCAGGCAGCGGCCACGATCCTCAAAACATTGACGGAAGGACACTATGCTGTCAGTGATTACCTCGTCAACCATGCTGAGCAATATTTACAACAACTATCCTCATCAAGCGAGACAGAATCATGAGAATGAGATCTCACACCTTCATGCTAACAGCAGTAACCCTTATAGCCCTCGCCATTCACGGTACTTTTTTTATCGCCCTCAATGGCATGGAATTTCAAATATCTTACCCTTATCATCAACGCCCTTTAATCTATGACCATACTATTTTAGATTCTGAAACCTATACTGAAAACCTTCAACAGGAACAGCTCGATAAAGAGCTAGCACAAATATTTCAAAACCTTAATGATGATCCTCAACGTCCACAGCCTTCTGAAGCTATGGAAATCGAAAATCTTACTGCTGACATACAACAGCCAGATACCAGCATTATCATCACGAGCTCAGAAGAGCTAGACTTCTCTAGCCCTAAATCCCTAGGAGAACCGTTACCGACTTTACCTGATATTGATATTAACACCGCCTTGGAAAAAGATATCTCCTCTATCGAATCTAGAGAAGATCTCCCCCTAGATACTAATGACACAGAAATTGCCCAAGAACTTATCAATGCCGCTGAAACCGTTCTATACAACCTAGAACCTAGCGAAGCTCCCTTTGACAATGAAAAATTTCAGGCAGCCCAAGAGCCTCTAGACTTAGAAATCGAAGAGCTTTCCTCATTTTTGAAAGAAGCTGAAATTGACCCGCTCTCAACGGCTCCTTCCTCACCGGCCCTCTCCAATATCGATGATACTACCGAATACCTCTTTGGCTTGGGTGATACAGAAACCAACAATACCATCCCTATTCTATTACCTAAAGGTGAGAGCTCTCAAAATATTGACCTTTCCCACCTTGAGCATCTCCCAGCCGTCGCCAATACCGCCAATTTCGACCTTTCTGTAGAATACTTCCCCGATGCTCGTACGGGATTAAATTATTTCCGTCTGATCTTTAAACCTCAAAAAGAAGCTGCTTTTAAGCGTATCAGGCAAAATTACTTTTTCTTGATCGACCGCTCGAATTCCATAACCAAAAAACGCTATCACTATAACCGCCAAGCAGTAAGCCAGTCACTAGATTTTCTTTCTCCCGGTGACACTTTCAACATCTTGGTTTTTGATGATGAAGTCGTCTCTCTTAGCGAAAACAATTTGAGCTGGACACCCTCTAATGTCGCTGAAGCACGTCAATTCCTCCAAGCCTTACCTCATGGGGGAATGTTTGCTTCTACCGAGCTTTATAGCTCACTGGATGAAATCATCCCACCCGTCGTTGAAGACGCCGAAGTTAATACTGCCATACTGCTCTCCGACGGAGATACCGTCTTACGGCCCACTCAGCAACGCCAAACAATCGCTGATTGGACCAAAGAAAACCAAGGTAAGATCTCCCTCTTCAGTATCGCCTCCGGCAATCGCAATAACCTCCCCCTTCTAGATGTTCTATGCGCTTTCAATAAAGGCAAGATGATTTATGTCGATCAACATTCCAAAGTTCCCGATGCCCTATCCAGCCTTATCCAAACCTTAAAAAACCCCATTGGAAAAGATATCTTGGCTACAATTGTCCTACCAGACCAAGATACCAAGATCATGCTATACCCCCGCTCCAGCAGGCTCCCCGACCTATATCAGGATCGGCCTTACGTTATCCATGGCACCAGCAACAGCTCCTCACCCTTTCATATCTTTTTGCAGGGTAAATACTACGATCAGTGGCTCGACATCAAAAAAACTATTGATTTTCAAGAAGCTGTTATAAGCTCCCAGGACATCAAAAGAGATTGCAGCCTCCACCACGCTTATGACTACTATGCTAAATTTCTAAGTACGGGCAACTTAACCTTTCTACGCCAAGCACGACAAATATTAGAGCCTCTGAATTTAGAAAGCGCCTTTAAATAACAACTCTCGTTGCCTCACAACCTTTGTTGACCTCCTAATCTTCGACCTTATACCATTCTTTTAAAATTATATTATATAGATTTAAAATCTAAATTATCACCCCCAATAAAAAAACAGCATTTACATTTTTGTTTAAAAAATAATACAATATCCTCCACTGATAAACAAAAAGTGTAAAAACATGCCTTCTTTAAATCCTATAAATCATACGCCTACAAGCTCGTCTTCCGAAAACGACGCCTTCAACGCCCCTCATGCTCCCCCCCCTAAGCCCAAAATCAGTCCTATTACTTTTAAACTAAGATCCCCCAAAAGAAGCTATCGTGCTGACATGTTACTTAATGAAAGAATTTCAGCAATCACAACGACTCCTGAAATGCAAGACCTTGAGCGCCGCGTACAAAATCTTTGGGACCAAACTACCCCCTTATTCCAACCTTTAAATGTTATTTCCAAGCATAGAGTTTATTACACCTCGGAATTATTTTTTAAACCTTGTGAGGAAAGAAATTCCGAACACCACCACTATAACTTGCTGGCATTATCAGGGTTACAAAGATCTATGCCCCCAACTATTTATAGTAATCATGAAGGATTCTCCGGTAACCTTCAGCCTCTAATACAACCAACTTTCATAGGCGAAGGAACTCGGGGATTAAATACTTTAATAGCCCCCCCAGAAGTTATTAACACTTTCTATGACAGAATAGATTTCGAAGGTTTCTGGAAAGCTGCTTTAGGCGATATTTTCCTCGGAAGAATTGATGGCCGCGCAATAACTCTTAAAGATGGTAACTACCTCTTTAAAGAAAACCCCGATGGCTCCTTATTGCCTATGATAATCGATACCGAAGACTCTCTTCCCAATAACAATTACATCATCCAATGCACAGAATGTCAGGCTATTATCCCTTTAAGAAGTGGTATCCTAGGCTTCCCCCAAGGCGAAAGGATTCTCCCTGAAGAATCATGTGAAGAATTAAAGGAGCTCGTCGACGGATGGGATCCTAAGCTGATAGAGCTGTATATGAAAAGGTATCCTGCTTCTTTTTCAGAATCACAAATTAACGCTCTTTTGGATAGAATACAAAGTATCAAGCAATTTGCACAAGAAAGCGACAATTTTAATATGCGAGAGCTCGCCGGCGCCGCCTTCCCCTTCTACAATCGTTCCTGGAAAGTTTACCAAGAGTATACTCAAGCTTCAGCTATTGCTATCGCTCATCTCATAGGATCAAACGATATCCAAGAAACGTTACCAGAAGAGCGTTCAAGATTTAATATTTTTCTTGCCCAACAACCATTTATCACTTAATAAGCTTCTACCGTCGCTGGAGTCTTCCCATTATAATTTAGGCATTCGAAGATCAGCGCCCCTTTAGCTAGCCTACCATTAGCGACAAAAAGATCCACACTTTCGACAAATTGGACCTCTTCAAAATATGGCGAAAGATCACGAATAAAAGATGCAATATACTGCTCCTCACCCTCAACAATGTTAGGAGCTTTTTCTACCATAACAAAATAACCGTCTTTGCCAACTTGCTCATCTTCCATCCCTGGCCAAAAAGAAAATTGATTCTTACGATTCCCTTTGATATTGAAAAAATATGCCAACTTCTGCTGAGGGTTATAAAAGCTTAGAATACTAGTAGTTTGATATTTGTCGGAAAAAAGAAAATGATTTTTTAAATCATAATCCTTAAGAGCATCGCCCAAAGCCCGCCACCCTAAGTTATGCTGAAAGGCATTGAGTTTAAAAGGGATATCACCAATATTATGGGCTTGCAAATAAGGGACAGCTATTACCAGCGCTGAAAGCGCTACGGAGATTACCGTTCCCGCCTTTAACCAAGCAAAACCTCGTTTCATCAAATCGCCAGCATACCATACTAAAATGATAATTCCCGATGGGTAAGCACAAATGAACCAATTGGGCTGAACTTTTCTAAGCAAGGCCCTCCCTCCAGCTAATATCAATAACGAAAGGCATAGCCACCCACAAAACAAGAGAGCCGGAGACAGCTTTTTATGGCGCTTAACCATAGCGTATAATCCTGTCAAAAGTATAACAAAAAAAACAGGAGACAAAACCCCCAGCTGTGATCCCCAAAATTCCCAGAAGTTGCCATCAAAGAAAGGACGTGGCTCACCAGCACTTTTAGCGCCCGTCAAGAGAGTAATAATATGGAGAAGGTTGGCCCAGCCGTGGGTAATATTCCAGATCAAGCTAAACAACAACCCCAAACAGGAAAGGGCTATAGCTAAAGCTGTCTTCTTAGATCGTAAAAAGGGATAAATCCAAGCAAAAACTAAAATCGGCCCCCAGAGGTAATAAATCTGAGGCCACTTAAATAATGCACCTAAAGCTATTAAAAAGCCTACCAGGAAATAACGAGGAGCACGCTGGCGCTTCATATCATAAGCATAAGCGGCAACTGCCAACGTCCAAAAAAGTATAAATCCACCATCGGTGACAGCAGCAAAAGACGCCATGATACCTATTGGAGAAAAGCTCATCACCACCCCTGCCCACATAGCAACTCGTGGCTTAAGACCTGCACAACGAGCCAAAAGATAAACAGCCAAAGCTAGCAAGGTTGCCATAACTACCGCTCCGACTCTGACTCCTAATTCAGTGTTGCCTAAAAATTGACAGCCCGCCCATATTTGCCAAGCGATGCCAGGAGGTTTGCTATAATACCCCCAGTCGATGTTCTGACTCCATGTCCAATATTGAGCTTCGTCAGGACTCAAGCCAATATTACCATAAACTAAAAGTATAATCGCTAAGGCAGCCTTGACTACTAACCAAAATAATAACAGGGATAGGCAACGGGTATCTTTCATTATTAAGCCTCTATTAGATAAAAAAACTATAGCTTACCACAAAGTTAAATTGTGATCGATCAATTGCTGATTAAGCCCACATTTCAGCAGTAAAATAATCCATAAGCCCCTTTACATAGATAAATTCCGTTAAAGGGATCATCCTGTCCCCTAAAGTTATATAGGAAACAGGCTTATCAGCGCTGAACGTTTTCTGTATCAAATCTTGCTTATCAAGCTCTTCGACCAAGATATCGTACATTTTCTGATTGTCAACGATGACTCCTTTTAAAAATTCAATACCAACAGCATCACGAATCATCATCTCATTATAAACATTATCCCCCTCTTCGACATCTCTATTTTCGAGGCTTTTAACTAATTGGATTAAATCCAAACGCTTAGGATAAACGTCACTAGGTGAGGCGGAATCATCATCTTCCCTAAGAAAATCTGGAATGCCACCACGAGAGCCATAGTGATCAGCAGTATAGCCATAAGTACTTTGCATACCGGCAACATCGAGGTCAAACAGCATTTTGATACCTTCGTCCACTAAAGAATAATCTGATATTTTAACTTTTGCCAAAGAGGATCGAGTCACCAGTCGGGTGAAGACATTATCAAAACCTCCTGCTTCAAGGTCTTCCTCAGGAGAAGAGCCACCCTTAGTTTTTCCCTGCTTCAAAAAAAGCTCCTGGTTGCTAATTTTAGCCACCCCTCCTCGTAAATTAGCAGCAAATTCAGCAGCATGAGACCTAAACTCCTCGAAACCTAAAGCGTCATCATTATGGAAAGCGTGCATTAAGCCTACTCCTCCCACATCACGTAACCGCTTTCCCATATCAGCCATATAAAGAGTTGGACGCCCCTGGTAAATTTCTTTTCCTTCCATAAGCGGAATGTCGCCTTCTAAGTACCTCTGCAATTCCGTAGCTACATTAGAATTCCTTCTCAAAACTAAAGTTTTCAATTTCTCAAAGGGCAATGAGTAAGTTGCCAACTGCCTCTCCCAAAAGTATCCTATCTCAGGATAATGGGCATGCAAAACTGTCAGCAACTTCATTCTCTGCTGATCTTCTTGAGAAGAAACCGCTAGTGCGGTAGGAAAGCCTAAAGCTGATAAAATAATATGCGCTTTTTCTAAGCCTCTATCAAAAATAACATCCTCAGCCATGATAAGCTCAGCCCTATTGTACATTCCCACTAATTCTTTGCTGGTAGAAATTCTAAAAATTCCCACCCCAATAAATTCGACCTCTAAAGCAGTTCCAAATACTATTTCACTGTTAGCATTATCAACGAATAAAATACTTTCAGCATTAGCAGGGTTAACAATTTGCTTTTGAACGTGATAGGGAATATAACGAACCTCTACCCCCTTGCAAAACCCTTCCGGCAGTAATGCCTCTAAGCTACTTTTACTTTCCGAGTCTTCCAGCATTTTAGGAATAACTTTATGCCACCTTGCCAATTGTGGGTGGTTGACTTTGAAACTTAGCCTAACAATATCTTGAGCGCCTAGTTCATAATCTTCTGCATCAGCGTCAAAAGATGGAACTTGTCTGCGTTTATGAAACTCTATCATCCCTCTTTTGATAGTGCCACCTCCGACACCTGACAGGGAACCTCCTAAATGTGGTAAAGGCTGCCGACCACAAAAGTCGTCTACTGCTGCCGAGAAATTAATCAGAGGGTGCTCTGTAGAAAACCCCAAATCCTTCCAGCATCGTGCTAATAATTGTTGGCCTAGTTCTATGTATCCTCTATCCAACAACCCTAAAGCCAGCAACTCATAGGTTTTAAGCCAGCTAGCAGTAGAAGGCTCTGATAAAGTATGGGCTGCAAATATTTCATCTCTCAACTCCGTAGCTATTGTAGAGCCACGAATAAAACTTTCTCCCGTAGTGCCTGCTGAGAACAACAGATCTGTCGTTCCAACCAATCTAATAGGTAATAATATATCTCCAAGACTATAATACAGCTGAGCGGCAATATCTTCCAGTTCTCCGACATTGCACTCTTTTGAGTGTAAGCCCTGTATCCAACCTTTTAAAGACTGTAATTTATTTTCACCCTCCTTCTGCGAGAGAGTATCTAAAGACCGCCGGGGACGTTTAATTCTGTACACCGGTAGATTTAAACCTTTTTCTTTAACAGCACCAGGCTTCTTAAGCCCCTTGAAACCATCCGGAGAACTGGAAGATACTTTAAAGGTCACTTTTTTTAAACTTTGTGAAGCTTCTTTTTCCTTAAAGCCCTTTACAGCAACCTCGTGGATTTTTTTATCAGCAGGCGAAATAGACTGTGAAGATCCCGAAGGCTCTTCTCTCCAATTAGGATCAGCACCTTTTTCTACTCTCATTTTCGCCTATACCATAAAATCGGGACGAAGGTAGAAGTCTTGAACTTCCTGGTCTGTTTTAAATTCAAGGTTTGGACCGTCTAAAACATGGTCCTTCACTTTTTCATCAAAAAGTTCCTTTGTAAGTTTTGTTAACTTCAGCTTTTTTCCTTCTTCATTAATCACTATGATTTCACTAGGGCATTCCTTGATAAGTTTAGCATTAGCGGAAAGAGTAGGCTCTCCAACATAATTCTTATAATTATCCAAGATCTTAGGAAGTTGACGGCAGTGAACTTCATAGCGCTTTGTTGAACCCGAAAGCCACCTTACACGACCTTTGTTTTCCTCAAAGGAGGGCTTTATGGCTAAAAATTTATTGGGCACACCTTCTAAATAGTAAGCGGCCTGAAAAGCTATTACTCCCATAACTGCCCTCTTAACTAAAAATAAAGAACAATATTGCTTATAGATCAATCACCATGAGAGGTACTTTCATTATCTTGCAAAGGCTCTCCTGATGGGACAACCTTGACATTGCCGATAATCGTAGCACCCTCGTCGACGATCAAAGATTTAGTAGTGATATTACCACGGACTTGAGCATCGCCTCTGAGCTCCATTCTGTCTTTAACAACAATATCGCCGTCAATAAATCCTTCAACAATAACTTCGCGCATATTGATGTTCGACTTAACTACCCCTTTTGGGCCTACTACCAGTTTGCCTTCAGAGATTAGCTCTCCCTCAAAATTGCCTTCTACTCGCAAAAAGCGCTCGAACTTTAAGGACCCCTTAAAGCTCACCGACTCTCCCAAAACAGTTTCAGGGCCTTCCCCTTCAAATTCATCTCCAGGATATGATGAAGAGGTGATAGGAGCAATCTTATCATCCCACAAGGAATTATCTTGGGAATAATCATCATTATCAGCTTCGGGATAAGAAGAATACTCTTGGAGCTTTGTTTGCTTCATTGGACGATTATTATCAAAGATTCGAGGAGGAACGTTAGACGAATATTCTTCTTGTAAATTTATCGGAGAATAAGGCGTCGAATGATGCCTGTCTCCATTAGAGTAATTGCCCGCTTTGACAGACTGGGGCATAGAACCATTATCAGAATCATTGCCTTGCATTACCGTCTCCTGATCAAAAGGATTTTTGGGATATTTTTTAAACATAAGAGCCTCAAACTCACTGTTACCTCAGCAGAATTCTGAGGTGATCATAATTAAATTACTTTACTATGAAGTTTAACAATCCTTCTAATGCAAAGCAAACAGAATCTTGCCCTTTTACTCGCCATATCGATATAATTTTTATTTTGCAATATTTTTGCGCGCCATATCGATCTGTCTCTTGAGCATTTCATCGCGTTCAACTTTAGCCTCTATACTTTTATAAGCATGCAATATCGTCGAGTGAGTCTTTCCAAATGATGCCGCCAACATGATCAACGATTCGTTAATCATCTCCTTAGCAAGGTACATAGCAACTTGGCGAGGCAAAGCTATCTCTTTAGTACGACCACTACCTTTTAGATCGGCTACTTTAACCTGGAAAACCGCCGCCACGCTTTTCAATATCTGATCTACCGAAATCTTCTCTTGAGGTGCATACTGTAGCATTTGACTTAACGCCCTTTCCACCAGCTCCTCGGTAATATCTTGATTTAGTAAGCGACAATGAGCACTCAGACGATTAATAGCCCCTTCTAACTGCCTGACATTGCTATAAATGTGCTCAGCGATATAAAAGGCCACGCGGCTAGAAAGCTTCAAGCCCTTTCTTTCTGCTTTATATTGTAAGATAGCCACTCTCGTTTCAAGCTCTGGAACACCAATATGGGCTACTAGACCCCACTCCATTCTAGCTACCATCCTTTCAGAAAGGCGAAGCTGGCCTGGAGGCTTATCACTAGTAATAACAATCTGCTTCCCTTGGTTGATCAAGCTCTCAAAGGTATTGCAAAACTCTTCTTCAAAGTTTAATCGATTCTGCAAAAACTGAATATCATCGACGAGCAAAACGTCAAGCGAACGATAATAACGCTTCATCTTATCAACAGATTTATTGCGTAGACAATCAACTAAATCATTAATAAAAGCTTCCGTAGTGATACACTGCACCCTCATCTTACGATGATGTTCTAAAACATAATGCCCAATGGCATGTAAAAGGTGAGTCTTGCCTAAACCTACCCCCCCATGAATAAACATAGGATTATAAGAACGCCCCGGACGACTAGCAATACCTAAAGCCGCTGACTTTACAAATTGATTAGAAGGCCCTTCGATATAATTGTCGAAAACATAAAATGGGTTGAGCTTAGCAGAAAATTCTGGGTCTTGAGGAAGAGATGTGTCCACATTATCTTCTGCTATAGAAGGCTTCGCTAACTCCTCTTTTTTAGGCTCTCTGACAATAAATTCTATCGCCGGCGCACCTTCAGGCGTCAAAGGTAAGAATGAACATAACTCCTTCTTGTAGTTCGATAATAAGTACTCCTGAACAAAAATGTTGGGGACTTCAAGCTTTACATTAGATTCTGAAGCTTCTAACAGTTTGATCGGCGAAAGCCAATTCTGATAAGCTGTCACAGAGCTATTATTCTTAGCTACTTTTAAAAATTCTACCCAACAGTCGGATACTTCGGATGATAACATTATAAAACTTCCCTGAAAGTTATGAACATTTTTCCCACAGTTTTAAAAAAGATGCTTTTTTGTTTTAAAGCAAACCAAAACTCTAACACGTGAATATATAGCCTGCAAGAAAATTATCTTTTTTATTATAGCTTTATAAGTACTTCGTATAAGCACTACCAAAGGCGGGGATCTCTTTTTCCATCCTCTAACCACTTGTCATTAAACATCTTACAGATATCAATTTTCATTCTATATAAAGTGCTGACGGATAGTAATTGTTCATAACTCTCTGAAAAGCTAAGATCTTTTTAAAAAATTACAACTGTTTATTATGACTATGCCCGATGAAAATTTTTATCGCCAAAAGATATATCTATATTGTGCCGAATATCTATTACGAACACCTTCTGATGAAGAGCTAAATTATGGGATAGATATTCTTCAACACAAAAAAGATAAGACCGAAGCCTTAAATTTTATCCGCCTTTCACCAGAAATAATCAACCTCACTTTTTCCGAAGCAATACAGCGAATAGCAGAATTAATAAACTCTCCACAAGTGCAAGAAATTTTAGGCCAGGACTATATAGATCACTTAGAAAAACGCACCACTATAATCGATAGTGGAAACTTCGTTATCCCCAACAACACCCAATACTACGATTGGATTAAAGAACAATTTATAGCTTTTAACAGACCTTTTCTTTTTCCGGTAAATTGTCAGCTAGCTTATGAACTTGAGCATGGCAATTTCACAACGGAGAAGATCACCTCTATTTTTAATAATGATCACGCTTATCATATTTTTAGCTTGATTGCCCTACTATTAGAATCGCCTTCATCCTTTGACAATGCGGATCTTGATATTGTAGACATCGTCTACAACTCTATACAGTCAGACGCTGCTAGCAACAACAATTACAGGAAAGAATATATAACACAATACCACCACGATCAACAGTGCAAAAAGTTCTGTCAACAATTTCCTCAAAAACGACAAAAAGGGATCCTTTATGTCTGTGAAGCTGGTAATTCAGGGTATTCTTACAGTGCCAAACAGTATATTTTAGCTATAATTAAAGCAGGGATTCCTATAGCTACTTCCATAATAAAGTCCAATAGTGCTGCAAAACTTATGCAATCGCCTTCCTTCGAAGACAAGTTATTGTTTTATTTATCTTCACAGCCCATCGATGTTGACACTATAATCATCCACCAACAATACTTATCCTTTCAAGAAACTCTGTATCGCCTCAAATACCCTCATGCTCGAATCATGGCATTAACGGTATGGGAATTTGAGCACTTATCTCCTCACCATACATATAATTTCAGAAATTATGACCAACTTATTGTTCCTTGCCATTGGAATCGTGAAATTTTCAAAAAATATCTCTCCCTACCTGTTGAAACTATTCATCACGTCCTTGACACCCCCTGGGAAATTATACCATTAGATAACAAAAAACATACCCAGCATGATCCTTCTAGCCGCTTAATGTTGGACCAGATCCCTCTCAACCACTATTGTTTTTTATCAGTATGCACTTTCTTTCCTAGGAAAGGACTCTATGAAACAATCAAAGCTTTTTTAGAAGCCTTTAATAGCAACGATCCTTGCACCTTATACGTCAAAGTTACCACGCCATATTTCTGGGAAGAATACCCCGCATTGCTTTTACAATATAACGATCCTCCTAATATTATCGTTAACGATCAACATCTAACCAATGAGGAGATGGATGCCCTCTACGATCGCTGTGATTGTTATCTGCAGCTCACAAAAAGCGAAGGCGTTGGTTTGGGTTGCTGCCAGATGGCTCAGCGAGGCAAACCTGTTATTATTACTGGCTATGGTGGGCAACTAGAATATTTAAAAAAAGCTCATTATATTCCCTATATGAAGGAAAAGGTCGGCGCTGACAGACGCCATTACCGTTTTTTTTGGAATATCCACCCTCTTAAATATTATAAAGATTGCTGGTGGGCCATCCCCGACCAAGAAGCTGCCGTCAAACTGATGCGTAAAGTCCTCGATAACCGTGAAAAAGAGGCTCAGAAAAGTCATGTCAATGCAGAGCATATAGCTAAACATTTTTCTTATGAACGTATAGGAAAAAAATTCCTACGTCTTGTAGACAAACATCAAAGCTAACGCTACCATATTAGCTATAAGCCATAATCAGTGCACGTGCGCTGCTAGCAATATCTTCATCATTTTTTTTAGCAAGCTTTTTAGCAAGCTTAATACCTTCAACACGACGCCCCAACTCCAATAGAGCTTTGGCTTTGTTGAGGAGCGTAGGTAAATGATTAGGATCAATCTTTATAGCTTTATTAAACAACGTCAAGGCTTTTGAAAGCTTACCTAATTGCAAGTATAAAGCCCCTAAAGCTTGCTTGTCATAGAGGTTTTCAGGGTCTAAAACTATCAAAGCCTTGAAGAATGATAAAGCTATATCATATTTCCCCTGGCGGATATAGAAATAACCGGTAACCCTAAGATCATCAAGCTGTTCTTCACCCCAGCCTAATAAATCAGTCCAATTAACCTGCTCTTCTAGGTCATTATCTGAAGACATACTTTACCCTTGTAAAAATTGTCCAATCCTGCCAACTACGTGCGAGATCCATTCATTAATTTGATCGACCATCTCCAAGCAAGAAGCTATGGCGCGCATCTCCAATTTTGTTTTAGGTGTTTTAGCAGGATAGCCTGTAATTTTGGCATAGTCGGCAGCCTGCTTCTCCAAACTCCCCAAGCTAGGAACCACCCGATAACTAGTAAAAGAAGGGCGACGTTGCTCATAGAACTTACGAGGGGGCATAAACATAGCCCATGGAGCATGATAGCGAATCATTCCCAGAAGCGCTTCCATCTCCAATAAACGTGGATAAGCATCAACTATCTGAATCTGCGCAGGAACCGAATGAGCTTCAGAAAAGCGAAATTGCTGATTGACGCTTTCTACCAAACTCGTACGCCGCGCATACTCAATGTTGGCATTAAAATCTAAATCGAAAACTGTGGCCAATCTACTACTCCTCCACAACTATAAAGTTATTAATATCCATGCCCAACTTGTTAACACAAACCCCTTCTCTCTTGCAATAAAAGCTTAGCAAACTCCCCTATTATTTAAGTATAAAAAAAACCTCAGTTTCGATTGACAACCTAGTGTTTTTAGTGTTAAATTCTAACTTTAGTATGCAGGATTTTGTTATGAATTTTGATCACATTCCCGTTATGGCTCAAGAAGTCAGCGATTGCTTCCAGAGCTGCTCTTTACGAGTTTTTGTCGATGGCACCCTCGGCCTAGGAGGCCATGCTAAGTTGATCCTCGAACAACATCCTGAAATTGAACAATTTATCGGAATCGATGAAGACCGAGAGGCTCTCGATATCGCACGCCAGAACCTTCAAGCTTTTAATTCTAAGACTCACTGCCTCCAAGGTAATTTTCGCGATATCGCCAAGCTTCTTAAAAAAACGGGTATCGCTCAAATTGATGGTCTCCTGCTGGATTTAGGGGTCTCCTCTCTTCAGCTAGACAAAGCTTCAAGAGGTTTAAGTTTTTCTAAAGAAGGCCCCCTTGATATGCGACGCGACCCTTCAGGGGCTATAACAGCAGAAGAAATTGTCAACACCTATTCTGAAAAAGAATTAGGTCGCATCATCCGTGATTATGGCGAAGAGCGTCGATGGAGAGCCGCTGCTCATGCTATTGTAGAAGGCAGACGCCGTCAACCTCTAAAAACTACCTTAGACCTAGCAGAAGTTCTTGCTCCTGTTCTACGTTACAACCCAAAAAAGAAAATACATCCCTTGACCTTAACCTTCCAAGCTTTGCGCATTGCCGTCAATGATGAACTAGGAGCTATTGAAGAGATTATTCCCACTGCTTTACAAATTCTTCGGCCTCATGGCAGGATAGCCATTATAAGTTTCCACAGCTTAGAAGACCGGATTGTAAAGCATACCTTCAAGCTTGCTGCCAGCAAGCAATCTACCTCTCCCGACGTACCGGGGTTAGAACTAGAACCTTATCCGACAGCTAAAATACTGACAAAAAAGCCTCTTATTCCTAGCACCGATGAAATGAAAGCCAACCCCCGCAGTCGTAGTGCTAAGCTACGCTGCCTGGAAAAATTACCTCCGGAGGGGTGATGGGATTACTAGTCAGGCTATTTATTTGTATCTTCACTGCGGGAAGCTTGCTATATCTATACCTCGACAAACAGAATGATGTTATGCAACTATACCTCGCAATCCCTCCTTTAGCCCGAGAAGTTCGGCAGCTAAACGAACAAAATACTCGCTTGCGCTATAAATTAGAAAGATTCGAGAATCCTATTAATCTTTTAAAACTATCACACCAACCAGAATTTAGTTACCTGAAAAATCCCTCTCTGGAGGAGGTCGTCATCATACCTTTTGAGGACAACTATGATAAACAATAAACACGACCCTCCTCATCTAAATAAAAAAGATCTACAACGCGGTATGATTGTTGCTATGGGAGTTTTTGGATTGTTTGCCCTACTGGTAGTTCAATTTTTTAAACTCCAAATCACCCAAGGTGAAAAGTGGACTTCTAAAGCCAAAAACCTTCATGAGATCGTTATTTCAGAACCTTTCCAACGCGGAACCTTTTACTCCAACGCCTCCGTAAAAAAAGGACACCCTTCTTCTCCTGAGCAGCTGGTCTTCGATGTCCCCAAGTTCCATCTTTACATCGACCCCGACTCTATTCCTGTGAACCAGCGCGATACCATCTCTGAAAAATTAAAAACTATCACCAACATCTCTAAGGAATCATGGCCTCACTTTCGTAAGCAATTCGATTATCATAGCCGAAGCCGTAGACTTGCAAGGTGGCTCAATCGCGATACCAAACAAGAGATCTTAGATTGGTGGAAGCCTTATGCCCGTCAACATGAGATCGCCTCCAACGCTATTTATTTCATCGGTGATTATCAGCGTTCATATCCTTTTGGTAAATTGCTAGGCCAGGCTTTACATACTATCAGAGGCTCCAAAGAGGAAGTTACCAAACAAGGCATCCCCACAGGTGGACTAGAATATTACTTCAACGATTACCTTAAAGGATCTTTAGGGAAACGGCGCCTATTGCGCTCACTTCGCAACCCTATGGCAAAAGGAGAGCTAATATCCCCTCCCCAAAACGGCGCCGATATTTTCTTAACTATCAACCACTATCTTCAAGCTATCGCTGAAGAAGAGCTGTCAGCAGGGATAAAACAAGCTAAGGCCGCCGGAGGCTGGGCGGTGATGATGGACCCTTATAATGGTCACATCCTTGCTCTAGCTCAATATCCTTTTTTTAATCCTGCCAACTATAAAAAATATTACAACTCCCCTGAGTTGATAGACCATACAACTTGCAAAGCTTCAACAATCGCTTTCGAACCGGGATCAACGATGAAGCCTCTAACCTTGGCGGTAGCTTTGAAAGCTAATGAAGTTTTAGAGCGCGAGCAACGCCCACTACTCTTCAACCCCGAAGAAAAGATAAATACTCGACAAGGGGTGTTTTCTGGTCGATCCCGACCTCTCCGCGATGGCAGGGTTCACAACTTTCTTAATATGTACTTAGCGCTTCAAAAGTCTTCAAATATCTATATGGCAACTCTTGCTGAAAGAATCGTTACTACGATGGGAAGTACATGGTACCGCCAGCAGCTCGCCGACATTTTTAGCCTAGGAAAACCAACCGACATCGAATTACCCGCTGAAAGCTCCGGCCTACTGCCCACCCCTGGCAAAAAATATTCTAACGGCGTAGATCAGTGGTCACAAGCTACCCCTTATTCACTAGCCATTGGCCACAACTTGCAAGTCAATAGCTTCCAAATCTTAAAAGCCTATTCTGTTTTCGCCAATGGCGGATATAGCATAGACCCCACCATAGTAAGAAAAATTGTCAGCACCGATAAAGATGGCCACCAACACCTCCTCCTCGACCATACTAAACGTGACTACCACAATTACCCTAGAGTTATAAATAGCGAAATTGTCAGGCAGATAGTGACCGCTATGAAATACGTCACTAAACTAGGAGGAACTTCCATCCAAGCAGACCTTCGCGGTTATACTGAAGCCGGAAAAACAGGAACTTCTGAAAAAATCATTAATGGACGCTACTCCGACAAAAAATATATCTCCAGCTTCGTAGGTTTTACCCCTGTCGATAAGCCTCAATTTGTTTTATTGGTAGTCGTCGATGAACCTCTTAGAGTATATATCCCCGGTGTAGGAAAAAATTGGCATGGAGGCACTTGCGCTGCTCCTATTTTTCGCCGCATCGCCGACCGCGCTTTGGACTACCTCGGGATTACTCCCGATGACCCCCATGGTTATCCACGGGGTGATCCCCGCCACGATCCTGAACAAGCCGACTGGATCTTAGAAGCACGGCAACTTCGTAAACTTTATCAAGAATGGAATGATTAACGATGAAACTAAAGCAGCTCTTTAAAGATGTCAAAGACCTAACTTTCAAAGGTAGCAAAGACCTCAAAATTTCGGGCATCACCTCTGATTCCCGATTAGTAGCTCCTGGCAACCTTTTTATTGCTAAAAGAGGTGCCCATTTCGACGGCACTGAATATATTCCACAGGCAATCTCTAATGGTGCTATAGCTATCCTGACCGACATCTTTAACCCTTTTCATACAGGAGTTACCCAAATCATCCACCCTAATCTCCAATCCATTGAAGCACAGCTCGCTAATAGCTACTACAATAACCCTAGTAAAGATCTATTGATGGTAGGCATCACCGGCACTAATGGTAAAACGACTTCGGCTTACCTTACCAAACACCTCCTCGACAACTTACAAAAGCCTTGTGGATTGATAAGCTCTATCGACAATATTATCGGCTATCATCAATATCAAGCTACCCATACTACTCCTGATATTATAACTAACCAGCGTCTTCTACGAGAAATGATCAACAACAAATGCACCTCGGGAGTTATGGAAGTTTCTTCCCATGGACTCCACCAACAAAGAACGAAAGGTATCGATTATGATGTTGCTATTTTCACCAACCTCACTCATGAACACCTCGACTACCATGGCACCTTAGAGGAATATGCGGCAGCCAAAGCCCGCCTCTTCAAAGACTTAAACCCTTCAGCTTCTGCTATAGTCAATGTCGATGACCCTTATCATCACCAAATGCTCGCGCAATGCAAAGCAAAAGTGCTCACTTACGGTATCAATACCCCTGCAGATATTATCGCTTCGGATATACAGTGCTCACTAGAAAAGACATCTTTCAAAGTTTCCTATCAAGGAGACTATGCCTTATTCTCCACCTCTTTAATCGGTCGCCATAATATTTATAACTGCTTGCCCGTAATAGCTTTGGGAACTCTCTTAGGCTATGACCTCACCACTATCAGCAAGATTATCGCTACTTTCCTTCCCGTACCAGGAAGGTTGGAAAAAGTCAGCAACTCTTTGGGGCTCAACATCTATATCGACTATGCCGTCACTGAAGATGCCCTAGAAAACATCTTTAGCCACCTTCACCCTCTTGCTATCGGAAAAATCATTACCGTCTTCGGCTGTGGTGGAGAACGCGATAAAGCCAAAAGACCTCTTATGGCTAAAGTCGCCGAAAAATATTCTGACCTCACAATAGTCACCAATGACAACCCTCGCAAAGAAGATCCTCAAGATATTGCCCAACAGATCGTTAAGGGTTTTATCAACCCCCAGAAATTTATCATAGAACTAGACCGCCGCCAAGCTATCAAAAAAGCTATCACCCAAGCTTCGCCTCAAGATCTTATCCTTATTGCAGGAAAAGGCCATGAAAACTATCAGATCTTGGCCGATAAAATTATCGATTTCAACGACAGCCTAGTGGCTACAGAAATTTGCCAACAACTTAAACTAGCCGAGGTATGAAGCAGATGTTTTTACGCTCAATAACCGTCCCATTCATCTTATTATTGGCCTTCTCTTGCTCCCATAAAACTGCTGGATCCAGGCAACACGAAGCTATCTTAACAGAACAGAGAACTCCCTCTCTATCTCCAACGATAATCATCGACCCTGGCCATGGAGGTAAAAATTTAGGTGCTCAAGGAAATAAAGGACAATATATCGAAAAAAACCTCAACCTCACCACCGCTTACATGTTAAAAAAACACCTACATAAAATGGGGTATTCCACCCTTATGACTCGTAACAATGACACCTTCATATCTCTAAGCAAAAGAGCAAAAATCGCTAATAAAACTAAGGCTCAGGTATTTGTCAGCATCCATTACAATTGGGCACCTACTCCGGAAGCCGAAGGTATTGAAGTCTTTTATTTT
Organism: Chlamydiota bacterium; assembly: GCA_051744985.1. Taxonomy (GTDB): domain Bacteria; phylum Chlamydiota; class Chlamydiia; order Chlamydiales; family JABHNK01; genus JBNJDP01. The sequence continues at coordinate 393 of JBNJDP010000010.1, read as the reverse complement.
CGGAAATCATCATCCGGCAGAAAGCTGGCACAAAATACTTTAGATAAAATTATCACCTCTACCCAAGTACCTTCTCGAGGTATCAAACCTTCCAACTTCTATGTCTTAAGAAACACCAAAATGCCTGCTATCCTCGTAGAAGGCGGCTTCCTCTCTAATAGTAAAGATTTAAAACGCGTCGCAGATCCTAACTACCTCAACCTCATCGCCTGGGGAGTAGCCTGTGGAATCAAGGAGTACCTAGAGCAATGACTATCCCTATCCCTCCCTTATCATTAACACCCGGTCACCCCATATTTGATGAACAGTTAACACATCGTAATAATTCCCAAGAAAATCAACACCTTCGACAAAAAAAATATGCGCTCGCAAACTTGAGGTCACAAGTTGCTA
>JBNJDP010000009.1:0-42182 GCA_051744985.1 Chlamydiota bacterium | reverse complement strand
TGCTCATCCTTTTTTTCCTCATGATTAACATCTCCTTTATTATAAATGAGATGCTTTTTCTCCTAAACTACCCTGTCTAAATTTCGGGGGTCATTATACATATAGATATGGATGCCTTTTATGCTTCTGTGGAGCAACGAGAAAATAAGGCTTATGACAGTAAGCCTGTAGTAGTCGGTGGTGATCCCAATAGTAGAGGTGTAGTAGCCGCCTGTTCTTATGAAGCAAGGAAGTTTGGTGTCCATTCTGCAATGCCTTCCTATAAAGCTTATAAGCTTTGCCCCGACGCTATCTTTGTTAAGCTGCGTATGAATCTTTATAAGCAGGTTTCAGAACAGATACGCGCAATCTTTTATGAATATACTGATATCGTGGAACCTCTTGCTTTAGATGAAGCTTTTTTAGATGTCACGGATAATAAATTAGGGATCTCTTCTGCTACGGAAATAGCTATTGAAATTCGTAAGAGAATTAAAGAAGTCACTAGTCTGACAGCTTCGGCAGGGGTATCATACAACAAATTTTTGGCTAAGATCTCTTCAGATTATAACAAGCCTGATGGGATAACAGTTATACCACCACATAAAGCCGAGGACTTTATTAGTCTTTTACCGATAGGTAAATTTTTTGGGATAGGGAAGGTTACCGAAGCTAAAATGAAGAGCATGGGGATAATAAAGGGTGCGGATCTGCAGAAAATCAGTCTTGAGAAGCTTGTCGCTTTATTTGGTAAGGCAGGGGGCTATTATTATTCCATTGCTCGAGGCATCGACCATAGAGAGGTTGTTCCTGATAGGATTCGCAAGTCCATAGGCGCTGAAATAACTTTTGATAAAGATATTGATGATCATAACTCTATTATAGAGAGCGCTAGAGGACAGGTTTCTCGAGTTGTTGCTGGACTGAATAGAGAGAATGCCAGGGCTAAAACGATTTCTATCAAGGTTAAATACAATGATTTTTCTATAGTTACCAGAACGATGACTTTACATTATTATATTAATAATATGACGGCTATTTATCAGGTTGTTGAAAAGCTGCTTGATAAGGTGGATTTTGATAAAAAGATGATCAGATTAATAGGGGTGTCGGCTTCTAGTCTTAAAAGGTTTGATGGTCAGCAAGGGCGACAACTTAGCTTTTTTGACTTAGATAGCTCATTAACCATTTTCAACCCGTGATGTTTCCATAGGTTACAATCACGGGTTTAAAGCGCTTAGTCTGAATGTTGATCCCAATTTAGAAAACGAGGACAAAACAAGTCTTCTGCTAGACCTTTAAAAGACAAATCGTTTGATAAAGGTCGAGCAAGGCCTTTAAAAACACCTTTAACAAGGTTTGCAAAGGTGTAAGTTTCAGCTATAGGTTTATAATTAGCTTTTGACAAGGCAGCAGCTCGATTATTTTGCGGTTCAACATCTCGCGATCCTTTTTCCAATAAACTTTTTTTTGCGATTTCGTTGGTCCTGGAAACGTTAGATAGATTTTCATGAGGGGGTAGTGTTGGTGGCTTGGAAGCTTCATCATTAACAGGGCTTGTATCGAAAATAACAGTGCTTGGGTCGAAATGTACTTTTTTTACCATAACCGCCTCTTATATAAGATTAATAATCAAAAAAGATCATTATATGTTGTAGGGTGGATTTTTCCAAGAAATACTAAGGTGAGGCTTAGAAAAAATTACACCTTGAAATTTTTATAGAAAAGTTTTAATACGGAGAGCAAAGAACTATGGGGGAGTGATGGAGGAAAAATATCATAGTATACCGATTGCTAATTTGATGGCGGATCATAGGCTTATCGATCAGTTGATCCCAGTCGTCGAGGATAAAATTAAACTCTGTCGTGAGAAAAAAAAACTCGACCCGGAATTTCTTTTAGCGATGGTTGATTTCTTTAACTTTTATGTCGACAAATTTCACCATGGCAAAGAAGAGAGGATTTTGTTCAAAAAGTTAGATGATAAAGACCTTTCGCGAGAAGACCGTCAAGTTTTGGAAAGGCTTATTGAGGAACATCGTAGAGCACGCCTCATATTCCAAGGTATCGAAGATTACTATCACAAATACCAGGAAGGTGAGGATTGCAGCTTGTCAGAGGTTGTTGATGATTTTGATGAAATTCTTGCTCTTTATATCGACCATATTGAGCTAGAGGACAAAACATTCTTTCCCGCTAGCATGCACTATTTCAATAAGCAGGAAAAAGAGGAACTCTCCAACGAGTTACAAGAATTTGATGAGCACTTTACCCATGATCGGTATCAAGAGCTCGTTGACAAGCTTAGCACTTCATAAATAAAAGGACGGGTTATGGCAGAATTAGCGATTTTGATAGGAGGTAAGGCGGGTGATGGAATTAAGCAGTCGGGAGTTTTGATCTCACGGCTATTAGGTCAGCTGGGGTATCAATCTTACATGTATTTTGATTACCCTTCAGTAATTCGAGGGGCTCATAATTTTGCGATTATCAGAGCTTCTTCACATAAAGTCGAAGCTCATAGCGATGAGGTTGATTGTATTTTAGCTCTTAACCAAGATACTGTAGAAAAACATCGCTACCGCCTAAAAGATGAAGGAACGATCATCTTTGATAGTAGTAAGGTCGATGCTGAAGGGATGGGGATAGATCTTAAAGAAATCCTCAAAGACAAAGAAGTTAAACCTATCATGGTCAATTCGTGCTTGGTAGGGGCGCTGGCGAAACTGTTAGGGATCTCTTGGGAAATCGTTCAGAAAACTTTTGAAAAGTTTATGAGCAAGGAAACAGAGGCTAATATCGAGCTAGCAGAAGAAGGTTTCCAAGCTTTGGAAGCTGCTAAGCAGCTAGGTAAGGTTGGTGATAATAAGCTGCCGATAATTTCGGGTAATGAAGCTGTTGCTATGGGTTTGATAAGAGGAGGGCTTGATGCTTATGTTTCTTATCCTATGACACCTTCGTCGGGAGTTTTACACTTTCTGGCTAAAGAGGCTCCCAAGGTAGGAATGAAGGTTATTCACCCTGAAAATGAGATAAGCGTTATCTTAACAGCATTGGGGATGGCTTATGCCGGCCATAAGGCTGCAGTAGGCACTGCGGGTGGAGGTTTTTGCCTGATGAACGAAGGTTTCAGCCTAGCAGCGGCTTCGGAAACGCCTCTCGTGGTAGTAGTGTCACAACGCCCAGCGCCGGCAACAGGAGTGCCGACATATACTTCTCAGGGTGACTTGGAGTTCGTTTTACATGCCGGCCATGGAGAATTTTTGAGGTTGGTAGTAGCTCCGGGGGATCTCAATCAGGCTTTTTATTGGTCGGAGGCGGCCTTGAAGCTTTCTTGGAAGTACCAGCTGCCAGCGATAGTACTTACTGACAAAACTTTGAGTGAAAGTTACGGCAGCTTTGACTTAGAGGAGGTGGAGGAAGCCCCTGATTATGAACCACTCCTGTGGCAGGGGGATAACGACTATGAGCGCTATCGTATCAGCGATGATGGTATTTCTCCTATGGCTTTTCCCGGTAGAGAAGGGGCAGTTGTCAAAGCTACCAGCTATGAACATGATTCCAAAGGTATAGCTACTGAAGCGCCCCAAGAGATAGAAGCTATGCAAGATAAGCGCTTTAGCAAGCAGTCCGACTTGGAAGCTGATCTGGGTAAGCTGCCAGCAGTAGAAACTTATGGCAATCTTCAATCATCGACAGCTTTGCTATGTTGGGGTTCAAACAAAGGTATCTGCCAAGAAGTTGCTCAGCGCCTAGATATAAAAGTCGTTCAGCCTGTAGTCCTAGCGCCTTTTCCTGCTGATCAGCTTAATGAAGCTTTGGAGGGGGTAGATAATATTATTGCGGTAGAATGCAATAAAACCGGCCAACTTTGCAAGCTGGTCAAAAGTTGCGGAAAAGAAGTAAGCTCTAAGATCCTTAAATACGATGGGCGACCTTTTTCTAAAGAAGAACTATATGATAAAGTGGCGAGGGTATTGTGAATAAAAAGAAAAATTTATCGACGGAAGCCCAGAATACTTGGTGCCCGGGGTGTGGTAACTTTGCCATCCTCAACACTTTAAAAAGTGTTATAACTTCCCTTGTGGAAGATGAGAATATCCCTTATGAAGATATCGTCATTGTTTCAGGTATCGGCTGCCATGGCAAGCTAGTGGATTATATCGATGTTAATTCTTTTTACTCTTTGCATGGGCGCTCTACCCCTCCCGCCGAAGGGATTAAAATCGCTAACCCTAAACTCAAAGTTATCAGTATCGCTGGCGACGGCGATGCTTATGGCGAGGGAATGGCGCACCTAATCTTTGGAGCAAAAAAGAATATCGATATCACTACTATCGTTCATGACAATAGAGTATATGGTTTGACGACAGGGCAATATACTCCCACATCTCCTGAGGGTTACCGAGGGCGTTCCACCCCTTATGGTTGTCATGAATGGCCAATTAATCCCATGGAGGTGATGCTGAGCAGTGGAGCTACCTATTTAGCTCGCGGGTTTTCTAATGACATGGACCTGCTCAAGAAGCTTTTCAAGGAGGCTATCCTTCATAAAGGTTTTGCGTTAGTCGATGTTTTGCAAGTTTGCTCAACCTTTTATAACCTTTACCAATTCTATAATGAGAAAGTATATCACTTGGATAATCATGATGCTAGCGATTATGAAGAGGCTCATCGCTTGGTTAGACAGTGGGATTATAGTAATACTAAAGATGTTTCTATTGCTTTAGGAACTTTTTATCGGGCAGAAAAGCCCGTCTTTGAAGAATCTTTTGAAGAAAAGGTTGCCTTGGATCGTGCCGATAGAGAGAATGAGATTAAAAAATGTTTATCAAAAAAATAGGAGTTGAATGATGGATAAGTATATTTGTTTAGTATGTGGTTACATTTATAACCCTGAAGAAGGTGATTCGGATTCAGGTATCGAGCCGGGAACATCCTTCGAAGACCTTCCCAGCGATTGGCTTTGCCCTGTATGTGGAGTAGGCAAAGATCAATTTGAAAAAACAGAGTAATACCAATGATCAAGAAGTGGTTTTTTTTTGCTCTAACAGCGGTATTGGGGATGGTTAACATTCAAGCTGAAGGCGACCTTGAGCAAGCTACTTTTGCAGGTGGTTGTTTTTGGTGTATGGTTTCACCTTTTCAGGAAATGGAAGGCGTTGAAAAAGTCGTCAGCGGTTATGCTGGCGGTCAGCAAAAGAATCCCACTTATGAGGAAGTATCTTCAGGAACTACAGGCTATCGAGAAGCTGTACAGATAACCTACCATTCGGAGCAGGTGTCTTATGAAGAGCTTCTCGATGCTTTTTGGCGTCGGATTGATCCTACCGATCCTGGAGGTCAGTTTAATGACCGAGGTTTTCAATATAGCGCAGCAATTTTTTATCATAGTCAGCACCAAAACGAGCTCGCTATTAAATCGAAAGAGGCCTTGGAAAAATCAGAGCGTTTTTCTCAGCCTATTGTCACAAAAATTGTACCTTTTACCACTTTTTATCCTGCTGAAGAGTATCACCAGAATTATTATAAAAAGCATTCTTGGCTTTACAAGTGGTATTACTATCGCTCGGGACGACCTCAGTTTCTCAAAGAACATTGGCAAGGACATTATAAGGAAGAAGAGTTGCGGGAGAAGTTGACGCCTTTGCAATACAAAGTTACTCAAGAAGATGGTACAGAATCCGCTTTCGATAACAAATATTGGGATAATCAAAAAGAGGGTATTTATGTCGATATCGTGTCGGGGGAGCCTTTATTTAGCTCTATAGATAAATATAAATCCGGCACAGGCTGGCCTTCTTTTACTAGGCCTTTAGAGCCTAATAATATTGTCCAAAAAACTCAGCGCTACTTTTTTATTACTAAGACCGAAGTGCGTAGCAAGGAGGCAAACTCTCACTTGGGACATCTTTTTAAAGATGGCCCTCCGCCTACACATTTACGATATTGCATTAATTCAGCAGCTTTACGCTTTATACCAAAAGAAAAGCTTGAAGAAGAGGGCTACGGCCAATACCTCAAGCTTTTTGAAGACTAGAGGGGTAGCCATAAGTTACGCAGAAAGCTGTTTGTCGATGCGACTCTGGAGGTTATTGACTATATTAAAATGTTCTTGTTCGTCTGAGGCTAGGGACTGGAATTGCTCTTGGTAGTAAGGTGTTTCCACTTGCTTGCTAAGCTCTAAGTATCTTTGTTGCATGTTTTTTTCTAAGGCTTTAACTTCTTCTAAAAGTTCTTTGATTTGCTCTTTAGATAACATCGCTTTTTTCCTCTTTAACTTGTTGATACAGTTTTTGGCAGAGTTGTTCATGCCGTTTATTTTCTTTAGATAATAACTCTAGGGTATTTTGAATTTCTTTGATAAATTCTTCATCGCTATCTACTCTACTTAATAGAGCATGTATATGATCATAATAAATGGCCGTCGCTCCTTCTTCCATGTTTTGTGCTTCTTGAAGGTTAGCCAGTAGATCATCTTTTTTCATTATAAATCCTCCTTATCCAGGTTGTATCGTCCGAAGTATTTTCGGCGATAATTTTTTTAGTTGTAAGTTTATCATCTATATGCCAGTCGGTTTCTTTATGAGAGTGAAACCAGGTTATAGCTTGGAGATCCCATGCTTGAGAAGTTAGGAGAGCATTTGCTATCCAAAGTTGCTTGTCTCCTCCTTGTGATGATGAAGCGGTTTCAAAGATGGCAATAGGCTTGGAAGGAGCAAGATTCTTGAGCTCTTGGTAGAGAGGTGTAAAGGTTTCTGTAAAACTTATCCAAGAGCTTTGCCATCCGTCTTCATCATAAGTTTGAGAAGTTCCCCAATTATAACCGTCCATGCCTAGGATATCGACGTAATCATTCCCAGGATAATAATTAGAAGCTGTATTCCATCCAGCATTTTTATCTATAGTTATATTAGGGACTGATTCTGCATTGGGATTAAAGACCCATAAGACATTGGAGACTTTAGCATCTCTAAACATATCGACGATATATCGGAAGGTTTGACGATAGAGTGAAGGAGTTGTAGGACCATAATTTTCCAGGGTGTCACCCCAATGGTAATGGGAGAGATTCATCTCATGGCCAAATCTAATCATGATAGGTTTATCGTACTTGTCGATCTTTGCGATAAAACTTTTTAGATAATGATCGTACTTCCCTGCTAGGATTTCCCGGAATATAATGGGGTGCTTGGTGTCATCTTCAAGGTACATAGGTTCCCACGTTAAGCATGGTATGGCTCCGAATTCAGCGATAGTATCCAAGGAGTTTAATAGGTCAGGGGTAAGGGGTAGATCCTTATGGGGAGGCCATGTTAAAAAGAAATTGATAATTCCTGGCTTTTGGCCTGTTTCTTGGGGTAGTTCTTCTAGCCTATCTTGTTTTATAGGATATCCGTCGAGAGCTAGCCCCCAGGTAGGTAAAATACTTTCTTCTGGAGCCTCTTGGTTAAAATAAAAGAGAGTTCCTAATATGGCTGTTAAAATAATGAAGGTCAGCACGATTTTTTTCACAAGGCCTTCTCGGTATAGGGTTTATTGAAATACTGTATTGTAGATAAGATGCCAGTATTATAAAAGCACCAAAGACTATTTAATATAATAGCTCCACTAGTGCCTTGGCCGTAGTAAATCTTGTGAAAGCCCCAGGTGATAGCCCCGATATTTAAAAGTATCAGCAGTAATTGAGGCCAAATTTTTTTTGCTGATAAAGAAGAAGAGCTGCCTTTGTTGGTAACTACGAAAGAACTTTTTTTTCCCGTAAAAGCTGCTATGCTGGCTTTGATATAAATGGGGAAGGTAACAGTTAACAAAAATTGACCTAACAGTAAATCGCGAGGACTATAGTTGCGACGAGCCAAGGTGACATAAAAAGAAAGAAGTGTAAAGACAAGGTAGGGAGCAAAGAAGATTAAAAAGATATCATTTTCAGCAAGGTATAGAGGGATACTGAAAAATATATAGGTTATCGGTGCTAAGATGAAAATCAGAAAAATAAAACCTATCAAATAGTGGGTGGAGGATAAAAAGTACTCCCACCACTGCATAAAATTTAGTTTTCTAGGAGTTTTAATTAAAGTTTTGAAAACCTGTTTTAAAAGGGTGATAGTGCCTGTAGCCCAGCGATTTTGCTGTTGAAAGTAACTTCCCAAATCTTCGGGACCCAAGCCAAAAGCGGAAGGCTTAGGGTAATATATGCTACGCCATCCTTTACAATGTAGTTTAAAAGAGGTAGCAAAATCCTCTGTCACGGAAGCTTCATCAAAGCCACGTACGTCTTCGAGAGCTTTTATTCTGAATAATACATTGGTGCCACAGCAAAACATAGCATCTTTGATACTTTTTCCTGCACAAATGTATTCGTAAAAAACAGCTTGTTGGAGTCCGGAAGCCAAAGCAATCTTGTTATGTTGAAAGTTGGTATAATATTGAGGTGTTTGAACAAAAGCAAAAGAATCTTCGGGTTCGATTAAGGATATCAAGGGCTCTAAAAAGAACGGGAAAGGGGTATGGTCAGCATCGAAGACAGTCAAGTATTTAGGAGTAGGGGGCGTGCTGTTGATACTATAGAGGCATGAAGAGCCAGGTTTAGGCGAACCGTTAATAAAATCGAGAAAGTCGTTGATGATCCCGGCTTTGGCTCCTCGCCAGTGTCGACGGAAAAGGTTTACTCCTATCTCTCGGCATAGCTGTTCGACGTCTTTTTTATATTGCTGCAGTTCTTCAGCGTTGCCACTATTCATATCATAGCGAGTATCGTCTAGGAGGTAAAGCTGCTTATTGGAGTAGGTAAGATTATAGCAGCATTTGAGGGTTTTTTTGATAATATCTAAAGGTTCATGGTAGGAAGCTACTACTACCGCTACGGGAGGTTGGCTAGCATTAGACGGGGGCTTTTGGTTTGTTTGAGGTAAGAGGGTGTCCTGTTTACGGATAATGTTAGCGATTTCTAGGAAATATCCCAGGCCATGGATGATGATAAAAGCTTCCGCCAGCAGCAACAATAAGGCAGCTATTTTTTCATACCAGAGGTATTCAGTAATAATGAAAAGTGACGTTCTAACAGCAAGGTAGAGGAACGCGAAAAGGCCTGTAGCTAACAACAGGGCGATAAAGCTTTTAAGAGGGTGGCGGAAAATTTTTTTTAGCATAACTTCCTTAAAATCGATATTTACAGGTTATCAGTAGTTGGTCGGCATCCCAAGTGCGAGAACGGTGGATCATACCACTTAAGTCTACCGTCCAGCGGTTGAGAAACTCATAATGCCAAGAAATGTTATTTTTCCACATTTTATTATCTTCAGAGTCGTTGCCAACAGTAATTTCGATATTGTAAGTGTGGAGGTCCAATCCGCATACATATTTTTTTGAGATGTCATGGAGCCATTCTAGTGTAATAGCATAGCTGGTATAGCTTTGAGGCGTCCAATAAGGGTGGGTAATATCGGTAAGGCTTCCCGCTGTGAATAGAGAGATATTCTGTTTGTCGGTATTGCGATAGCTGCCGTCAAATTGTAAAGATAGTATCCTTGGATGGTCTGTAAGGCCGTATTTGATGAGGAGGGTATGATGTTCTCCCTTATTATTATCGTTGTATTTAAGTTTTCTCAGTTGTCCTGAAAGAGTTAAGTTGCGTATAGGGATAGATTCTATAGATAGCCAATAGGTGTTGGCTTGGAGCCGCTGGTTCCAGCTGAAGATGTTGCCTATCATGTTGCTTTTAATATATCCTGCTCCCGGCTTAAATTTGTCGTGGAGGTTGAGGTATAAGGATGCATATCCACTATGTAAGGGGGCGGATTGGCGGCGGTAAGTTTTGTGTTGGTATGAGCCTTGAGTTGTGATCAGGGTGTTGGGGCGACTGTTAACTTCGATAGAAAAACCGTCAGCAATGCGGGCATCAGATTCTAACTGGAAGTTTTCATGCCAAAAAATTTTACTTAGCTTAACTTGATTTTGGCATAATATAGGTATCCCTATAGATCCTTGTGAAGTATTACGGGTCAAGCCCGACAATTCCCCGCGACCTCCTTCTCTCCAATATCCATGGCCTATATTAAGGTAAGGGTTGTCCTTAAGCTTGCTTTTAGCAAGGGTTTCATGAGCCAAGCCGTGGTTAGGGGAAACTACTAGCAGGTTTTGATAACTTTGGCGGGCTTGATAACATAAACCTAACCGACACTGTACCTGAGCTAAATCAAAATAGGCTTCCTGGTTGTTGGGAGCAAAAGCAATAAGCTTTTTTAGCACCTTTAGATCAGCATAAAGTTGACCGTTATTTTTTAAATTTTTACTTTGGTACTCCAGAGCAACCTTTTTTTGAAATTTATAGGCGGGATATAGGCTGTTGAGGGTAGTTTCTAACTGTTGCTGGAAGAGTTTTGGCAGCTTGTAGACGCCGGAGCGATAGTTTTGCATAATGCGTTCAAAACCTCGATAGGCGTGCTTCGGAGAGGTTTGTTGCAATTGCTTAAAATCTTTGTTAAAGGGAGGGGATGTTATCTGTGATAGCTGGTTTTTAAGGAATTTTAGCAACTGCTCATCGACCGAGGGGGTGAGGAGAGTTTCATAATAGTCAGACGAGCGTTGGTAAAGCTTAGCCCAGTCGGCGACGCGAGCCATTTCAAGGCGAGGGATAGGGTCTTTAGGGTTGAGTTCATCCAATTTTTGGTATAAGGCAAGGGATTCATGGTATTGGCGCGCCCAAGATAAAAAGCGAGCTTTATAGAGCAGGATCTTATAATTCTCTTTATAGTTTTGCTCAAACTTGTCCAAAAGGTTTAGCGCTTGCTGATATTGGCCATCTGAGGCGTATACTAGACTTAGCTCTAGAGATGTCTGTAGAGTTTGGTAGCCTCCTTCCAAGAGGTGGCGATAAACTTTGATGGCTGCCGAATAAAGACCTTCTTTAGCGTATAGCCGAGCCCATTCTAGAAGGTCAGGATGGTAATTCTTTGGGTTGGCGAGGAGCTGCTCAAGGTATTCTGTGGAAGATGCTTTTTTTGTTCCTGTAAGATAGAAGCGTGCAACGGGGTCGTCGGGGTTGCTTTCGAGAGCTTGCTGCCAAGCTTTTTGAGCTTGAGGAAGTTTATTTTCTCTACGGTAAAGCAAGCCTATCTTATTGAGAGCTCGCACTTGGTAGCCTTCGATTTGCTGGAGCTCTTGATAGGTGGCGAGGGCTTTTTGAGGGTGATTGCTCCGTAATTGGGCATCGCCCAAAAGAGTTAAAAGCTGCGGATTTTGAGGGTTTAGGTCAAGGGCATCGGAGGCATAAGATGCGGCTTGAGTGAAGTTTTTTTCTTTATAAGAGACTTCTGCTAAAGCCCGTAAATATTTTAAATTTTTAGGATAGATACGTGAAAGCTGTCGTAATATGGCTTTGGCAGCAGAATATCTGTCGGTATCAGTCAATACCATCGCCAGTTCGTATTGCGCTTGCTGGTCATCGGGATGTTGGCCAAGATAATCGCGGAGAATTTGTTCTGCCTGATAAAAGTCGCCTTGAACACTAAAGAGCCTGCTGAGAGCACCAAAATAAGTTTTTGTCGAGAGCTTGCTAGCTTTAAAATATAGCTCTTGAGCAGGGGTGTAATTACCTAAAGCAGCTTCAGCTTTAGCTAAGCCGATTAAAATTTCAGGGTTTTCAGGAAACTTTTTTGCCAGCTGTTCAGCAAATTGCGCAGCTTCTTGGTGCTGGGATGTAGCTAGGTAGAGGTTGATGATTTCTAAGGATACCTCTTGGTCTTTAGGATGCTGACGGTGGTATTCTAATAAAAGAGGAAGGGCGTCCTGGTAGTTTTTGCTCCAGCTAGTGGTGAGAGCTATTTTTTTTCTAATCTTCGAAGGCTCTTGAGTATCTTCCCAAATCCGACGGTATAGCCTTAAGCTTTTATTATATTCGCCGGCATAGGCGTAGGTGTCTGCCAAAGATTCTCTAATTTCTAAAGAAGGCGTGGGAAGATCTTGGAGGAGTTTTTTGTAGATCTTTATGGCTTTAGTATATTGCTGCGACCATTGATAGGCATGTCCGAGTTCTAGTATTATTTCGCTGCGTAACGGTTCTTCATCGTCCGTCCCGGAAAGCAAATCTAAAGCTTGGTTGAGAGTTGTAATAGCTTTAGGATATTGGGATGTAGCTAGGTATAGCTTGCCTAGCTCGTAAAAAGCTTTGGGATCTTGGGGGTAGTCTTCGACAACTTGTTGATATATTTTCAAAGCTTTTCGATTTTCCCCTAAGTAAAATAATAATTCGGCATATTCTTTACGGGCAGTTTCGTCGGAAATCCAATCTTCTTTGGGGATAATTGTAGACTCATAACCTTGGCTTTGTAGCGAGGGTGTTATCAAGAAAGTGGTTGCTATAAAAGTCAGGAGGGTGCTTTTCATACTCTAAGGCGCTCTATAAGGTTTCAGAGTTTTTCGTAGTTCATCGGCGGCTTCTTGAAATTGGCCGTTCCACCGTAAAATGCGGGCTAGATGCCGTCGTACTTGTATATCGTAGGGACGGTGATCTAAAATTTGTTTGTATTGCTGGATAGCTAGAGAATATTGCTTATTCCAGCTGAGGACATCAGCATAATAGGCTCTGGCTTGCTGATCTATAGGGTTATTTTTCAGATATTCAGCAAGGATCGGCAGAGCTTGCTCATATTTTCCATTGCCGACAATTATTTTTGCTGCTAGAAGCCGGTCAGCAGCATTGAGTTCAGAGATGTCGAGAGTGTTGATAATCTGGTAGGCTTTTTGATTTTGTTTATCCCAATAGAGAAGAGAAGCTAGAGCAATCTTAAGCTTTATTAGCTGCGGATTAAGTTCAATAGCTTTCTGATATTCAATGATGGCGGCGGGGAATTTGTCATCGAAACCTAGAACTTCCGCTAGTTCCCAGTGAAGGATCCAGGGAGGGATCTTTCCCTCTGGATAATAATCAATGGTGTCAGGATTTTCTATTTCCAATTGTGGCATGAAACGTCGAAAGATTCGCTGCCTTTTAGGGTTAGAGTAATAAGTAGAAAGAATAAGAAACGTAATGACAATTAGAAGCATTAAAATTTTGGGTTTACTAATAGTCATCGGTAGTTTCCAGAGCTTTATGATATTCGGCAATAGCTTCAGGTAATTGATCGTTCCATGTAAGTAAACGGGCAAGGGAGGTTTGTAAAATGATAGTGTCAGGAAATTCCTCTAGAAGATCTTGGTAAATAGCGATAACTTCATCAAAGTGCCTCAACCGTAAGAGTAGGTCTATTAGCCCTCGATAAGCATAAAAACCTTCTGCTGTCGCTAGCCGTTGTCGGTAAAGACGGAGAGCAGGTTGAGGAGTTTTAATAGCTAGTGATGATGTGTTTAAATGAGAATAGGTTACAGATAGTGGAAGGCCTTTTTCTATAGCTTTGGTATACGTTTTAGCTGCTAAGGAATATTCACCCTGATAAAAATGTTCTTCACCCTGTTTATAAAGAATCCATTCAGGATTCACCCAATGATATATTAGGGAAAAGCAGACAATAGTAAAAAGCCCCATTGCAATTAAAGCTTTGTTACTCATTTTTTTTAGCCCCTCTTAATCACTGATGTGACGTACCAACCTGCAAGGTGAAATCTACGGTAGTTTCCTCGCCCGTACAACTCTACATAGTTGTACTCGTCGCGATCTTTAGCACCTTTCACTAAGCCATCAATCAACATCAGTTAATCAAAGGCATTCATTTGTATGAATATTTGAAGGAAAGTAAATAAAAGTCAAATGAAATCCTTTACCCTGCAATTGCATCGGGTAAAAGAATGGTTATAGAAAAAATTCATCACTATCTGTAGCGTTGAGCTAAAGAAGGGCGCATAATGGTGTTTTTAAGCTTTATTAATGACAAAAGAGTGCAGAAGGTAAAAGAGCTTAGACCTAGAATGGCAAAAAAGGTGAAAAACCCCCATTTATAGCTATAAGCAGCTAGGTAGCTGCCAAATTTTATAGAAACAGCCATAGTAATAAAAGACAAGCCTGTAGCCGTAGCGCGATATGTCGGGGCGATATAACGGTGAGGAGCGCTGAAAATTTGAGGCCTAATAAGAAGAGTATCTGAGCAAGCAAAAAGAAAAAAGGGTATAATTGTGAGGCCCAAGGCGACATAAGAATAATTAGCATCTTTAGAAATATATACTGAAAGCATCATCAATAGGAAGGCTATGGACGTTAAGGCCATAACATTACGGCTAGTAGTTAGCTCACTATAAAATGGTTGATGATCATGTTGAAGGCGAGAGGTTATTAAAGGATTTAATGCTAAGAGCAAAATGGATCCCGAAGCATTGATCCAAACGGTAGGGATTTCAAAAGAACCTACCATCCTAGAGATATTATCATGGATAAAATAATTCATCGAAGTCATCAATTGTACAAAAAAGATAAAGAAGGGCGCACTCATTAAGAGTATAGCGGCGAAGGTTCTTTTTTTACCGGAGAATTGGGCATTATAGTTGTCCGAGGCCGAAGGGTCCAAAGATTCTCTTTTTTGTTGCTTTAGGGATAAGGCTGCCAGAGCCGTTGTCGCTAGCAATAGAGATATTAACTTTAGGATTAAATTGAAGTTATAATAAGTATATAGATACCCCCCTACCAATGAAGCTGTAATAAAGCCGCTAGTAGTACAAAGGTTAAAATATCGATAAGCTTTACGGTTGTCAGATTTTTGAGTGATCTCACCTACTGAGGCTGTCAACCCGTTGCGGTTAAAGCCATTGCCTAAGGCTATCAGCATCAAACCATACCAAAGATGGTTAGGCGCAAAGTATAACACACTGATTCCTATTAACATACTGAACGATCCTATTAATAGAACCCCAGGTTTTCCAACTTTAAAATCAGATACCATCCCTCCTAAGAGGGGGGAGATGAAAGAGAAACCAAAAAAGGTGCCATAGTATTGCAAGCTTTTTTCGGGGGACATTCCGAAGCCCCCTTGGGAGATAGGGTCGATAAGAAAAAGGGGGATCAAAGTGGTAAGCATATAAAAGCTAGCGGAGTTGCAAGCTCCTGCCATAAGGATAAGCTTAAAGTTCCTAGGGCTATTTATAATGGCTTTGGTCATATTATAATTGGGGTTATCAATTAGGAGCTTTGTCGTCAGCAAAGCTCAGGTGGAGGTTTTCTAATTCTTTAGGTAATGAATCGTCGCATAGTAACTCTTGAAAGGTTCCTTGCTGGCTAGGGGTCAGTTCTGTCAATTTTAAAGCTTCTAAAAACAAATTTGCAAAGCGTGTGTCTTCGGTCAACAATTTTTGTTTGAGAAGATAGTTCAATATGCGATTGGCGTCTTCAGGGTCAGATAGCTGGGTAATCGTTTGGTATGCTTGTAAGAATAGTGTGTCGAGGTCTGGTGATAGATCGCAAAAGAACATGCTCTTTTCTAGGCGGGCGATATAGTGGAGCAAAGAGGGGAAAAAAGCTTTGAGGTCTTCGTCATTATGATCATCAAGGAATTTCCAGCAATAGCTTAAGGTGAAAGATTGTTCATCATAGGTAGGGGCGGTTTCCAGCTCTAAGCCGTTAATTATTGAGATAAGAGTTAAAAAGTGCTTGATATGGGTCATTCTGTTATTGCCATTATGACCGAAGAAATTCCCGCTCAATAAGAGTTCTGAAGTTTTTTGGTTATAGGAAACTTGAAAGGTAGCGCTATGATCGCGCAAAGGATGTATGTAGACAGCCTTAACCTCGGGATAAGGGTATTGGAGCGAGAAAAGATATGGTGAAGATGTTGAATAGAATTGCATTTCATGGGGATTGCCGGGAGTATAGATGTCGCAGGTAATATCTTCTATTCTCTCGCATACAAAGGCCATCAGAGGAGGCAGTACATCGCGATTTAAGCCATAATGATAATATTCTACGGCTAATGCTCTCAAGATGTTAGTATGGAAGAGCTCAAAGAGATCCTCAAGAGTGATAGCTTTGATAGCTTCTTCTTTAGTGATTTGGGTATGGCCTGTCAAAGCTCTGAAAAAGGCGCACCCTGATCCTATAGCAGCTCCAAGAGGGGAAAAGCCTGTAGAAGGGTGAAGCTCGCTAGGATCATTGTGAGCAGCATGAAAAGAGAAAGCTTGTGAAATAAACTTTAGCAAAGGTTCTTTTTGGAGGATATGACGATCTTCAAAAACATGGCGGCTCCAACAAAGAAAATATTCCGCTGGTAGCATTTCTAGGGTAGCGTTCATCATATCCTTTAACCCTTTAAGCATCATAGCTACTCTTTTGCACTGCAGGCTTTTTTCATTTTTGCTAGCATAATGAGGGCTGCCTTTGACTTTTTTTATAGTGAGGTCATAGGTGTTGGCTAAATCTTCCAAGTATTTTAGGTAGGCGAGAAGTACTAAAGGACTTGCTGAGCTGTCTTCGATATACTGATAAATCTTGCGTTCTTGAGTCAAAGGTATAAACTCTAATTGAAAGAGTTCCCATAAAGACTCGAATTTGTGAGGATCTTCCCAGTTGGATAAAACAGTATCGTTTTTCCATGAAGTTAGGATCTCCTGTTTTTTATCTAAATCAGCAATATGGGGAATATTAAAGATGTTATCCTTATAGATGGCATTGATAATATCTAGGGTTGTAAGGGTTTCATCCTTGACTAGTTGAGAAAAAGATGTGTTGAGCCACTCGGCAGAAATTTTGTGGCGCTTAAGAACATCTAAAGAGCTAAATAATTTTTCTTGTTGATGTTGAGGATAATATTGAGCGGAATCGATAAAAGATTCCCATTTAGAGGCTAAATGGTCATTAAGGGCGCGCTTAGAAAGTTTTTTGTATTTGGTAACATCATCGGTGTGAGGTACAGCTCCGAGTTCGGCTTCTATCAAGCAAAAAGAATCGATGCAGGCGAAGCAGGGATTATTTTGTTGAAATAGAATACACCATAGCCAGTGTAAAGCCAAACCCTGGTAGGCGTGCCCTTGCAAGGCGTCTACCATCTCTTGGCACGAGTATTCTAAAGCTTTTAAAAGTGAGGCTGAACGTTGGCGTAATTCGGGATTATTTTGTGATAGGTAGTATATTCTGCATCCGCGGTGGTAAATCTTTTTTAAGATAGCAGCCTTTTTGCTATCGGAGGCGGTAAGCAACGTTGAATAAAGCTCGGCGAAAGTTTCTGTCGACTCCGGCGAAGTTTCTCCTAGCAGCTGTTCTAAAGTAGCAGGAGGGTGAGATGCCGGTATAATACTTCGATTTTTTTGGAGTGCTAAGGCTATTACTCCTTGGCGGAAAAAGGAGTTTTCATTGTCGATATTTTCTTCAGCAGAAGGCAACGCTTTTACACATAAGCTCCGTTGAACATCGAGATAAATGGCATTAGTCTGATCATCTTGTTGCAACCAGCTATGTACTTTTTCAAAATCATCGGGAGTAAAAACTGCTATACCTGCTGCACGTAAAATGGTTACAGCGTTAGAGGTCGAAGGCGTCCAATGCTTTACTATTACAGCTTTGGTAGGG
This sequence comes from Chlamydiota bacterium, assembly GCA_051744985.1. Classification (GTDB taxonomy): domain Bacteria; phylum Chlamydiota; class Chlamydiia; order Chlamydiales; family JABHNK01; genus JBNJDP01. The sequence continues at coordinate 24,718 of JBNJDP010000009.1, read as the reverse complement.
CGCTTGTGTTGACGGTAAATCTGCAAAGCTTCCAAGACATCAGGAGCTATGATAACATCATCTTTATGAGATATTATTCTAACATAATCACCGCTAGCAGCAATAATGGCCCCCGATACTGATTCAGTATTGTCAATAAGTTCTTGTGACAGATAGGTAGTTTTATGGATTGCAAAAGGTGACATAGCTGGCCGCGCTTCTACTACATAAATGCGATCTTTATCAGCATTATACACCCATTCGATGACCATCGGTTTGCAGAAATGTTGCTGTAGCTCGGAAGCTATCTTTTTCAAGCGTTTGGCGGTCCTTATTTTCAAGGAATTAAGCTTTCTGATCTTGGGGTGGTTGGGAACAGTTTTGAGTTCATAGCCCGGAAAATCACGGTTATTGGAGGAGCAAGAGACGACTTTGCTCCATCGTTTTTCTCCTATCAAAGAATGGACGATACTTTGACTATTGATATAAAAAGTGTCAAAACCTTCACTATTACCTTCGATAATCATCTTGCCGTTGCCGAAGCATGATTGGATAAAAGTAGTTTCATCAAGAGAGCGGCCATACTTGGAAGTGTGCATAATCCCCGAAGTTATCGTAGGAATATCGTAAGAGGCCTGTTGTTCATCAAAGAGCTCTGTTTCCATAACTTGTAGGAAAAGGGCAAACGATGTATCACTCAAAATATCATCGCCCCCCCAAAGGCGCTGTTTGAGGGAATAGGGGCTGAAATAAGAGGCAACAACGTCTCCGATAGCCTGTGAAACTTCTGACTTGTTGACACCTATAGCGGGGACGCTGAGATTGCCTCCTACATTAATAAAATAGTCACTATCTTCATTGCCTGAGCTGCGAACGATAAGGGTTTCCGACTCGTGTTGTTCTAGCCATGATTCTAAAGCTAAAGAGCTGTAGGGGTGGAGGCGAAAGGTTTCTTTGATAAGCTCTCGAATAGCTTGTAATATTGGAATAGCTTCAGGCGCTATAGAGTTGTTGGATTCCTTAGACTGTATATCATAAAATTTTTGCCAAAGGGATTGCCAGTAGGGGTTCCAGAAGTTAAGATAGTCTTTGATTTCTTGGTTGGCGATAGGGAAAAAAGCGGGGATATCAAAATCTTTTTTATAGTGAGGGCTATTTTGCAAAGATATCAAGCGAGCACATTTAGGCCCGTATTGGATTTTGTCGGCTTGGGGGATGATATCTCTATGATTTAAGCGGTAACAATCTCCACTTAAAAGAGAGATGCAGCAATAGTTTATTAAAATTGCTACTAATAAAAACCTGATAAACATAACCGGAGGATAATTTTATTAATGTCAGGGTGATAATCTTATTCCTGCAACCTTTTTTACTGCAAGGATAAATGCTATCGTCGATTTCTTAGGAGCTGTCGTAGCTGTTCTATAGTTTGGGCTTGTTGGTCGATAATGCTTTGCTTGCACTCAAGGGCATCTTTCTTCCAGCGAAGTTTTTGTTCTAATTTTTCAATATATGTTTTAGAAGCTTTTAAGCAGCGGCAACCACAGTAGGTTGTTAGGACTATCATAGCTGCAAAGGCTATTTTAGTTTTATTGGGTTTGTGAGAGGTTTTTAACGCTATTCTGCTAGCAGCACCTGAAAGATACATTAAGCAGTGCTTGAGGTAAGCAGCGCGAAATTCTCGATGAGAAAATCTTGTGCTATTATTTCTTGACAAGAGGTGGTTGCAGCCACAGCTTATAAGGAAGCTGCTACTGGCTAGGGTGATTTGAAAATTATTGCCGTTATCAGCAGCTAGGGCAGAAAGATATCCTGTGCCATAAGAAGCAAAGAGGCTACTTACTCTTAAAATAGCTGGATTGATAATAGATTCCCATGGAATCCTATAGCGGTACTCTGGGGTAATAGGAGGCTCTGGTAGATTTTCATCTGCAGGAAAGGAAGTGATAAGCGCTTCCGGTAATCGTGTAGAGGGGTCAAAATAAGCAGTCATCGTCATTTTATTTAGGGTTTTCGTATTGGGTGGGTCCTTCGTAATAGCCGCTGACTTTTAGCCAATCTAGGGGATAACCAATCTCTTGGCTAAGGTTAGGCTTGTTGAGGTAGCCATCAGAATATTTTTCTATGAGGTACTTGGCTAAATGCCACCATCTGGCGACTATTTTTTCTGAGTTGTCGGTGCAATAGGTGGTGAGATACTCTTTAGCGAGCTCTTGATCCTGATGGTAGAGAGCCAAAGCACCTTGGTCGATGGCGGTTTGCATAAGAATTTCTTTGGGCTCTATTTCACTTTGAACATTTTTAATATCTTCGATCATATAACTATACTTCAGTTGCATCCAATTGCCGACAAAATTGAAGGCCCACCAAGCAGTTTTGAAGTTGAAGTCTTTAGAGCTTCCGCTTTGATATGGGGTCGGTAAGTCGGTCATGCCAATATAAAAAGGTACATAGCAGGTGTTGATAGGAGCATCAGGGCCATACCAAACTACTCCTCCTATAGGGTCGGGCAGCCAATCACGGATTTGATTGATATAGCTGTAGCCACAGTAAAAAATCGAAATGGGGCGCTCCCAGCTGCCTGCAATTTTGGGTGAGGTGAAGCTTGACCTGGTACTCCTTATATCATAGGAACCAATATAACGGTTAGGAGAAGCAAAAGGGCCTGCCGCTATCCCCTTTGTCATATCGAAAGGTGTCCCTTCATAGTGGTCGCGATAAAGATCCATTACATCCTTAACAGTCAACTTTTTGTGAGGCTTAATAGAAAAAGGATAAGCTCGTGTATATCCCCCTTCAACCCAAGGGCTGAGGTTGAGAGTGGGGTTTATCCTGCTTTGTAAACGCCATACCCTGCGTAAGCTATAGTAAGGATGGTTATATTCTCCAGGACTTGTTGAAGGTAGCCAGTCGAGCTTTTTAGAATTGTCCGGTGACCACCACCCCTGCTGTTGAGCGATATCGTAGAGGGTTGAGGAATACATCATATCTTTATCATCGGGGTCTATTTCCCTGATACGAAATTCATTGGCAGCGACGAATACCTCACCGTCGGGAACTTTCTTAGCGACCCATAATGCGCTGGTGCCAGTAGGAGAAGAGCTTATTTCGAAGACCCACCCTTCGGTTTTATCGGCTATCAGCAAGGTTTCTCCCCACCCATAATAACCTAACTCTTCAGCCAACTTTCCTATCACCGTGATAGCATCGCGTGCATTGTCGCAGCGTTCTAAAGCTATTCGTGATAACTCAGAGATTTCTATCTTGCGTAAGGAAGGGTCGTAGTCGAGTTGCCATTTGGAAGCGTTGGTGCATTCTCCTATCGCCAACTGCTTTTCGTTCATAATAGCGTAATTGCCATCGAAATAAGCATAAGTATGATTGACCTGATCGATATAAGCTGTAGGGGAAGTTTCATGGTGGTCTGCTAAAGCATAGGCGGGAGCACGTTTGCTAACAAGGCGGGGGTAATGCTCTCCGTAAGGGTATATAGGCCTTTTACTGCCGGGAGAATGGTCAGCTGCAGGAACATAAACTATGCGTTGGTCTCCAAGCTCATTATCATCGGAATGGGCTACGAAGCATGATCCATCGCTAGTGGCTCCTTTAGTTATTAGGATAGTAGTACAACAAAAAAGGTGTTGGGAAAAACTTAAAAGACTTATTAAAATAGTTAAGGCGGCTATTCTCATCATAATCCTTTCCGATGTCAGTTTGTCTTATGACAATATTTTTAAGATGGTAAATTGTAAAGCAAAACCCGATCTTGAGACAGAAATTGCGGGTAGGCTAAGATCACCTTTAAAATAAATTTATGGTAAGGTTGCAGGGCATAGACTGATATGCTACAGTGACACTATTGCAAAGGTAATATTAGGTGTTGTTATGGAGGAAGTACAGAGCTGGTCATGGGAATGGCAAATGTTGGTGTTTGCTGTAATAGCTGTTGGAATAGGGGGTATATTGTTTTGGGTATTAACATATTTTTCCAACAAGTTGCTGGAGGTCAGTGGAGCATATCGCTTTAAATTGAATCTACGTATTTTAAGCGCTACTATTCCTGTTTTATTTATCGTCTTATTCGTTAAGCCTTATTTTGCTCCTATCCCTAATAATGTTATGGGAAATATCTCGAAGATGATAAGTATTGCCTTTATTGCTGCCATGGGATGGCTAGCTATTATCTTGCTGCGATTGAGCGAGAGAGCTTTATTAGCAAGATATCGTAATGATGTTGCCGACAATTTGTTTGCCCGTCAAATCAAGACCCGCTTCCGTATTCTGCGACGTATCGGAGAGTTGATTATCATTGTCCTCACTATAGCGTTGATATTAATGCAGTTCTCTTCAATACGAAGTTTGGGTATTGGCTTGCTAGGTTCTGCGGGAGTAGCGGGTATAGTTTTAGGTGTCGCCGCTCGCCCGATATTGGAAAATATAATAGCAGGAATCCAGATAGCTTTCACCCAGCCTTTTAGGGTTGATGACGTCGTTATCGTAGAAGGGGAATGGGGGCGTATTGAAGAGATAACTATTTCTTATGTCGTTGTCAAGATTTGGGATCTTCGTAGGATGGTAGTGCCCCTTTCATATTTCACCGACAAGCCTTTCCAGAATTGGACGATGGTCTCTTCTGACTTGTTAGCACCGCTATATCTTTATGTCGATTACTCTGTACCTGTTGAAGAGCTGCGCTCAAAGTTGCAGGAGATTTTGAGTAACACTTCCCTTTGGGACGGTAAATTTTGGAATTTGCAGGTTTCTAATGCTACTGAAAAAACTATAGAATTACGAGCATTGTTCTCGGTGAAGAATTCTTCAATATCTTGGGAGTTGAGGTGCTTGGTACGAGAAAAGATGATAGCTTTTTTACAGCAGAATTATCCTCAATCCTTGCCTAAAATTAGAGCCGAGGTTCAGCAGTGAAAGGCATTAGTGGTAAGTTTTGTATAGTTATAGCTTGCCTTACATTGAGCCTAACAGTCAAAGGAAAGGGAGAGGGCCTCTCTTTGGAAGAGGCATTATCTTGGGCTTATCATCATCGTGAAGAAATAGAGATCACTAAGCTTGATAAGCATCATGCTGATTTAGCGGTTATTAAGTCTAGATCGTACCTATTGCCTCAATTATCTGCTGATGGTTCTTTGACGTATTATAAGAAAGAGCTTCCCCGATCGCCAAGTCCTTCGCGGTTAGCTTATCTTAGGCTGCGCCAAACTCTTTTTGATGGAACAACTTTTGCCGCTTATGGTAGCAATCAATATTATGCTAGAGCGACAGGCCATTTTTCTAAAAGGCAAATACAAGAACTTCTTTTTGAGGTTGCTCAGGCTTATTTTGACGTAGGGAAGCTTGAAAAATTGCGCCAAGTGATGAAGGAGAAGCTAAAGCTTGCCGATCAACAGTTATCTGTAGCAGAAGCTCGCTATCGGTCGGGAGAAGTTCCTAAGACCGATCTTTTGCAAGCAAAAGCCGAAAAATATAAAGCGGAGCGCGACAAGCTCGATGTAGAGCATAACAGTCGTTATGCTAAGCTGCTACTCTCCAATTATTTAGGGGCGTCCGTAACTTCTGACCCTATTGAATATGAAAATTACTATAAGCATTATCAGATTTTTGATGAAGATTTGGACAGCCTAGTACAGAAAGCTTGGCAGCACCGCCAAGATCTTCAGGGGCGGCAAGCAGAAGTTCAAGCGTATCATCAGGAGCTAGCGGCTAGAAAACGGCAACGTTGGCCTACCGTCTCTGTTGAAGCTAATAACCAGTGGGCTGATCCAGCAAACTCTTACCAGCAAAATAACTTTTGGACGGTAGCTTTTACCGCTGAATGGCCTTTGTGGGAAGGAGGAAAAATAAAAGCCGAAGCTCGCCAAGCTCTGTCGCGTTATAAACAAGCTGCGTTGAACTACAAAAAGCAGAAAGAAGATGTGCGTTTGCAAGTTTCCGATGCATGGCTCGCGGGACAGACGGCTATAGCCAATATTGATGCTTTACACTATGAGGTGGCTTTTGAAGAGGAAAACTATCAGGCTATTAGTCAGCGTTATCAGCTGGGGCAGGCTACAAACCTTGACTTACAAGAAGCTTTTCACCGATTTATATCAGCCAAGATTGATTTGGTTAATCAGGAAAATAACGCTCACCTGGCGGCAGCTTGGCTATCAAAAGAAGTTGGGGTTTTTGCCCAAGATATTATCAGAGAGGAATAATTATGAGCAGCTTTAGGATATTATTACTACTATTGGCAATAACTTTGGGAAGCTGTTCGAACGATGAAATACAGGATGAGGTAAGCTCCATTTATGTGACAGTGGGAAAACCTCAGCAAAAACAGCTTTACTATCATCTTAAAGGGGTAGGAACTATAAAAGCTCAAGAAGAAGCTACCCTATTTTCTAAGGTCAGTGGTAAGCTTATCAGGTATACCATTAAAGAAGGCGGCGAAATAAAAAAGGGCGAGCCCGTAGCTTTTATTGACCGCGATCAAATAGGCTATGCTTATCAAGAGTTTCCTGTCCTTTCTACCATTGATGGCATTGTAGGTAGAACTTATCTCGACCAAGGCCAGAAAGTTGTGCCAGAAACGCCTATAGCGTTAATTGATAAGCTCGACAAGGTCAGAATAACCGTTGACTTGAGCGAAAGATATTTGCCCCTAGTTCATGAAGGGCTGGAGACAGTGGTATCTGTAGAGGCATATCCTCAGGAAGATTTTGTAGGCATAGTTGATAAAGTCAGCCCCGTGGTAGATGTTAGTACCCGCACTTTTCCTCTAGAAGCTAAAGTCTCTAACCCTATGGGGAAGTTGAAACCAGGGATGTATGCTGCTACCAGAGTGATTATTGAAAAGATAGAAGATGCTGTAGTTTTACCTGAAGAAGCTATTGTTTCCGAGCGTGAAGGGTGGTTTGTTTATGTTGTCGATGATAGCAGCGTCGTTCATAAAAGAGAGGTTTCTCTAGGTCTTAGAGAGCCAGGAGAAGTCCAAATTGTTGAGGGGTTACAAGCTCAGGATAGGGTAGTGATCACAGGACATCATCGCCTTCAGGAAGGGTTAAAAGTCCATATTAAGGGGGATTAAGGTGAATTTACCTGAGGTGTGCATTAGAAGAAAGACTTTAGCGATAGTAATGTCGCTGATTCTAGTGATCTTTGGTATTATAGGATATGTGCGCTTGCCAGTACGAGAGTTGCCTGATGTTGACTTCCCTATTGTTACTGTTGCGACAGCTCTATCGGGGGCTAGCCCTGAAATCGTCGAGCAGGATATTACTGATATTATCGAAGAAGAAGTAGGTACTATCGAAGGTATCAAGAACATCACTTCAGTAAGTTCTGAAGGTCATAGTGTGGTAACTATTGAGTTCGTTTTGGATCGTAATATTGATGTTGCTGCCCAAGATGTTCGTGACAAAGTTGCTAGAGCTCGCCGCGATTTACCTGGTGATGCTGAAGAGCCTATTGTTCAAAAATTTGATGTTAACTCTTTTCCTATCATGTGGATAGCCGTTAGTAGCGAGAGCATGTCCCAACAGGAGCTTTCAACATATGTCGACCTTAACCTTAAAGAGCAACTCCAGAAAGTGAGTGGAGTTGGATCGGTGATGCTTGGGGGAGAAAAACGCTTTGCTGTTAGGCTTTGGTTGGATAGTAATAAACTCGCTGCACGAAAGCTGACCGTCGATGATGTTATCAAAGCTTTGAAGATGCGCAATATAGAAATGCCCGCAGGGCGTGTAGAGGGCATTAACAAAGAGTTTTCGGTAAAGCTCGAAGGTGATATCACTACAGTTGCCGGCTTTAATGAGATGGTAGTAGCTTACAAGGATGGTACTCCCATTCGCCTAGAAGATGTTGGTAAAGCTGAAGCAGGCGTAGAAAATATGCGAACCCTTGCCCGTTATAATGGCAAGCCAACCGTAGGAATGGGTGTCGTTAAGCAATCAGAAGCCAATGTTGTTAATGTAGCAGATGGGGTAAAGAGGGCGCTGGAAAAGGCTAGCAAGCGATTGCCGCCCCAAATGTCGGTATCTATAGCCTATGATAGTTCCGAATTTGTCCGTAAATCAATCGACGAAGTTAGGCAAACTTTGTTGCTGGCGGGTATTTTGGTTGTGCTGACGATATTCCTTTTTTTGCGGAATGTTCGTAGCACCATTATTCCTGCTCTAGCGATACCTATTTCTATTGTGGCAACTTTTGCGGTGATGTATTTCTTGGGCTTTACTCTAAACAATTTTACCCTTCTAGCTCTCGTCTTGGCTATCGGTGTCGTTGTCGACGATGCTATTGTTATGCTGGAAAATATCTTCCGGCATATCGAAGAAGGTCAAAAGCCTTTCCAGGCTGCTATTGATGGCGCTAAAGAGATTGTCTTCCCTATTATTGCTACTACCGTATCTTTGGTGGCGGTCTTTTTGCCTGTAGCTTTTATGGAGGGGCAGGTGGGGCGCTTTTTTTACGAGTTCGGAATTTCCACCTCGGTGGCGGTGACCATTTCTACTTTTGTCAGCCTAACCTTAACCCCTATGCTATGCTCACGGGTTTTGACTCATAGGAAAAAGCACTATAAGATCTACAACACTTTAGAAAAAGGTTATATTTACCTAGAAAACCATTACAAAAATTTGTTGCGTAAGACTCTTTCTCATCGAGGTATGATAATTGTTATAGGTGCCATAGCCTTTGGAATGAGCCTGATAGCTTTCAAGGTTGTTGGCAAGGAATTTGTCCCCGCTGAAGACCGAGGAGCTTTTGCTATTGAGCTGCAAGCTCCTGAAGGGGCGACTTTGGAGTATACCGATACATATTTGAAGCAAATCGAAGCTATCCTCGAAGAACGTTCAGATATCGAAGGATTTTTCTCCGCCCTTGCACTTTCGATGGGGGGAGCTCCCGAAGTTAATAAGGGAATGTTGTTTGTCACTTTGACCCAACGAGATAATCGTCAACATCAAGAGGTTATCCTCAAACAAATCAGGAAACAATTGGCAAAAATTACTGGTGCTGACGCATATGTAATTTCTTTTAGTCCTTTTTCGCGGGGCATGGAAAACAGAGATTTTGATTTCATCATCACTAACACGGATTTTCAGAGTCTACAGCAATATAGCACTGCTTTTACCCAAAAGCTTTCTGAAACCCCCGGTTTTATCGAGGTTGACACTGATTTGGAAATCAATAAGCCCGAAGTTAGAATATATGTCGACCGCGATAAAGCTGCTAGCCTAGGAGTGTCGTTAAGCGATATCGCTGACAACCTCAATACTCTTTTGGCAGGTAATGATTATACTAAATTTATTGTAGGATCAGAACGCTATGAAGTTATCCTCCAGATGCCGAAAGAGGATCGCGCTACTCCCCAAATTATTTCCAGTATTAATGTAGAGGGTGATGACGATCGGCTTGTAGAACTCGCCAATATCATAGACCTTCAAGAAGGTGTAGGGCCTAGCAGCATCAATCGTTATGACCGTAGTCGCTCAGTGCGAGTCTCTGCCAATTTACAGAATTTAACCCTTCAAGAAGCCGTTGCGATAGCAGAGCAATATGCAGCGGAGATTTTGCCTGACAACTTTGATACCCAGCTGACAGGACAAGCCGAGGAGATGAGGGATTCTTTTGCTTCTTTTGCTTTTACCTTTGCTCTGGCGGTAGCTATCATTTATCTAGTATTATCAGCACAGTTCGACAGCTTTCTTTATCCTCTGATAGTTATGGGAGCACTACCTTTGTCGATGATCGGGGCTTTGGGGGCTTTGATGATCTTTGGTATGACTCTTAATATTTATAGCATTATCGGCATTATAATGTTGATGGGACTAGTAACAAAGAACTCAATACTTTTAGTAGACTATACCAATACTCTCAGGAGCCGAGGAGTGGAGCGTCAACAGGCTATTCAAGAAGCTGGCAAGGTGCGGTTAAGGCCGATTCTGATGACAGCTCTTTCTACTATTTTAGGCATCATTCCAATAGCTATGGGTTTTGGAGCAGGCTCTGAAGCCCGTAGGCCTATGGGTGCTGCTGTTATAGGTGGAATGTTAACAGCTACTCTATTAACTTTGTTGGTAGTGCCTGCCCTTTATTCATTGTTAGACGATTGTAAATGCTATCTTCGTGGTAAATTCAATAAATTAAGCCCGCGATAGAGATCGCGGGCAGGTGATAAAAATTAGGTTGTCATTGCAGATTATAAAAAAAGACGGAAATGGTCGATAATTTCTTTTTCATTAGCATTAGTAAGATCTTTATCGACATCTTGGTATATTAGCTTAGCAACGTTAGGGTTGAGCTCATTTCGTAGAAGCCCTAGAAATTGAGCATTAGCGGATATATATAACCTTTCAATATTGTCGTCTTGTAAGGCATCTAAAAGATAACTATTTATCTGTCGTGCAAATTTTATAGCCTCTTGTTTTTTGGGAGGTTCCTTGCTTTCGGTATCGTGATGTTCACTGCCCACGCCCTGGTGGTCAAAATTGGCTTTTATTCGATCACTAACCAAGTCTGCTTGATATAAGCGACTTTCCGGATGTAAGAAAGTATGTATTTTTTTGAGGCTGTGGACTGTTTCTACTTTATAAATTTTAGCTTTTGAACTGTTTGCTACGATTAACCAACACTCTTTCATAACGTTCCTCTTTTTTGATGTTTTTGCACTATCATTCGTATCTTATAAGATGACAATTTTCTGCCATAGAAAAATCTAATCCGTAGTCAGGATGCTATCACGGGTTTAATTTTTCCTAGACGATCAAATATTAATGTTATATACCCAATAATGATTAAAGATTTGATCTGCAAAGGCTTTAGGTGAAATATATCTAAGGCGTTTCGGAGCTGCATCGAGCTATTCTTTAAAAATTTGATTTCCTTTTGTTGAAGCTAACGTCATAACTTTGGGGTGGGGGAATGTTAACAGATGACAGAAGATGACAATCTATCGAATCCAATTATCTGCAGTTACTGCATCGGGCAAGATGGCCAACTTAGAGCTATTGATGATGACTCTCCAGACTCTCAGTCTGAGGAGATGACTTGGCATCATATAGATGCTTCTCATCCTAAGGTAGCCTGGTTGCTTGAAGAAAAGTATGATTTGGATAGCGTTGTTATCAATGGACTTCTTGTGAAAGATGCCCGGCCGCGTCTACTTTCTCTGGAAAAAGGTTTCCTGTTGATTCTTAAAGGGGTCAATGATATTTCAGTTGACGATGTTGAGGACTTAGTTTCTGTCAGAATGTGGGTTGAAAAAAAACGTATTTTCACCCTTTCTAAAAGACCTTTGACGATTTTCGACAATTTTTTTAGTGATATTGAGAGAGGTGTATTGGTTCCTAGTATACCCGAAATAATGATTAAATTTGTGGGGTTAATCTTAAAAGGTTATGAGGAGATCATAGAAAACATAGAAGAACGTATCGATAGTGAAGAAGATTCTTTGCTGGATGATTATGATAATCATGATGAGAACACCCTTTCCTTGATCCGCCGCCAAGCAATTATTTTACGGCGTTTTTTAGTGCCGCAAAAAGATGTTTTGCGACAGCTAACATTGGCGGATTATTCCTGGATGTCTTCTAAACAGCATAACAAACTAAAACAGCAGCTAGACTGGATTTTACGAAATGTAGAAGATATTGATATGGTTAGGGATCGCGCTAAAGCACTTCAAGAGGAAAAATCTAGGATATTGTCAGAAAAGACTAGCAAGTTGATGTATGTTTTCGCTTTGGTAACGGTAGTCTTTTTGCCTTTGAGCTTTTTTACTGGCTTATTTGGTATTAATGTAGGAGGAATCCCGGGAGCCCATAACCCTTGGGGCTTTTACTGGTTTGGCTTGTTTGCGGTGGCTTCAGCTTTAACTACTATCTTGGCTTTGAGAAAAATACCATGGTTTAAATGATATGATGAAGAAATTTAATTGGAAGTACCTTTTTATAATAACATTGGCTTTTTTGGCCTTTTTCACTTATGGCAAGAGTAGCACTAAAGATGTGAAAGCTATGCCGATTTCTCAACAAGAAGCTATCGATAATAATGCTCCTCACCCTTTAAAGTTGGAGCCCGGATGGGCAGGTTATTTCGATGTGCCTCCTCAAGATTTGCCTCAACGGATAAATAATCTTAGCGACAAGCTTAATGTTGTTCAAGCTGAGGTTGATCCAGCTATATCTCGTTCCGTAACAGCCTTGGTAGAAAAGATTAATAAAACTTTGCAGGCCATCCCAGAATTTCGTAGTAAAACAGCTGTACAACTTCCTGACCCTACTTCTTATAAAGAAATATACTCTCTAGAGATGCAACTTAAGATCGTCGATGATATCTATGAGCTCGAGCAAAAAGTTAAAGTCGAAAAAAAAGAAATTGCAGCCAAAAATGAGCGTTTATTAGATATTGAAAGCAATATCAATAAGCTGATGGCTAGCTATCTCTCTCAGGAAGCTAAGTCCTCAGAAAAACTGTTGACAGGTTTGAATATCATGTCGCAGGAGGCGAGTTTTATGGTGCTGAAAGAAGAACTCCGCTTACTTAAGGCTCGCTTAGAAGCCCATGAAGCTCAGCTTGCTAATCTTAATGATGAACTTGAAGTTTCTTTGACAAAGTTTGTCTTGCGCCCTCTCGATTTTGAAAAACTACAGAATGAGATCAATGAATTCAGCTTGGCGATCAGCAATATCAGAGATAAATTGCCTAAAATGGAATCTGCTTTAACAGCAGCTCCTTTCGAGACCGAGCTGCAACGCGCTGAGCGACAGCTTTTAAGGTTGGAGCTATTGGCAGAGAAGATTAACCTTGCCTATCAGGAGACGAGCTTAATGTTTTTGGAGGTCAAAAGATCTCTTTATCAAGCTTGGCTCTATGGCGAAGATATTGACATTTCCCAGCTAAACAATTTTATCAGCCAAACTAATAACAGCTTGGTATCTATAGCCCTCAAGCGTAAAGAGTTTCAAGCTATTGCTCAGCAGGCCCAGATTGAGACAGGCCAAGTTTATGCTAACCTTTTGCTTATCCCCGATATAAAAAGGTCTCTTGTTGAAGATCTCTATCAACGTCAAATCGAGGAAACCAACAAAATTTTCTCCACCCTTAAGCTTCTCGAAATAGAAATTAGACATGCAAAGCAAGCTGTTACCCAGCTGGAGGTCTATTTAAAGCCTTATACTACTACTTATCAGCGCTGGATAGATACTGCTTATGACTGGTCGGGGAAAATTTATAATGCGGTTGTAGACTTTGCGTACTATAGCTTTTTTACCATCGGTAATGTGCCAATAACGTTGATGGTGATTTTCAAGGTTTGCCTGATCATCGTTGTAGCTTTGTTTATTTCAAGACTTATGCGTAATGCTATAAATAACTTAGCTAAGAAACGTAAAGATTTTTCGGAATCGAATATTTTTACGATAGGAATTTTAATTCATTATATTATCCTCTTTATAGCCATTCTTTTTGCCATCTCTAGTATGGGGCTAGATCTCAGTAGCCTGGCTATAATTTTAGGGGCGTTGAGTGTTGGTATTGGTTTTGGTCTCCAAGGTATCGTCAACAACTTCTTGTGCGGACTGCTCCTTCTCTTTACCAGGAATATAAAGGTTGGTGACTACATTCAACTTGATTCTGACCTGTGGGGCAAAGTTATCTCCATCAATGTTCAAAATACTATTATTCAAACTTATGATGGCACTGAAGTTATCGTCCCCAACTCCGAGATGGTTGTCCACAAAACGACTAACTGGACGATGAAACATGGCTACATACGGCTCCATGTCCCTTTCGGTGTAGCCTATGGTAGCGATAAGGATTTAGTGAAAAAAGCCGCTTTGGAGGCTGCCGATAGAGTTTCGCTTACGGTTAAAAACTCTGCTTTTTTTGCCGACCCTAATCTATGGTTGACGGGTTTTGGTGATAATGCTTTGAATTTTGAATTGGTAGTATGGGTTAGTGTCTACGGCCGTGGTCATAGAGGAGGGTTTTACTCTTCATATTTGTGGGAAATCGAAACATCCTTACGTGAACATAACATTACGATACCATTCCCTCAGCGTGACCTTTATCTTAAAAGTGTTCCTGATAATCTTGTTCGCCAGCAAGTTGAAAATTGACATTAGAGAAGAAAGGGGATATATATCAATAATGATTCAAAATGATAGTTTGCAATTTTTGGGGCGCCCCTTATCTTGGGACGGAAGAATTTTTTCTTGCCATCACCCCAATACTGAACCAGTATTGATATAATTTGTTTATAATCTCAAATTAAAGAAGGCTGCAATGGCTCGTACGATTATTATCTCCAACCGCCTACCGTTAACGGTAACCAAAGACCATAATAGTTTGCATTATAATCATAGCGTGGGAGGATTAGCCACGGGGTTGCAATCTTTTATTGATTCAAGGGAAGTGCTCTGGATAGGCTGGCCAGGAATTAATGCTGATGTTTTAGATGATGAAGATTGCCAATCTATTAGATCAAAGATGAAGGCCAACAGCTATTACCCTGTATTTATTACAGAAGATGACCTAAAGGCGTATTACGGTGGTTTTTGCAATAAAACTATCTGGCCTCTGTTCCACTATTTCAATCAGTATACTGTTTATGATTCTGACTACTGGGAGCACTATGTTGCTGTTAATGAAAAATTTTGCAAGGTTGTAATGGACATTTGGGAACCTGGCGATGTTATCTGGGTTCATGATTATCAGCTGATGCTTCTCCCTCAAATGATTAGGAAGCATGCCCCTGATGCTTCTATTGGCTTTTTCTTGCATATCCCATTTCCCTCTTTTGAGACCTTTAGGTTGTTGCCTTGGCGTAATGAGCTTTTAAATGGGATCTTAGGGTCCGACCAGATAGGATTTCATACTTATGATTATGCCAATCACTTTCTCAATAGCGCTAGTAGAATACTAGGCTGTGAGCCAACGATGGGGGAACTTAATGTTGAAGGGAGGGTTGTAAAGGTAGATACTTTTCCTATGGGCATTGATTATGATAAATATGCTACGGCACCTCTTCAGCCTGAAACGCAAAGAGCTGCTAAAAAAATAGAAAATGGTGTCAGTGACCGCAAGATAATACTGTCGGTAGATCGCCTTGATTACACCAAAGGTATTGTGGGGAGGTTGGAGGCTTACGAGCAGTTCCTCCATGATTATCCCGATTTTCATGAAAAAGTTGTCCTTATTTTGGTAGCTGTCCCTTCGCGTACCGATGTCGAGCGCTATCAAAAGCTACGTAGTAAATTAGAACGCCGTATCAGTAATATCAATGGGCGTTATGGAACTATAGGATGGGTGCCTGTCTGGTATATATTTAGACCGTTAGAATTTTATAAGCTAATAGCTCTATACAAAAAAGCAGAGGTAGCTTTAGTAACCCCTTTAAGGGATGGGATGAATTTGGTAGCTAAGGAGTTTGTTGCTGTTCAGCAAGATAAAAACGGAGTATTAATCTTAAGCGAAATGGCAGGAGCCGCCTCTGAATTACCTGAAGCTCTGACGGTCAACGCTAATGACAAGCAAGGGATTAGCTCCAAAATCCATCAAGCGCTGCTAATGCCCCTTGCTGAGCGTAGTCAGCGTATGGAAGCTATGCAGCATCGCCTTGCTTATAATAATGTTATTCGGTGGGCTGAGGATTTTATTGATAGCCTTCAACAAGTTAAAGACAAGCAAAATGCAGTAGAAACAAAAAAGCTTGTAGCTTCAACGCGCAAGGAGATTGTCGACAGTTACTATAATAGTCAACAGCGCTTAATTCTTTTAGATTATGATGGAACTCTTGTTGATATTGTAGAAAAACCAGAAATGGCCAAGCCCGATCAAAAAATTCTAGAGCTTCTAAAGACCTTGAGCGAAGACCCTCACAATAGAGTTGTAGTCATTAGTGGTCGCGACCGCTATACTTTGGATGAATGGCTAGGAGGATGCTCAAGGCTAAATTTAGTTGCTGAGCATGGAGCATGGAAGAAAAGTGATCAGGGAACATGGGTTACATCGCACACCAATAGTGTGCTTTGGAAGGATAAAATTTGGCCTATCTTAGAAAGATTTACCTTAAGAACTCCTGGATCATTTATTGAAGACAAAGATTTCTCACTAGTTTGGCATTTCCGTAACTGTACTCAGGAATTAGCAGAAAAACGAAAACACGAGGTGCGAGCAGCTTTGCAGGAAATGACTGTTAATTTGGATTTGGGAGTCTTTGAAGGTAAGAAAATTTTGGAAATAAAAAATGCAGGGATTGGTAAAAATAGTACTGTTAACGAATACCTTGCTCAAAAGCAGTGGGACTTTATTCTTGCCGCTGGCGATGATTACACTGATGAGGATATGTTCGAAGCTCTTCCGTCCCAAGCTTATTCTGTCAATGTGGGCAATGCAAAGTCTAAAGCTAAATATTATCTGCCGGGAACGGCGGAAATGAGAGAATTATTAACTGAAATCTCTAGGAGTACCTATGTTAACACTTGAAAGCTTCCGTAAGGTTGTCCCCGATGAAACCTTAACAGATATATATCAAAAAGCTCGCAAGCTTTATGGTAAGAAGATCATCAACCTTAATGCAACCTATCAAGGGGGTGGGGTAGCCGAGATTCTATATTCCTTAGTTTTGATGATGAATGATATCGGGATCGATACAGGCTGGCGAATTCTTCACGGAAGCCAAGAGTTTTTTGAGATTACCAAGGGTTTTCATAATGCCTTACAAGGTGGTGAGCTTGAGCTTACCCAGGAAATGAAAGATGTCTATTTGACAATTAATGAAACTTTTGCCAAGTTTTCTCACCTTTATCATGATATCGTAGTTATCCATGACCCCCAACCTTTGGCTTTAATCAACTATTATCGTAAAAAACAACCCTGGATCTGGCGTTGTCATATTGATCTGACGGAGCCTCATGGAGAGCTGTGGGATTTTATGCAGGGCAATCTTCTAAAGTACGATCAGATGGTGGTTTCCGAAGAAAAGTATATCAGAAAGGCCTTGCCTGTTGATCAGCGGGTTATGCCCCCTGCTATTAATCCTTTGAGTGCTAAAAATAGCGACATGACCCCTGAAGAGGTCCTATGCTTTATCAAAGAGGCCGGCATTCCTACTGATAAGCCTATTATTAGTCAAGTTTCGCGCCTCGACCCATGGAAAGATCCCGAAGGAGTTATCGATGTATGGGAAAAGGTGCGAGAGCAAATCGATTGCCGCTTAATTCTGTGCTATAATGTGGCAAGCGATGACCCAGAAGGTTATCGTATCTATGAAAAGGTTATCAAGAAAGCTGGTAAGCACCTCGAAACTAAAGATATCCTCTTGGTTGTGGGTAATAACGAAAGGCTAGTAAATGCCGTCCAACGGTACTCTGATGTTATTATTCAAAAATCAACTCGAGAAGGGTTCTGCCTAGCAGCTACAGAAGCTCTATGGAAAGGTACTCCCGTGGTAGCTTCTAACATCGGTGGCTTGCCAACACAAATTAATGATGGTGAGAGCGGTTTTTTAGTGGACCCTTATGATTTTGATGGCTTCGCCGATAGAATCGTAGCTCTGCTAAAAGATGATAAATTGAGACGAAAAATCGGCCCGGCAGGTAGAGAAAATGTCCGTAACAAATTTTTGATAACGCGACTTCTTAGTGACTATCTCGATATGTTTATCGGAATACTCAATCAATAAAGTCTTTATTGATGAATGAAAAGCCGCAGTAGGCAGCTTTTGCTTGCTGCGGCTTTTCACCCCTCGTTAGTAGGTGACAACCACGAGGTTATCACCTTATACTATTCAATAAGATGGTACCTTTAGGGGAGATAGATAAATTATCGCCCTAAAAAAGTGTTTATGGCAAAATATATGCTTTCAGATACCCAATTGTTTAAATGAGGAAACAATGAAAGAGAAACTACGCTTTTTAATAAAGCCTAAATTTTATCTTGGGCTTTTTATAACGCTGATAGTACTGATAGCCAGTGTTGTTGGTGGAGGTTATTACATTTTTAAAGCTAGCATGCCTAAATACGAAGGTGAAGCTCATCTGCCTGCTCTTAACGATGATGTTGTCATCGATTTTGACCAGCAAGGTATTCCTACTATTACATCCGATAATCGCCTTGACATCGCTCGCGCTACTGGATACCTTCATGCTCAAGAGCGCTTCTTTCAGATGGACCTTTTGAGGCGTAGCACTGCCGGAGAGCTTGCCGAGCTGGTAGGCCCTAAAGCTATAGATTTTGATAAGTCCCGCCGTCTCCATCAATTTCGCGCTAAGGCGCAAGCTAATTATCGCCTTTTGACACCTTTCGAAAAGGAGCTTATAGTGGCTTATACCGAAGGGGTCAATAAAGGGCTCGCCGATCTTTCAGGAAAGCCCTGGGAATATTTTCTGTTAGGGCAAAAACCTGCTGAATGGAAAACCGAAGATAGTATCTTGGCGGGGTTTGCCATGTTTATCTCCTTACAGCAGGATGACCCTACTTTAGATCTTTCTCGAGGATATCTTAAAGCCTTGTTGCCTTCGGAAGTCAGCGGCTTTCTTATGGATAATGGTTCCCCATGGGATTCTACTCTAGATGGCACAAACAAAGCTATAAGCGCTATACCCTCGATAAACGCCTTTGACTACATCTTTGAAGAGCAGCAGCCTATTGCCCAAAATGACCTTCCTGCTCCGGAGCTTACTGGCAGTAATCAGTGGGCTTTAGACGGCAGTTATACCGACCATCAAGGAGCTATAGTGGCTTGTGATATGCACTTAGACCTTAATGTGCCTAATATCTGGTATCGTGCTGCCTTTAATTACCGTGATGGCGAGGAAGAAGTCCACTTTGATGGAATAACTTTACCAGGCCTGCCGGTAATGATTTTAGGGAGTAATGGACACATTGCTTGGGGGTTCACCAAAGGATGTATCAATACTACTGACGTGGTTATTATTGAAAAAACTGATGAGAAACATTACCTTACTGTTGAGGGACCTAAGCCTATACAGTTTGAAAGCGAAATCATCAAAGTTAAAGGTCAAGAGCCCGTAGAGCTTGAAATCGCCAAAACCGAATGGGGGCCTATCGTTCCTAATCAAGAGTATTTTGGTAAACCTGTTGCTCTTAAATGGATAGCGTATGAAGAAGGCGCAATGAACCTACGTATAGTTGAACTTGAGAAAGCTCACAATGCCCATGAAGCTATCGATATTAGCCGTAATGTATATATTCCTTCTTTAAACTTTATGGTAGGGGATTCCTTGGGAAATATTGCTTGGACAGTTATCGGCTATATACCTAAAAGGGAAGGTTATGATAGCGATCTGCCGGTATCTTTTGCCGATGGTAAAGCTCGTTGGTTGGGATGTATCTCTCCTGAAGAATATCCTACTATCATCAACCCCAAATCCGGAATCCTTTGGACTGCTAACAATCGGACTACAGGCAATGATTGGCTTAAGGTTTTGGGCGATGGCGGTTATTTTCATCCTGCCAGAGCCTATCAGATTGAGCAAAGGCTAGCCGCAGTGGATTTTGCTACCCCCGAAACTATGTTGGATATACAGCTTGACGAAGAATCCCTATATCTTCAGCGCTGGAAGGACTTGCTCTTAGAATCTTTAGAAGGTTATTATCATCCTGGCCATGCTGAGGATCTTGAGTTGCTAAAGACAAAAGTTGTTAATTGGGATGGTAAAGCATCGGCAGATTCAGAAGCTTATTATATTATAAGAAGTTTTCGCGAAATTGTGATGGGCAATGTTACCCGCCGCATTTTGGCTCCCTGCCTTAAGGCTTACGATGATTTTAATTTTAAATACCTTAACTTCGATGAGCCTGTATGGAATATCGTAAATGCTAAGACGGCAGCTCTTCATGATCCTACTTATCGTAGCTGGGATCAAGAAATCGATAGTTACCTCGATCAACTGCTTGCTCGCCTTGAAAATAATAAGAGGCATATCGATTGGGGAGATCTATCCTGGGGTAACCATAACAGGTTGGATATGCACCACCCTCTGAGTAAGGCCGTTCCACTTTTAAAGCATTTAACAGATTTCTCCGCTGAGCCTCTCGGCGGTGATATGCATATTCCCAAGCTTATGAGAGAAGGCCTGGGGGCGTCGCAACGCATGGCGGTTGTTCCTGGTAAGGAAGCTAAAGCTATCTTCCACATGCCTGGTGGGCAAAGTGGCAACCCTTTGTCGCCATATTATCGTCGAGGCCACCAAGATTGGTTAGAAGGCAATCCTTCGCCACTACAGCCCAGAGAGACGGCTTCTAGGTTGACCCTTAAACCCGCTTAATCTCTTGCGGTGAGAGCAATAAAAAAGGCGCTTGAATTTTCAAGCGCCTTTTTTATGTGCTGATTGTGTAATTATTTTTGATAATGGGTATTATTTTTTGGGAGGAGTTTTCTTTCTTATAGGAGTTTTTTTAGCCTTTTTAGGTTTAGGCTCAGGCTGAGGAGGAAGAGCCTCATCCTCTGAAGGTAAGAAAATATCTTCCTGTGATACCTGGTGGTGTAGGGTAACTTCATCGTCTCTATTGAAGTCAGCATTGACATCTCCACAGATGTTGGCAAGTTTTTGGAAAATTGTCTCTAGTTTGGATTCAGAAGCTTGACGGTTTTGGGTGCGTAAGCTTGCCAATAGTTCTTTTTCGGTTTCGAATTTCGATGAAAAGGTAACCTCATGAGCCGAAGTGATATCAGGAATATATAGGAAAGTTTTTAACTCCGGAGGGACCGTCATGTAAACATCATTAGTGACCTGAACTTCAACTTCGGTTTTAGCGGCTTGTTTTGGCGGTCGCCCTCGCTTGGGACGAGGGTTAAGAGCTTCATTAGAGTAATACGTTTTAGCTTTGCTCTCCAAAACTTTTCTAGCGCTAGCTACATCTTTGGGAACTTTGGCTTGAAAAAGGTATTGTTTGATTTTTTCTACCAACTCGGGCGCTAGGTCTAGATCTTCTTCAAAGACGAATTTGATTTCGTGGTTACGCAACCATTCGATGATTCTAATCCGTGAGCGTTCTTGATAATATTGATGCCATTTTTCCAGCTCAGCATGATGATCGTAGATGAATTCCAAGAAGTTTTCTCGTGCATCCTTGGATTGAATGAGATCTAGCAGCTTTTCTTTAGTGTCTATGTCATAGACCTTTTCGTTGACGAACTCTTCCATGATCTTTTTGATCTCATAGAGAGTGAACTTTGGGATCAAGCAATACTTCTCAGGGTTGTTGTGGAGCTCTTTTTCGAAAGCATCGATATCTTCTTGGGGTTTGCTAAGATCAATATATAGGATAAACCCTTCCGTTTTACCAAGATAGAAGTCGCGCTCATCGTCAGCCTTTGAAAAGGCATCCATCAGACGATGGAAATGTAAAATAAGAGGATTTTGAGCTTGCTGAGAATTAGTTTGGGGCTTTTTAGCCATAGCATGAACCTTCTTTGTTGTATAAAGTATGTGATTTTAACTTTTAGTGGGGCAAGATTTCAACCACAAAATATGTTGCTTATAAAGCTTATGAGAATAGTTGTTGTTTCTATATTCTCTCTCGAGAAACATTTGCTACCGATCATACCGCAAAGCCCCTTTGCGGTATATGATAAGATACAAGGTTTCCGATGATACCGATTGGGTAGTAAGGTGCCCGGTGTTACCTTATTATAGGGAGTATTCGTTGTGTATATAAAAATGCCTTAAGGTTGGGATGGCTGTGGGATCTGCTTTTGATAGGTTTCAAGGTTGTTTTGTAGTCCCTTGAGCTGTTGGTCTAATTCATCCAAAACTTTATTGTAGTCGCAACTATTTTGACCGTGACTGTCCTGGACAGTTTTTAAAGCTTCTGAAACTCTTGCTAAGGATGTGCTGATATCATCAAACTCCTGTTGGAAGAAGTACTTGTATTCGGCAGGGGATGTAAGATCATTAAGGCCGTTTATCTTCTTAGTTCGCGCGCGCTGCCACCCCTTGTTGAGGTGAAAAAGCAAACCGTAGTGGTTGATGTCGTTCATTAATATGTCAAACTTATCACCGATAAGTGTAGCTTGGGAATATAGCCTGTCGTCAGAGAGCAATTTCCCGAGATCACCTTTGCCCTCCAATAGATTGTCGGTAACCAATTTACTATTATTAGCTGCTTGAGAAACATCGATTAAAGTCGCATCGACTAAATCCCATGAGCGTTCAGCACGTGATTGCCATTCGATTAAAGTTTTAGAAAGATTACTAATGTTGTTAACGATAGCTTTAAGTTCTTCAGGGTTGTCGATAGCAGCAGTAATATTACCTAGATTTGCGGTTAGGCGGCTAATTTTTCGGGGGAATTCTTCCTTGCGTAAAAGGGTGATAAAACCTTCAGCCTCTTCCATGAAGTTGCCAAGGTTTTTGCTGGCACTTTGCATGGTTGTTATAAGCTTTTTTTCTTCGGCATCGCCGAGCATTTTTTCTAAAAGCGTTGCTGAAGAGCGAATACTTTTCATGGTGATGTTTAAGTCTTGAGCATTAGCTTCCAACATACTAGTGACTTGGTTGACGGTTTTTGTAGCCTTCCCCGCTAAAGCTGTCATTTCTTCTAAGGCGCTTTCTACCGATGTCTGGGGCTGGGAATACATCACTTTTCCATTCATTATTGTAGGCTTTTCATCAGCAGGTAGGGGGCGAGGCGTTATCTCAATAACTTTCTCGCCTAGCAGGCCCGCAGTGTGGGAGCTGATCTCGTCACTGTTGTAAACAATTACGCTAGAATCCAGCTTTAAGAGCAGTTCGTAAGGGTAAATATGGTCTTCATATTGATGGGTAAGAGCGCGAGGCTGCTCTAGATTCTTTATTGCTGAGACCTCTCCCACAAGACGTCCAGCGAAATTAACCCTTGTTCCTTTAGAGACTTTGCCGATATCTGTAAAACGAACCCTGAGCGAAGTTCCTGCGTCGCCTACAGAAGGATTAAGGTAAAATAACCCTGCACTTAATATTAAGCCTGCTGCAAGAACAAAAGCTCCGATGATCATATTTTTTTCTCGGTCGTTCATACTGTTGATTCTCCTTTAGGATTTTATAGGGTTTTGAACCTGAGCATTGCTTATAAACTCTTTAATTAAGGGATTATCATGATGGATAAATTTATCTTTGGGGGCAATATGGATAATTTTGCCATCCTGATGTAATGCTATTCTGTCACCTACCTCTAAGGCAGAATGGATGTCATGAGTAACTACTATACTGGTAACTTCCAGTTCTTGTTGAGTTTTGATGATCAATTTATTGATTTGACTGGCGGTGATAGGGTCTAGGCCAGTGGTAGGTTCGTCATATAGTAATATCTCTGGTTGATAAATAATAAGCCTAGCTAAAGCCGCCCGCTTGTGCATGCCTCCTGAGAGTTCTGAGGGCATTTTATTTTGAGTTCCGTCGAGGTCAACCATATGTAAAGCTTCGATTACCCTTTTATCGATTTCTGCCTGAGAAAGATATTTGTCACCTTTAATGTTGCCATGCTGTGAGAGGTGAAAAGCTGTATTTTTAGCCACGTTCATAGAGTCAAATAAGGCTGAGCTTTGAAAAAGCATCCCCATTTTCCTGACAGCCCAATAAAGTTCTTCCTCGGTCATAGAAGAAATGCAGCGTCCTTCGACATAGACGTTGCCTTTATCGGGATACATTAATCCTAGGATATGTTTTAACAAGACGCTCTTGCCTACTCCTGAACGCCCTAGTATGACAACTGTTTCTCCGCGCTTAACTTCGAGGTTTAAACCTTTAAGAATATCAACACCATCGAAGCTTCTCCATAAATTTTCGGCTATAATCATTATTATCCGTCGCCCCACATCATAATGTAAAAGTTGTTAAGCCCTAAAGTGATTAAGAAGTTAACGATTAAAATCACCGAGTAGCACGTTACGACGCTAGTAGTAGTAGCTCGTCCTACACCAGTGGCTCCGCCCCGGGTAGACATTCCTTTATAACACGATATAGTGATGATAATAACTCCAAAAGCAAAAGCTTTGATCATCCCGCTGACCAAATCGAAATTTTCAATATGGATAGGTATGGGGTCGATAAAATTGTTAGGGGACATCCCAAAATGATATACTGAGATAAGATAACCACTTAAAATTCCTAATACCGAGCTGAAAATATTTAGCAAGGGAAGCATTATAGCACCACCAATAAAGCGGGGAGCGATAAGGTAACGCAAGGGGTTGACAGCCATGGATCGGAGGGCGTCAATTTGTTCTGTTACTTGCATGGTGCCTATCTCTGCACACATAGCAGCGCCAACCCTTCCGGTTACCATAAAAGCTGTCAATACAGGGCCTAATTCTACTAACATGGCCTTTGCAACCATTAACCCTGTAGCTCCTGCTAAGCCTCGCTGACCCAATTGAAAAAAAGATTGAGCTGCCATTACCAGGCCTGTTGAAAAGCCTGTAATAGCTACCACTGGAGTCGATAGTACTCCTATATTAAAAAGTTGGTGGCTGATCAATGACCATTGGGGAGGTTTTCTGATGATGATCCAGATAGTCCTAAAGATCATCATCATATAGCGACCTAATGCCTGTAGGAGCCCTAACGTGTATTCCATCTCATCCCTTGAGCTTTATGTGTTATTAACTGATGCGCAATATCAGTTATTAAAAAGAGGCCTTATACCAATTCCTTAATGAAAATTCATATTCTAGCCCATTCTCTTGAGCATAGATTTTTTATTTGATTTGGAACATCGGTAAACCAATTCCATGCAT
>JBNJDP010000008.1:0-44301 GCA_051744985.1 Chlamydiota bacterium | reverse complement strand
TGCCAAATAAACGATTTAAAGCAGCAATGGATCATACATACTTAGAGACTGTAATGAAGGCAGCATGATGTCAACAAAATTTAGATGAAATCGCCCTGGCTGCTCAACAAGGTCTAGGTAATAGAGAGCTTGAGAACATAGAAGAAGCTAGAAAAAGGTTATTTAAAGGGGCTAAGGATCATCAAACACAAGAAACGGGTCCCTCCTTGACTGATCTTCTGGAAGAAGAAGATACTTCCTTTTTCGGAAATTTATTTGACGAAGGTACAGCAGAGAAAGTGAAATCTTCCGATACGGATCAGTCGAAAGAGGTCGATGCTCCGCCTGAGGGGCCTCCACCTTCGCCACCAGATATAGATGAGCCACCTAATAGACCTCCACCAACTAGATCCGTGGCTGTTATTGCCTTGAATTTGCAGGAAATTTTTGGTAATAATATCGATGCGTCAAAAGTAGAAACATCTTTTGCTCAAGGGGTGAATGCCGTCAATAAAACAACAATAGATAGAACTATTAAGACTTTAGAAGATGTGTCCAATGAATTGCAAGATAAGTTAGATGTTGGTGAAAAGGCCGAGATTCCCAAGGCTTTGAGAGTGCCATTCAATTATTTTTTAGATGTTGATTTATTGTCGTCTAGCGATACAGTCGATACAGCTAGCTTGTTGGCTATAGTAAACACTATGAAGGCTATGCTGGAGGAAGCTCGAGCTAAGTAAGAGTAATTAAATTAGCCGGCTTTCACATGAGCGAGGAGCCGGCTAATTGTCGTTTGATGTGGATTGCGATATCGCTGCTAAAGAATGCGTTCCATAATCGATTCAACGGTAAAGCCGTATTCTACGGCGAGCTCGCTAGCAGGGGCCGAAGCTCCAAAGCCTTCGACACTGATAGCTATTCCGTCCCTTCCGATATATTTGTGCCAACCGATGTCACTGGCGGCTTCGATGCTGACTCTCTTACCTATGTCGCCACCGATGATGCTTTCTTGGTATTGATAGTCTTGCTTTTCGAAGATTTCCCAGCAAGGCATTGAGACTACTCTTACCGACTTATCCAATTTTTCTAGCTCTGTAGCTACCAAGGTAGCCAAGTAAAGTTCTGATCCGGTGGCGAAGAGCGTATAATCGATCTTGGCTTTCTTCTCAGCTTTGGTGATATAACCACCACGCCCTACGCCTTCATTATAGGGGCGTTTAGTGCCTTTTAGCTGGGTAAGTCCTTGGCGCGAGAGGATAATAGCGCTAGGGCCTTGGTATTGTAAGGCTGCGATCCATGCCATCTTCACTTCATGGTTGTCGGCAGGTCTGATGACCTGTAGGTTAGGCATAGCCCGTAAGCTTGCTAGCTGCTCGACAGGTTGGTGGGTGGGACCATCTTCTCCTAGGAAGATGGAATCATGGGTGAATTGGTAGACGACTCGTGCTCGCTGTAAGGCTGCTAGCCTGACGGCGTTGCGCATATAATCGGAAAAGACCAAAAAAGTTCCACAAAAAGGGGTTATCAGTGCTGTTTGTGATAATCCGGTAGTGATGGCCGCCATCCCAAACTCGCGGACGCCATATTTAATATTACGCCCTTCAAAGGTTGGGGGGGTGATAATGCCGAATTCTTTCATCATCGTCATATCGGAGCTTGAAAGGTCGGCAGAACCTCCATAAAGCTGGGGTAGAGTTTTTCCTAAAAATCCCAACACCTGTTGAGAGGCTTTGCGGCTGGCTAGAGGGGTTTTAATTTCAAGGTTGTTGAGTTGGTCTTCGAGATCTTCGGGAAGGTGGTGGTTTTCCATAGCATGGAACTCGGCAGCTAAAGCAGGGTTAGCATTTTGCCAATCTAGGAAGAGCTTTTGCCAGCGCTCTTGGCGTTTTTGACCTTCAGCAGCTTTGCTAGCAAAGAAGTTGATGACAGTTTGAGGGATATGAAAAGGTTCGGAAGATAGCCCTAAGGATTCTTTGGTGGCCTCAGCTTCTTCTGTTCCTAAGGGGGAACCATGAGCTTGGTGGGTGCCTGCTTTGTGAGGTGAGCCTTTCCCAATAGTGGTATTAGCGATGATCAGACAAGGGCGGCTTTGACTTTCTGCGATGTCAAGGAAAGTACTGTGGATATCTGCTAGGCTATGGCCATCGATCTCGTAAACTTTCCAGCCGTAAGCTCTATAGCGCTGTCGGACGTCGTCAGACAAAACCTCTTCGGTAGGCCCATCAAGGCAAATGTTGTTGGAGTCATAGATGGCTACGAGATTGTCGAGCTGCCAGTGCCCTGCTAAAGCAGCAGCTTCGTGGTTGATACCTTCCATTATCTCACCATCGCTAATGAGAGCATAGACTTTATTGTCGAAGATGGTATGGTCAGCGGTGTTAAAGCGTTCAGCAAGGATCTTGCAGCCCAAGGCCTGACCTACGCCATTGGCAAAGCCTTGCCCCAAGGGTCCTGCAGTGGTTTCAACCCCATTGGTTTCTAAGGATTCAGGGTGGCCAGGAGTATGAAAATGTAGCTGGCGGAAGTTTTTTATCTCTTCTAAGCTGACGTTAAAACCTGCAAGATGTAAGCACGAATATAGCAGCATGCTGCCATGGCCAGCGGAAAGAAGAAAGCGGTCACGATTGACCCAGGTAGCATTGCGAGGGTTATGGCGCAGAAGGTGGCCGTAGAGGTAAGCCCCTAACTCCGCACATCCCAAGGGTAGTCCAGGATGGCCGGACTTCGCCTTTTCGGTAGCATCGATGGTTAGCTGGCGGATAGTGTTGGCAGTTTTCGTTAAAGTTGTTGTGAGCTCTTTGGATAAAATGTCACTATAGTCAACCACAGCTAGGAGTCCTCCTTGATGTTTTTAAGGAATATAATTCAAGAAATATAAATTATAACTGGCGTTATTGGCTTTAATTTAACCCCTCTGTCGGATAAGTAGCAAGGGTAAATCTTATGCCATTCATCAAAAATAATTATACAATCGGCAGATATCACGGGTGATAGGTTGCAGTCGTAGATAAAACTATCAGGATGATGGTATAGTTGTCAGTACCTCTAGAGGGACGGTGAAGGCAACAGCATAGCCGTGGTCTTTCCAGCATTTAGCAACAATATTACCTCCCATTTTTCTGACATAGGCTTTGCTTACCGCTAATTCCAAGTTTGTGCTAGGCTGATCATGGTCAGTAATATCCTCGAGGAGGCGCTGCTTTTCAAAATCATATTTGCGTTGCTCAGCGGGAACTTTTGGGCCTGTATCACAGACGGCAAATAGTATCATGTTGGTCTGGGGGTTGATGACTTTGGCTAGCCGTACTTCTAAGCTTATTTCTCCGGGAGGGTCGGTAAATTTAAGGGCGTTGTCGAGTAGATTGAAAAGAACTTGCCATAAAAAAGAACGATTGCCATGGACTTCTAGGGGGATTTCAGAGCTCACCTTACTATAGAATGCCAAGTTCTTATTTTCGACTTTAGGTCGCATATAGTTGCTGATTTCCTCAATAAAATTGCTAAGATCGAAATCAGTATAGTGCAGATCTAAGTTGTCGAGTTCAATATGAGAAAGGCTGAGGAGGTTGTTGGCCTTGTTAAGTAAATCCTCAGTACAAGAGGCGATGGAATTCAAGCAGCTTACCTGCCGTTGGTCAGCATTGGGGTAAAAATTTTTCTTCAAGTAGGCAGTTTTTTCTAGGACGATATTTAGGCGCTTTTTCAACTGGTAAGATAGGGTTCCCATAAATTGACTTTTACTAATAGACTCCTGTTTAGCTCGGTCTTTAGCTTCTTTAAGGCTATCTTCCATGGCTTTAGTAGCTGAGATGTCGACGACGACTGACATCAGCAGTTGCTGGCCTTCTATGGTGATAATCCTAGCAGTGTTCAATACAGGGATCCTTTTGCCTTCTGAATCATGAAATTCCGTTTCCAGCTGTTGCTCACAGCCTCTGTAGCAGATCTGGTTGATATTGTCTTTTACTTCTTGAGTAAGGTGCGGAGGAGTAAAATCAATATAGTGACGGCCGACAATTTCATCATGGCTTGCTTTTAAAAGCTTTTCAGCAGCATGATTGCAGTCGATAATTTTACAGCTGTGTGTTTCTAACAAAAAGACAGCTCCTGCCGATTCTTCAAAGAGGGTACGAAATTTTTGCTCCGAAGCTTTTAAGGCCGAGGTTGTTTGATCGAGCTGAGAGGTAAGGTTGTCAAAAGCTTGGGAAATCATGGCAATCTCATCATGACCTTCCATGCCGATGCGATATTTTAGGTTGCCGGTGTTCCAGATGATATTTACAGCTTCGTGAAGTTTATGAAGAGGCTCTATAACAGTAATCGTTAAGACGAAGATCAAAAAGACTCCCAGCAAGATAGAAACTCCTATGAGAATAAGAGTTGCATCGCGCAAGACGATGGCTTTAGTCATAAATTCTTGGGGTTTGAAGCCAATACGGACGCCCCCTATTTTTCGGTTTTTATAGTAGATAGGCTCGGTAACTTCCAGAGTCTTTTGGTCATATTTTAGCATTCGGGAACTTGCTTCGACGGATTGAAGGCTAGAAGTATCTTGAAGAGAATGACCTTTGAGCTTGCTACCAGGAGAACCATCAGCAAGGATGGTGCCGTCATCATTATAAACATAGACATATTTTACGTCGGCGTTGTTCTTGAGAAGAAAGCCTGCCATAAGCTGGAGAGCCTCATATCGTTGTGATGCTAGTGAGTGTGTGATATTGGCTTTGAAAACTGAGGAGGTTATCGTTGCCTGCTCTTCGATTTCATTGTAGATGGATTTAGTCTGGAGGTAAAGGTTTAGTGATAAACCAATAATAGGTATGACGATAACGATTAAGATGATGGCTAATATCAGCTTACGCTGTAACCCTTTCTTTTGACGAGCCATGCTTTGAGGACTTAACTTTTTCAGCTTAAACATTTATCCTGAGTCAAAAATATTTTTTAAAAAACCTTGCTACCAAAAACTTTTCAGTAATATACAATGTACTAACTATCGAGAAATATGGTAAGAGTTTTTTTGCTGTGCAAGCAATTTTAACCATGGTTAGGTTTAAATAATAGCTATAGTGCTTAGCAAAATAATATTCGTGATAGCTCCCTAATCTCATGGGGTATCATAGGTAATAATATAGGAGGGATTGATGACTACTACGTTAGTATTGTTACGTCATGGTAAACCTGACAGTGAGGGTTATGCTGACGATGCTTTAAGACCGTTATCAGAGGAAGGCCGAGATGTTCAACGTAAGATGATGGCCATGCTACAGAGGATGGGATATGCTCCCACGAGCGTCTACACCTCGCCATTGCTGCGTGCTCAGCAGACAGCAGAGGTGGTAGAAGAAATTTTTGGTGTTGAAGCTCAGGATGAAGAAGCGCTGAGCAATGATTTCGACGCTTCTTTGCTTTTGCAGAAGTTACCTCCTCCTGACGATGATGCTACGATTTTTTTTGTAGGCCATGCCCCCAATCTTGGTGATTTTGCTAACAGCTTAGCGGGCAAAGAGTTTTTAACCGAGGGGTTGTCTAAGAGCAGTTTTGCGATCATCGAATTCAAAGATAAAGTAGCCTTTGGTTGCGGGCATTTTGTAGGCTATCAGCGTCCTACTAAGGGGTAGCTTTGATAATAAAGTTGGCTTTTAAAGCGTCGATGATCTGGCGTTCGAGGTCGTGAGGGTTGGAGATAGGGTTGATAAGCAAGCGCTTGGTGACGCGGCCTTGCTTGTTACGGAAGGTCGTCGAGAAAGAGTGTTTTTCGATTTTAAGCTCTGTAAAGCTGTTGAGGGAGCCGAAAATTCTTAGGCGAGTAAGGCGGTATAACCATTCGATAGGAAGGGGTGGGGGGCCGAAGCGATCTTTAAGCTCGTCGAGGAGCTCGTCGGTGGTTTCCCAGTTTTCAGCTTCTCCCCAGCGTTGATAAATCTCCATTCGCAAGCTTGTTTCATCAATGTACTCTTCGGGGATACGCGCGTCATAGGGGAAGTCGACTTTAGTATCAGTAACAAACTGAGGAGCTTTACCTTGGAGGGCGGTGATAGCTCTTTTGAGGAGCTTGCAATAAAGGTGAAAGCCGATGGCGGAAATGTGTCCTGATTGCTCGGTACCCAAGATATCTCCGGAGCCTCTGATTTCAAGATCGCGCATAGCAATTTTCATTCCTCCTCCATAGTTGCCGGCTTCGACGATGGCTGCTAAGCGCTGGCGTGCTACCTCGGAAAGAGGGCGATTTTGTGGAGTTACAAAGTAAGCATAAGCTTGACGGTTCCAGCGACCTACCCTTCCTCGAAGTTGGTATAGGGTAGCTAACCCAAAATGTTCTGCGCGGTCAATGATGATAGTGTTAGCATTGGGGATGTCGATGCCGTTTTCAATGATGGTGGTAGCTAGAAGGATGTCGACTTTAGCACTCTTGAAGTTGTGGAAGGTTTGGTCGATCTCTTCGGGAGACATCTGGCCGTGAACGACGGCGATGCGTGCTTGAGGTAGGAGCTTTCTTATGCGTGCTCCCAAGTCATAGATAGTTTCTACGCGGTTATGGATAATGTAAACCTGGCCATCACGAGAGAGCTCACGAAGGATAGCATTGCGGAAGACTTCATCGTTGTCCTTTTGAACGATATTTTTTATAGGCAAGCGATCTTGTGGTGGGGTATTAATGACAGACATATCACGTGCGCCTATCAAGGACATATAAAGAGTTCGAGGGATAGGGGTTGCTGACAAGGTTAAACAGTCTACGCCGACTTTGGAGGCTCGCAGCTTTTCTTTAGCTTTTACTCCGAAGCGTTGTTCTTCATCAATGATTACCAGTCCGAGATTATGGAAGTTGACATCATCGCTGATAAGGCGGTGAGTGCCGATAACGATGTCGGCAGCACCATTGGAAACTTTTTCTAAAATTTGGCGGGTCTGCTTAGAATTGCGTGAGCGGGCGAGAACCTCGATGTTGACGGGGAAGTTGTACATCCTTTCTTTCAAAGTTTCGTAATGCTGGATAGCCAAGACGGTCGTTGGGACGAGGATAGCAACCTGCTTGCCACCTTCGACGACAGCTTTGAATGCAGCACGCATAGCAATTTCTGTTTTCCCGTAGCCGACATCACCGCACGTTAGGCGGTCCATAGCTTCAGAGGCTATCATATCTTTTTTGACGTCGGTGATAGCTCGAAGTTGGTCTTCAGTCTCGACATAGGGGAAGTCTTCTTCGAAGGCTAGCATCTCTTCAGTGTCTTCGGGGTAGGGGAAGCCGCCTTTGATGCTTCGCTGGGCATAGAGGTCTAGAAGGTCTGAGGCGTAACCGATAATTGACTGTTCCGTGCGCGTTTTGAGGCGTTGCCAGTTTTTACTGCCCAAGGTGCTGAGTTTTGGGAGTTCCTCATGGTGGCCTACATACTTGCTGATGAGGTGGGACTGGGTTAAAGGCACATAGAGTTTAGATTTTCCAGAGTACTCGATGAGCATAAACTCTTGTTCAATGCCGCTAGCATCAGGACGCTTTTCGATGCCGAGGTACTTGCCTATACCATTATTAAGGTGGACGACGAGCTCGCCGGGGTTAAATTCATACATTTCCGCCGGCGGTGTATGGTAGGTGCTTCGCAGCTTAGGGCGGCGGACTTTGTAATGGTGGGAGATCTCAGTATAGGGGATAATTATCTGTCGTGCATCGGGAAGGGCAAAGCCGCTAGAGAGGTATCCGTGATGAAAGAGTGTATTTTCTGCAATGTTAAAGCCGTGTTCGGCAAGCTGTTGTCGGAAGTGTTTTTCTTGGGCGGAAGTAGCAGTAAGTAAGTGGTAATTATATTCGTTGGGAGCAGAGAGGCTTATAGCCTGTAGTAAGTCTTCGCTGCCATAGCCTTCAGCAGGGAGATGGTCAGCATAGAAGCTTTCTATGCTGGTAAAAGGGTGGAGCCAGCGTTCAGCGCGGAAAGTTTTTCCGAAGATTTCAAACGTTATTCCATAAGCGTCGAGAGCTTGAGAGTAAAGGTTTTGACGCCCAGCATCAGCGACTTGGACAGGGCTAAGCTTTTCAACCTCAGTATTGCTCCATAGGACCGTCTGGTAATCGTTGACGAGTTCTAAAAAATCCTGGAAGCTTCCAAAGGTCTTAGAGACTGTTCCTGGGATACTTTCTATGGAAACATAGCGGTCTTCGATTTTCGCTAGCTCATCAAAGATAATAATCGTATCCTGACCGAGATAGTCGAGAATTGTCGCCAGCTGTTCCTGCTCGGAAAGTAGTTCCAGTTCTTGCGCGGGGGTGATAAAAATTTTGTCGGTTTTGCCTACGGATTTCTGCCCTACGGGATCGTAAATTCTTATAGATTCTACAGTGTTACCCCAAAAGTCTATCCTATAGGGGTCGGCGGAAGATACAGGGAAGATGTCAAGGATGCCTCCGCGGACGGCAAATTCACCTTTGTCGGCAGCGACGGGGCAGCGCCTGTAACCCATCAAGGTAAGATCTTCGATAAAGGCTGAGAAGTTGGTATCTTGCCCTACAGTGAGGTCATAGCATAATAAGCTGAAATCGTCGGGGTGGATGAGTTTTTGGAGTAGGGCTTGGAGGCTGCAGGTTATAAGCGTAGGGGCTTCATTAGTGGTCAGCTGATGTAGAACTTTGTAGCGCTGGCCGACAACATCGGGGCTAGGAGCTATTTTTTCGGAAGGAAGAGTTTCCCAAGCAGGGAAATCAGCGACGGCTTGGGGGCTGAAGAATGATAGATCATCAAAAAGGCGGCTTTCTTCTTGAGCACGGCCGGTGACGATCAGAACATGCTTGCCAGTAATTTTTTGTAGAAGGCAAGCCATAAGAGCTTTGGGGGCATCCCACAATTCTTCAGCCAGGATAACTTGGTGGTGAGCCAAATTATCCTGAAAAAAGCGGAGCTTATTGCTGGAGAGAAAATCTTCGGTAAGCACTATTCTTGTAGCAATTGGTAAGTTTTCTTTAAGGCTTCTTCAAGGTGTTCTGGTTTTTTACCACCAGCTTGGGCTGTGTCGGCTTTACCACCGCCGCTACCTTCGACGGTAGGAGCGATTTCCTTTATTAGCTGGTTAGCATTGTAGCCTTTGGATACTAAATCATCGCTGACTTTGATGAGTATCTGGCAGCGTTCATTGCTAGCTAAACCCAAAACTATTATCCCGGTGCCTAGTGATTCGGAGACTTTGTCGGCGAGACAGCGGAGATCTTTGCTACTACAGTCGACCTTAGAACATACTACAGGGATATCATTGATGTATTCAACGTTTGTTGCCAAGTTATTAGCATTACTTGCAATTTGAGCTTGATGTAAAGTTTTGAGTTTGTCTTGAAGTTGCTTGTTATCTTCTAGCAGTTTGTCTATTCGTGTTAGAATTTTGTTGGGTTGGCTTTTTAATTTTTGAGCAATTTCGTTGACGGTATCATCACTTTGGCGAGCGAAAGCTTCAGCATCTTCTCCAGTGACAGCTTCAATACGGCGGATGCCGGCGGCGATGCTTCCTTCTTTGGTGATACGGAAGTACCCGATACGCCCCAAGTTAGGGGTATGTGTTCCGCCACATAGCTCCTTAGAGAATTCGATATCTACAACCCTAACTTGGCTACCATATTTGTCGCCGAAGAACTGTTTGATTTCCGAACTTTTTTGAGCTTCGTCATATGACTGTTGATACCAGTGTACAGGTTGGTTGGTACGGATTTTTTCATTGACGAGGTCTTCAATATTTTTGATTTCCTGGGCAGTAAGAGCTTTATGGTGACTAAAGTCGAAGCGTAGCCTATGAGGATCGACAATGGACCCTGCCTGCTGAGCATGTCCTCCAAGAACTTCACAAAGAGCCCAATGAAGAAGGTGGGTAGCAGTATGGTTGTTCATGACTTTTTGACGCCGTGGAGCTTCTACCTCGGCTTTGATTTCGTCACAGACTTTGATGGTACCTTGGGTAACTTTTCCTATATGGGCAATAACGCCGGGAAGGGGTTCTTGGCAATCGGTGACAGCAAAAGAGCCGTGCCAATGGTCGATGATGCCAATATCGCCGACTTGACCGCCTTTTTCAGGATAAAAGGGTGTGGCGTAGAGTATAACAATACCTTCTTGCCCTTCAGGGAGCCTATCTACTTGCTGGTTATCATGGTATAGGGCAGCTACAGTGGTAGAGGTGGTGAGGTGATCGTAACCTACAAATTGACAGGCACCGTTTTCCTGTAGGTAATCGGCGAAGATATTATGGTCTTCCATTTCTTGGGAGGTTTTTTTATGGGCAGCTCGCGAACGCTGGCGAGCTTCTTTTTCGAGCTGTTGGTAACGATCGGTGTCGACATGAAGGTTTTCATCGCGAGCAATGAGTGCTACTTCTTCTAGAGGAAAGCCGTAAGTGTCTTTAAGTTTAAAAGCATCATCACCGCTGATTTTGTTATTGTGACTCTTGGCGTCGGTGATAATGTTAGCAAGGATATTACCTCCTCGGCGTAGGGTGCGTAAAAAAGCTTCTTCTTCAAGAGTTAAAATTTCGGCGATCCTGTTTTGGCAAGTTATCAGCTCAGGATAGTCGGGACCCATAGTGGTGACGAGTTCCGGTAGTATTTTTGCTAAGAAAGGCTCATTTAAATCAAGCATCCTGCCATAGCGTACAGCTCGGCGGAGGATCTTGCGTAAAACATATCCGCGATCGACATTACTAGGCTGCGCTCCATCGGCGATAGCAAAAGAAAGAGCTCTGAGGTGGTCGGCGATGACATGGTAGGCAGGCGCTAATATTTTGTCGCTGAGGTTGTAGTTTTTGCCCGAAATTTTTTCGACTTCTTGTACTAGGCCATGTAGAACGTCAGTTTCGAAGACGTTGTTGACATCCATTTTAAGGGCTACTAGGCGTTCGATACCTGCTCCGGTGTCTATCGAGGGGTTAGGGAGGGGCAGCATTTCCCCTGAAGGGGCACGGTTATATTGCATGAAAACCAGATTCCAGAATTCAAGGTAGCGCTCGCCAGTTTCCACATCTGCAGTAGGGTTGGGGGCATCGCCATAGGCTGGGCCGCGGTCGTAAAGAATTTCTGAACATGGTCCACAAGGGCCGGTATCCCCCATCGACCAAAAATTTTCTTTTTCACCAAAACGGGTAATCCTTTCGGCAGGAACGTATTGTGTCCAGAGGTCAAAAGCTTCGTCATCATCAAGGTAAACTGTCGGCCAAAGACGTTCCGGGTCGAAGCCTAAAATTTCCGTGCATACTTGCCAGCTGTATTTGATAGCTTCTTGCTTAAAGTAATCGCCAAAAGAGAAGTTGCCTAGCATTTCAAAGAAGGTCAAATGCCGCTTGGTGTGGCCTACATTTTCGAGGTCGTTATGTTTGCCGCCGACCCGCAAGCATTTCTGGCTGGTGGTGGCCCTAGTATAGTCGCGCTGGCTTTTGCCTAGAAAAGCATCTTTGAATTGGTTCATCCCAGCATTATTGAAGAGTAGAGTAGGATCATCATGAGGTACTACCGATGCTGAAGGTACAACGGTATGGCCGTTATTTTTGTAGAAATCTAAAAACTTACGTCGGATATTTTGTGTGAGCATAATTCCTTTCCCAATCAATTTTTGCTATCTAATTTAACATATTAAGTGTTTTCTTAGAAGAAGCTTAAAACTTTTGTAGCACGAAAAGCGAGGTTGCCAACTTGTCAAGCCTATCTTTGGGAATTTATTCTTCGCGTTCTTGAAAGGCTAATTTTAGCTTTTGCCAGGTGTCTTCGAGAGCTTCTACTTGGACTCTAGTATGGTTGAGAACAGGCATAAAGTTGGTATCTCCGTTCCAGCGGGGGACGACATGCCAGTGGAGGTGATCGTCGATGCCAGCACCAGCAGTTTTTCCAAGGTTCATACCTATATTGAAGCCGTCGGGATTCATAACTTTTTCGATGGCGGTCATGCTACCTTCTACGAGTTGCTGCATTTCTGCTTTAGCATCGTGCGACAGGTCAGCGAGGGTATTAGTATGCTTATAAGGGCAGACCATAAGGTGGCCATTATTATAAGGATAGAAGTTTAGGACGACATAGGAATGACGGCCACGTTTGACAATTAAGCGCTCGCGATCAGAGCGTTCTTCGGTGTCGCATAGGACACAGTAATCAGGCTTCTCTTGGAGGATATATTCTATCCTCCAAGGAGCCCATAGATATTCTCTGGCAGGGTTATTTTTCATGTTTTTTTTGCTGTTCCTCAATAACTTTTTTGGCAAAACTAGCCGGCATCTCATCATAGTGAGAGAATTTTTCACTGTGCTCAGCGCTGCCATGGGTTAAAGAACGCAGCACAGTCGAATACTTGTGGAGGTTGGCCAGGGGAACTAAAGCTTTGACAACCTGGTACCCTCCATCGGAGGTCATACCTTGAATTTGCCCGCGACGCGACGAAATATCACCCATAACATTGCCTAGATGCTCTTCAGGCACCTGGATTTCAACCTCATATATAGGTTCAAGGAGATAGGGCTGGGCGGCAAGGAAGGCTTCTTTGAAAGCTCCACGACCCGCCAATTGGAAAGCCATATCACTTGAGTCGACAGGGTGCATCTTACCATCATAAAAGTCAACTTTGAGGTCGGTAATTTTGTTTTTGGCAAGAACACCTTCTTGAGCGAGTTGCCTAACACCTTTTTCAACAGAAGGCACGAAGTTGCGGTCGACATTTTGGCCTACTAGGCTGTTGGTAAACTGGATTCCCGACCCTAGAGAAAGGGGCTCGACGCGTAGCCAAACTTCGGCAAATTGTCCGGCGCCGCCGCTTTGTTTTTTATGGCGATATTGAGCATCTCCTTTAGATTTAATGGTCTCTCGGTATGGAATCTTAGGTTGGTGGGTAGCAACTTCGATTTTAAATTGGCGCTTGATCCTGTCGACAAAATTTTGGATATGGAGTTCTCCTAATCCTGCTATGATTGTCTGCCCTGTTTCGTTATCATGGGTATAACTAAAAGTAGGGTCTTCTTCATGGAGTGTTGCCAAGGCTTTTCCGAACTTACCTTCGTCCCCTTTGGATACCGGTTCTATCGCAAAGCGGATAGAAGGTGAAGGGTAATGAGTTTTTTCAAATGTCGTAGGCACTTTGGGGTCGGCAAGAGTGTCACCGGTATGGGTGTTCTTGAGCTTTACAACAGCAGCGATGGAACCTGCAGGTAGTTCGGTAACATCGCAGCGATTTTTTCCGTTGATCAAGAAAATCTGGTTGACCTTTTCAGGGGTGTTTTGACAGCTATTATGAAGTTCATGGCCACTATGGATACTACCTGAACACACTCTAAAAAAAGAAAGCTCTCCGATATGCTTTTCAGCCATAGTTTTAAAGATGATGGCGCTTGTTGGGGCCTTATCATTGTAATCGACGATTTTACCTTGGGAGTCTCGCAGTTCCTGGTTGGCGGAAGGTATGGGGGCAAATTGTTCGAAGATTTCCATAATCTTATCAATACCAACATTGTGGAAGGCTGAAGAACATACTACAGGGTATACGGTGCGGTTGATGATCCCTTGCGACAAGCCATTTTTGAGGTCTTCATCGTCGAGGGTTTCTGTCTCGAAGTATTTTTCTAGTAGTTGATCATCGGCTTCGGCGATAGCTTCTGTCAGTTGTTGGCGACCAGCGGCGGCAATATCTTGAAGGTCAGAAGGGATTTCGGATTCTTTCCAATGCTCTTGAGTGTCAGGATGCCAGGTCAGGAGCTTGTTGGAAAGAAGATCGATGACAGAACAAAATTCAGGGCCTTCAGAGACCGGAATTTGGAGAGGTATAATATTAGGGCCCCAATGTTTACGTAGATTTTCCAGTTGCCGGGCGAAGCTGGCATTTTCTTTATCTAGGCCATTGAGGCATATCATCCGTGGTTGATGGTATTCGTCAGCAAATTTCCAAGCCCTATCGCTACCAATCTGCGGACCATTAAGAGCGTCGACTAAAAATAACGACATATCGCAGATGTGCATAGCATCTTTGACGTCGCCGGCAAAATCAGCATATCCTGGCATGTCGATAACATTGAAGAACGTTTCATTATAGTTGAAGCTAAGTACCGACGAGTGGATGCTCATTTTATGTTCAACTTCATCGGGGTGGTAGTCAGAAACGGTGTTGCCGTTGTCCACTTTACCCATCCTTTTTACGACTCCTGCTGAGTACAGCATAGCTTCGCTGAAAGTAGTTTTGCCTGATCCGCTATGGCCTACTAGGCCTATATTTCTTATGGACTGTGTTTGCAAAACCATAAAACCCTCCTCCTTGATTTAAAGGTTGCTAATAAAAACATATGCTTTGTTATTAGCAGATCGGAGGATTTGTTGCCTAGCTTCTTATGATTCGGGTTTTATATCCCCAGGATTTGCAGGTCAATCGCTGGGGATTTTATCCACGATTAATGGTTTTAGTGTATTTCGGCATTAATACCTACACAGCGGGGCCATAGGCGGACTTTGTCTAGGTTGTAATTTTTAAGGTCGCGAGCGATGCAAAACTTCTTAGAAAAACCATCGTCTAACAAGTTGTAAGGAGAACTCTTGGGTTGTCCTGTTCTTAATGCTATCATTATATAGTTGTTGCTCGAGGTATTAGAAGAGTAATTGCCGATTTCCGCTGACATATATTTGGTTAAATCCATCTGTAAGGATGATAGAAATCCGTGGGAATCACTGCCGTATTTGGCGTTGGCATGATAATACCTTCCCAATAGACGAGCCCAGGGAAGGAATGGTGTGGGAAGTTCAACCCCTAAATCCCATTTATCCATAGGCTTCAAGGTTGCACTTCCTGCAGTCGTCGAACTGCCAGCAGATTGTTGGTGAAATCCCCGTAAAGTAATATAACGGCCAATAGCTTCAGCGCCTAAAGTTAATGTTCGGAGATAGTACTGTCGGGTGACGTCATAAAAAACATTACCTCCCACCAGCCAATTTTCCTGAGGAAGAAGGTAACGGTAGCCGCCGCCAATGTTGAGGGTAGCATAATTATACCTGATACCTGCTCGACCTTGCATAAATACTGTATGTCGCAAGGTTTCGGGGGTGGCGTATAGAGGCTGTACGGTTTCTATGGACCAGGTAGGTTTATCATAGCGGTCTTGAGTATGCCCTTGGAATTCTACTCTTTTTAGCCACTCTGGAGAGATGGTGTTTAACTCCTGAAAGCTGGCAGCTGCTCTGATGGTCAAAGGCGCTGTTGCTATTAATCCGCAAAATAAAAACAGGCATAATTTTTTCATGATACTTTCTCAATAAATAAGTTTACAAAAGCTTACAGTAGCATAATGGATTTTTTTAAACAACAGCATTAGGAACTCTTGTAGGAGAAAAATAGACCTTTTAAGGAAATCGACTTTTGGGTTACCGTTAACTCGCTATTATCTTAATTTTATTTATGGTATGTCGGTGAACATCTATTACAACTATTGCCTTGACCTAACTTTTAAATCTGGTATGACGATACACATATTAAAAAGCTTTCTCCCTTTGGCGCGTAAGGGATATAATGTATTTCTATATGGCATATATACAGATTCTAAAGATTTCAAGGAGGTTATGGATTATATAGGCTCAGAGTCCATATATATATTTACCAAATGCGGGGCCAAGAAAAAGTTAAACCGTAATATTTTGAAAACTCGTTTTTTATTTAAGGTTCTTAGTGATCCTTCCCCAAAGTGGATTCTCTCCTGTAATTACAATAAAATCAAAGAGTTCTTTCGTTTACGGCCTTTGTTACGTAAGGCGAAAATAGGTATGGAATATCATGAAAATGCATTTCCTCATATGCTTCCTGTTAGGAATACTCCTCGCCATAAATTGAAGCAAAGGTCTCAATGGTTATTAAACCATCTAGACCTTTCTATCCTCACAAACTATGCTCAAGAGATCATTCTAAAAAAAGAATTCTCTAGTTTTGGCAAGTACGTTGTCATCCCTAATGGCGCTGAGGTTGAATGTTTTCAAGGAGCAAGTTCCTCAAGAAATGAAACTGTTTATCCTTTAACATATACTGGACAGTTTACTGCCTGGAAAAATATTCGATTACTTTTTCAAGCTTTACAGCTCCTTGACAAGAGGTTTTATTTACGCATTGCTGGTGGTAAAGGTGATGAGCATAGCAAAACAATTATCACCAACTTAGCTCAAGAGTATGGAGTAGAAGATCGTATAGAATATTTTGGCTTCGTATCTCCCGAAAAACTTGTCTCTACAGTGATCGAGGGGTCTGCTGCTCTACTTCTTCCACTAGGAGATAATATAGAATCTCGTTATTTTACCTCTCCATTAAAATTATTTGAGTATTTGGCTACCGATATACCCATCGTAGCTGTAGATATGCCTACCATTAGGATGATAACAGGGACTGACTTGATATACCTGAGCTCTCTGGATCCTAAAGACTTCGCAAGGAATATTGAAAGGGCTGTTCAAGATCAGTCTAGTAATCGGTATGAGCGTAGGCATCGTGTGGCTCAAAAATATAGTTACCTTCAAAGAAGTGAAAAATTGGATGCTGTTCTAGGTGAAGATTGAGATGTCAAGGGGTTAACTCTTTACATATCTTCTTGAGGATGACGTGATGCTCCTTTGACCTTATTTCTGAGCATCTCTTTGACGGCATGCATAATTTCGACGCCCTTTTCGATATGGTCGGCAGTGAAGTTTTTGAAGACATCGGAAGCTTTTTCTTTGGTCTTGATGCCTCCTAATTTCAGGGGGAGGTCGGAGATAAGATATAAGGCCCCCATAGGCAGCTGATACTTATAGCTGGCTGAGAAGAGTGTTGCCGACTCCATATCGATAGCTTGTACGCGGGAATATTTCAACTTTTCTTTAAAGTGCTCATTGAATTCCCAGATACGTTTATTGGTAGTATGGCAGATGCCTAAGTGATAGTTAGTTTCGGTTTGTTCTAGTACATTGGTAACAGCTTTTTGAACTAAAAAGTTGGCCATCGCCGGAACATCGGAAGGGAAGTAAAAGTCGGAAGTCCCTTCACCGCGGATGCTGGCGATAGGAACAAAGTAATCACCTACCTGGTAGCGCCGCCTTAATCCTCCACACATACCAAGGTGGAGGGCAGCTTTGAAAGGAAGAAAAGCGCAGCAGTCGACGACGAAAGCTGCAGCAGGCGACCCAATAGTAAAGTAAAGGACACTTACATCTTCTTTGGGGGAGTGGGCAACTTTGAATGTTGACCCTTCGTGGATAGTAAGACCTCTGATTTCTGCAAAATAGTCGACGTATTTGGTAAAATTAGTGATTATCAGATAGCTGCCAAACTTATGAATTG
The DNA here is from genome assembly GCA_051744985.1 of Chlamydiota bacterium. Lineage (GTDB taxonomy): Bacteria > Chlamydiota > Chlamydiia > Chlamydiales > JABHNK01 > JBNJDP01. The sequence goes on along the minus strand of JBNJDP010000008.1, from coordinate 27,037 downwards.
GTGACCCAGAATAACGTTCTAAGGAGTCTTTAGCATATTTTATTTGGTATTGCCGTAATTCTTCTTTTGTTTCCCTCATAGCTTAAGCCTTCCTTGCAGGTATTGTTAATTAACTGTTATAGGTTGAGGAGCTAATTTTTTCAAAGATTGAAATATTTTGGGGTAGCGGGTATAATTTTTGACTATCATAAAAATAAGGATTAATCATGGCACAAGTAGGAACCAATGAATTTAAAACAGGCTTAAAGCTTGAAATTGATGGACAGCCTTTCCTCATGGTGGGCAATGAATTTGTTAAGCCAGGTAAAGGGCAGGCTTTTAACCGTACGAAGCTTAAAAATATGATTACCGGCAGGGTTGTCGAGCGAACATATAAGTCGGGGGAGAAAGTTGAGTTAGCTGATATAGAAGAAAATTCTATGAGGATGCTCTATAAGGACTCCGATGGTGTAGTTTTTATGGATGATCAATCCTATGATCAAGTAACTATTCCTTATGATAGCATAGGTAGTACAGAACGCTGGCTGATGGAAGACCTTCTATATGATATCATCTTTTATAAAGGAGAGGCTATCAGTGTTGAGCCTCCTACCTTTATGGATCTAAAAATTACCGAAACCGCTCCTGGAGTTAGAGGAGATACAGCTTCTGGTAGAGTGATGAAGCCTGCCGTTGTAGAGACGGGAACAGAAATTCAGGTTCCAATCTTTATTCAAGAGGGTGAGGTTGTTAAAGTTGATACCCGTACAGGTGAATACGTTTCTCGTTCGACAGAATAAAAGATGAATTGTTTGCCTGAAATTTCTTTTCTTAAAGACCGTGCGATGATGCTTCATAGCGTGCGGTCTTTTTTTTATTTACGCAAGGTTTTAGAAGTCGACTGTCCTTTATTTTCTGCTTCAGCGGCCATCGATGAGCATATAGAATTGGTGCAAGCTTTGTGTTGTGAGAAGGCGGGGTATCTCCACTCTTCCCCAGAATATGGTATGAAGAGGCTTCTTGCCCAAGGTCTTGGAGATATTTATCAGCTTTCCCATGTTTTCCGTGATGGTGAAGTAGGAGCTAAACATCAGCCGGAATTTATGCTTTTGGAATGGTACCGCCAGGGCTTCAGCTTGCAAGACCTTATAGCTGAAGCGGTAGAGCTGATACAGCTGTTCTTAGGGGAGGTTTCTTATAGTATCATCAGCTATCATCAAGCTTTGCTGGACTATGCTGGCATCGACTATCTTTCGGCTAGTGATGAGGAGCTGTGGCGGTCTTTGGATAATCCCTATCCCGGACTATTAGAGGAAGGGCGTGATGCTCTTCTCAATATGCTGTTAGCGGAAAAAGTAGAACCCTATTTGGGGCAGCAGGAATTGACAGTATTGGCGTATTATCCGTGTTCCCAGGCAGCGTTGGCGCAAATTATCGACTGTGATGGTGAGCAGGTTGCGGAGCGCTTTGAAATATATTATCAAGGTTTAGAGCTAGCTAATGGCTATCATGAGCTAGCTTCTCCCGTTGAACAACGCGAGCGCTTGGAAAAAGCTAACAGTGCTAGAAAGCTTCAAGGAAAGAAAACTTTGCCTGTTGATGAGAATTTTTTAGCTGCTCTTACTATAGGATTACCAGACTGCTGTGGGGTGGCAGTAGGCTTTGACAGGTTGATGATGGCTCGTCATCAAGTTAAAGATATTAGAGATGTGCTCCCTATTAGTTGGGAGCAAGCTTAATCCATCACTCGCTGGCTTCTTTTATCTAGCACCTTTATTATTGTTAAAGATATGGTAATAGATAGTACTATCGGCACTAATATCGAAGCCATCATCGACTTTTTCACCAAAAGACCCATCACTAAAAAGCCGATAAAGCTGCCAATAAACATCGGGATAACATATTGCACCTGGCTTTTAATATGGTCGATATGATCACAGTCACAGCTCGTCGATGACATAATAGCAATATCATTGAGAAGAGAAAAGTTACCTCCACAAATTGAGCCGGAGAGAATTGCGCCGAAGACAGGAAAAATCAATGGCAGCGCTTCAGGGGTGGTAGGCGTGGCGATATTTAAAATATGGGGTACAAGAGGGATGGCTATCGGCAGAAGCAAAGCTGTGCTGCCAAAGGAAGAACCCAATGACAAAGCTGTCAAGGTAGCTATGCCGAAAAATATCGCCGGTAATAAGAAAGGCGGCATAGATTGTCCGATAACTTTGGCAAGGTATTCGCCAGTTTTAACATCATGGCGAATTAAAGCTCCCAAGGTTATCGCTAGAATTAAGATTAGGATTGCTGGCATCATCATCTCAATTCCGCGTTGAGCGATTTGAGGTAGGTCTTTAAGGGTAAAGCGCCGTACGATAAGGTAGTAGGGTAATGAAATCCCTATAGATACCAATGATGCCATAAATAGTACCAGCTCGACTTTAGTGTTCTGCAAAGCATCGATAAAAGAACGGCTGCCACCAAACCATGTAGAGTCACCAAAGTAGAGCAGCCATAGAAAAGCGCTGAATAGCAATCCGCAGAAGGGTATCAAAAAGTCGGCAATATGGTTGCTGCTGGGGCGTTTTTCTTCCTCTTCGAGCTCTTCATGCTTGATATCTTTTTTGTTGCCCACCAAATTGCCAGTCTCGGCAGCGATAAGCTCATGCTTGTTAATTATGCCGAAAGAGTATCTTCTCCTGACGATGATCCAAGTGGTGATGATAACTGTAAAAGAGTAGAGGATATAAGCTAGTGTTCGTAGATAAACTTCACTAGTAGAAGCGATGATGATCATATTTTTCTCTAAGGGAAACCCTATGCCATTTTCATTGAGAAAACCCATGATTACAGCGGCCCAGCTGGAGAGAGGGCAGATGATAGTAAGAGGAGCTGCTATAATATTGACTAGAAAAGCTAATTTTACTCTGGGGATGCGAAAGCTGTCAGTCAGTGGGCGCAAGACCGAACCGACAGTAAGGCAGCTGAGGTAGTCATCGATTAATAAGCAGTGTGATAAGATTAAAGATGAAGATTCTGCAGTTTTTTTACTGTTAATATGAGGTCTGACAAGAGTGACGAGGGCCTTTGCTCCTCCAGAATAGCGCATCATCTCGATGATCAACCCTGATCCTAATAGAAAGGCTAAAATAAAAGGGGTGTTAGCTTGAAAAAAGGTATGTTTAGAAAATAGGAGGTCGACTTCAATGGTCTCCATCAGGCGCTGAAATATTAAAGCTCCCGATTCATAGAAGTGGCCACCGGTAGCTATTAAGGCAGAAAGGAGAATTCCAATCATAATAGCGGTTTTTATCCGGTGCGTAATGAGGCCAATCAAAAAAACTATTAATGGTGGTGAAAAAGCTAAAAAATACATGGTCGGATCTTGAAGGTAGTAAAAAATAGCATTTTACATGCCTTATGGAAAAATCTAAACCCCAAAGTTAACGCCACTGCTGGACGATAGGAAATTGTCGCCCTTTACTAAAAGCTTTGTTGGTGACTCTCAAGCCAATAGGAGCTTGGCGGCGCTTATATTCATTGCGGTGAATTTTGGCGATGATATCTTCTACCAATGCTAGTGGGAGGTTATAATCTTGGGCAATTTGTTTGGTAGTTTTATGATTTATTATATATCCTTCGAGGATATTATCGACAACTTCATACTCTGGGAGAGCGTCGGTGTCTTTCTGGTTAGGTCGCAACTCTGCTGATGGTGGCTTGACGATGATATTATCGGGGATAATTTCCTCTTTGCTATTAATCCAATGAGCTAACCTATAAAGGGTGGTTTTAGGAATATCGGCGATGACTGCTAGGCCTCCCGTCATATCTCCATAGAGGGTGCAATAACCTAGGGCCAGCTCACTCTTATTGCCGGTGCTGAGAATTAAATGTCCATAGCGATTGGATAGAGCCATAAGGATGTTGCCGCGAATGCGCGCTTGAAGATTTTCTTCTGTAGTATCGGGTTCGCGTCCTTTGAGATGAGGTGTTAACAGGTCTAAATAACTTTGGAAGGGGGCTTCGATAGGGATTTCTAGATTTTTAATCTGCAGGGTTTTAATGAGCTGCCGAGCATCGTCGATGCTTGCTTGGGAAGAATATCGCGAAGGCATCATCACGCTCCAGACATTTTCTGCTCCCAAAGCATCGACGGCGATACAAGCTACTACAGCGGAATCGATACCTCCGGAAAGTCCCAAGCATGCGGATTGGAAATTTTGCTTAGCAAAGTAATCTTTAACTCCTAATACCAGGGCTTGGTATAGATTACTTAAATCGGAGTGTTGAGTGTATATAGGATAATATGATTGGCTGAGATCGAGTGCCAGAATATCTTCTTGGAAGCCTTGGGCTTGTTGGAGAATTTCCCCTTTATCAGAAACGTAAAGGCTGTGGCCATCAAAGATTAAAGAGTCGTTAGCGCCGACTTGATTACATAATATAGTAGGGCATCCTAGGGTGGTGGCAGCTCTGACCGCGGTATTTTGGCGCCTGAGAGGTTTGCCGATATCGAAGGGGGAGGCGGAGATGTTGATGAGTAGGTCAGGTTGCTGGTGCTGTAACTCTTCGAGAGGATTAGTAGGGTAGTTTTCTCGATGATGAACATGGTGCCAAATATCCTCGCAGATGGTTATAGCGATCTTCTTGGAGCCTATTTGCCAGGTGGAGATATTTTTGCCTGGTTGGAAATAGCGAAGTTCATCAAATACATCATAGGTTGGTAAGAGCATTTTATCGTGGTAGCCTAAGATCTGACCGTCGCTAATTAAAGCAGCACTATTATGAAGGGGCTTGTTATAGTGATGGCCACAAGAACGGAAAACTCCTAATATAACGCTAGTATTTTCGACGTGGGGGATAATATTCTGGAGCTGCTGCTGGTGTTCGGCTAAAAATTCAGGCATGAGGAGCAGATCTTCGGGAGGGTAGCCTGATAAGCTTAGCTCAGGGAAAACTAGCAGGTCGTAAGCAGAGCGATATTTTTTTATTAAATTGATTATCTTATTGGCGTTGGCTTTTAAATCGCCGACAGTTGGGTTAATCTGGCATGCAAGAATCTTCATACTTGTTAATCATCAGGGTTTTAAGTATCATTTATGCCAAATAATATAAGATTATTAGAAAAAATGGAATTTATATCTCTAATAGATAGACTTGACAAGTTTTTAGGTAACACTTTTGTTATTGTCAGCGACAGTATTGTCGGAGAGTTATACGGTCATCGGTTGCATGATGCTTTGCTGCAGCGGGGAATAGAGGCGAAGTTATTGACGTTCCCGGCAGGGGAAAAGTATAAAAATCGGCAAAGTAAAGCCGATCTTGAAGATCAGCTTGTCGCTGCCGGTGTTGGCCGTGATGGATGTCTCTTAGCTTTAGGGGGTGGAGTTGTTTCTGATCTGGCGGGGTTGGTAGCGGCAACATATTGCCGAGGAATTCCTTATGTAATAATTCCCACTACATTGCTGTCGATGGTCGATGCTAGCATAGGAGGCAAGGTCGCCGTCAATATTCCGGGAGGTAAAAATTTAATTGGGGCCTATCATTGGCCTTCTCAGGTGTTGGTGGAGCCATCATTTTTGAAGTCTTTGCCGGAAGTAGAGCTAAAGAATGGGCTGGCAGAAGTTATCAAAAGCGCTTTGATAGCTGCCCCTTCGATGGTAGACTATTTAGAACAACATCGTAAAGCTATTATGTCTGGTGAGCAGGAAAATCTAAGCGACCTTATAAAGCTCTGCAGAAGTATCAAGAGTGACCTTGTAGCTGCCGACCCTTATGAGAAAGGTATGCGCCGACTTCTTAATTTTGGCCATACCATCGGCCATGCTGTTGAAGCAGCGTCGCATTACACGATTCTTCATGGTTATGGAGTGGGGATAGGGATGATTTTTGCTGCCGAACTGTCAGCAGCTATCGGTGGGTTATCTAAAGAAGAAAGTCGACGTATCAAGGCATTGATAACCTCTTATGGGGTGCTGCCGGCTCATCTGCCGAGGTGGGAGGATGTTGATTCTTTTCTTGTTGCTGATAAAAAGGCGGCACAGGCCCAGGTGCGTTTTGTGCTTTTGAAAGCCCTTGGAAAGCCCTATGAATTCGAAGGTCAATATTGCTGCCCTATTGAAAAATCACTGTTAAAGAAAGTGTGGGAAAATGTTAGCGATACCTGTTTGGGGCATTGATTACCTTCAACAACTAGAGCAAGCAGCACAATATGCCGATGCTATAGAGCTGCGTTACGATTTATACTATGATTACGATCCTGTTGCGATAGATGTTGCCCGAAAAAAGTACGGCTTTAAGGTTATCGCCACTGTCGGTGATGACCATCAATATATCAGGGTTGCCTTAGATGTTAACCCTGATTACCTGAGTGTGGAATATTGCGAAGGACTGGTGTTGAGCCCCAAGGATGTGTATCCTGCTCGCCTGATTATCTCCTACCATGATCATCATGGTACTCCTAAAGATTTGGAAGGAATTTATAAGATTTTGAAGGCGGCGGGTGCTGAAATCGTTAAGGTGGCAACGATGGCTCATTCCGCTTTGGATGCCCTCAGGGTGCTGCTATTCGTTAAAAAGCATCAGGGAGAGGTTGTCGGGATAGCTATGGGAAACGATGGGTTGCCTAGTAGGGTGTTAGGGCCTATAGTGGGCAACCATCTCGATTTTGCTGCTCTAAGCGCAAAATTTCGAACAGCGCCGGGACAGCTGTCTGCGGAAGAATTGCTAGAGAAGTATCATTATCGCCATTTAAATTCGGAGACGGATGTTTTGGGCGTTATCGGCGACCCTATTTCTCAAAGCTCTGGCCCCATGATTCATAATCGGTGTTATCGTCGAGAAGGCCTTAATGCAGTATATCTCCCTTGGAGGGTTAGTAAAGAGGACTTACCGGACTTTTTGGTTTTAGCTCAACAGCTAGAAGTTAAAGGGTTGAGTGTTACGATGCCTCTAAAGCAAGCAATTTTACCAGGATGTTTTAACACCTTGCTTTTTAAGGCCGATGTTATCAAAGCCTATAATACCGACGGTGAAGGAGCCTGGCAGGCGATACCCCTAAATCCTAGAGGGTTGAGAGTGGTGATTTTAGGTAGAGGGGGAGCAGCTCAAGCTATTGCCGATGAAGGCCGGCGGCGGGGTGCGCAGGTTACTATGGTTTACCGATCTTCAGAACATCTGCGTCATGCTTTGGAGGAGGAGTACGATATTTTGATCAATGCTACTCCTGTTGGTATGACTCCCGATGTTGACCAAAGTTTAGTGCCCAAAGAATTGCTTAAGGTAGGCAAAGTTGTGATGGATATTGTAAGTAATCCACGGGAAACACGACTTTTAAGGGAAGCACGGCAGCGAGGGTGTAGGGTTGTTGAAGGTTGGGAGATGTTTCTTAACCAAGCTAAATTGCAGCACCGTATTTGGTTTCCTGAGGCTGAGCCAAGGATTGATGTTCCTCCATCGAAATCGCAGACGATGCGTGCTTTGCTTTTTGCTTCTCTGGCTCAGGGGCAAAGTACGATCACTAATATTTTGCCCTCTCCCGATACTGAAGCTATGGTTGCTGCCTGCCGCCAGTTTGGTGCTATTATTGATTTGTCAGGAACTACTGCTATTGTGGAAGGGTTAGGTGGAGCTCCTCGCCTTCCTAGAGAGGTTATAGAATCTGGTAACTCAGGGTTGGTATTACGGCTTACCACTGCACTGGCAGCTCTTTGTGATGGCGAAGTTATCATTACTGGCGATCAGTCTATTAAAACTTTGCGCCCTATGATGCCTATGATTGAAGGGCTACAGCACCTTGGAGTAGATATTGAATCTCTCAATGGCAATGAATATGCTCCGGTAAGGGTAAGAGGGCCTATATACGGTGGTGAGGTTATTTTAGATGGTCGAGATTCTCAGCCAGTTAGTGCTATCCTGCTAGCGGCAGCATTAGCTCCTGAAGAGGTAGTAGTAAATGTCAACAACCCAGGGGAGAGGCCTTGGGTGGAGATGACTTTACAGTGGCTGGATAAAATGGGGGTGGATTATTGTCGCGAGGGTTTTGAGAAGTTTAAACTGGCAGGGCGTAGCTTATGGCAAGGTTTCGAATATCATGTTCCAGGGGATTTTAGTTCGGCAGCATATCCTATCATGGCTAGCTTGGTGAGTGGCAAGCCTATAAGCGTAGACAATCTTGATTTTCATGATCCCCAAGGTGATAAGGCTGTCATCGCTGTCTTAAAAACGATGGGAGCACAATTACGACAAGAGGGCAACAGCTTGCACGTTGAGGGTGGAAAGCTGGTTGGGCGCGATATCGATATCAACGATTTTATCGATGCCTTGCCTATTTTAGCTGTAGCAGGCTGTTATTCTCAAGGGGTAACTCGTCTATACAATGGCGCTAATGCTCGGCGAAAGGAAAGTAATCGCATAGATGTTATGGCTGCGGAGCTTGGTAAATTGGGAGGGAAAGTTACTCCTACTGCTGATGGGTTGATTATCGAGAATTCACAGCTAAGGGGAGGCGTTGTCAAAGCTCATGCTGACCATAGAGTGGCTATGGCTTTGGAGGTTGCTGCTATAGGAGCTGAAGGTAAAGTAATTGTTGAAGGTAGAGAAGTGTATAGAAAAAGCTACCCTTCATTCTTTGGTGACTTAAAGAGGATTAAGGGATGAATTTGGTTCTTATAGGCTTTCAGGGTTCTGGTAAATCCTCACTAGGAGCTCTGGTAAGCGATGCTACAGGTTATCGATTCCTTGACACCGATAAAGTTGTCGAGGATATTTATCAGCGTCGGACAGGCTTGCGGCAGAGTTGCCGTGAGATTTTTCGTAAAGAAGGAGAAAGCTTCTTCAGGCTCTTGGAGAACGAGGCTGTAACGATAGTGGCTGAAGAAGATAATGCTATAATAGCTACTGGAGGCGGAACAGTTGTTGATCCCGAGAATGCTCAGAAGCTTAAGAGTCGTGGGGTGTTTTGCTTTCTTGAAATAGATCGAAAATTGATAAAACAAAGAGTGTTAACTCAAGAAACGCCGGCTTACCTTGCTGATATAGGTAGTCATTGGAGTTTCGAGAAAATTTATTGCCAGCGACGAGAAATCTATCGGCAGCTGGCAGATTATACTTTGGAGTGTGGCGAATTATGCCTGGAAATACTTTTGGAAAAAATTTTATCTTCACCACTTGGGGAGAGTCTCATGGTAAAGCCATCGGAGTAGTCATCGATGGCTGCCCTCCTGGGATAACCCTTGATGAGGATGTTATCAACAAGGACTTGGATCGCCGGGCACCGGGAAAGGGAGCATATTCTTCTCCTCGCAAGGAGTCAGACAGGGCTGAAATCCTGTCAGGGGTCTTCGAAGGTAAGACTACCGGTACCCCTATTTCTATTATTATCCCCAATGAAGATCCCAACCCTAAAGCTTATAGTAGCTTAGCGAAAATTAATCGCCCCGGCCATGCTGATTATACATATAGAGCGAAATACGGAATCTACGATTACCGTGGTGGGGGACGTGCTTCAGGGCGAGAGACTGCTTGTCGTGTTGCTGCTGGAGCTGTTGCCCAGAAAATATTAGAGCAATACCAGATAAAGGTCGAAGCTTCTCTCAAAACTATAGGGGGCAGTGAAGACCCTGAAGAGTGGGAAAGGCTGCTAAAAGAAGCGTATGAGCAAGGGGATTCTTTAGGGGGTATAGTAGAAGGTGCTGCTACTAATCTCCCTGCAGGGCTGGGAGAGCCCGTTTACGATAAGATGGAAGCTCGCTTGGCGGCAGCGATGCTTAGCATTCCGGGGACTAAAGGTTTTGAAATAGGTAGCGGTTTTAGCGCTGCAGAGATGACAGGTTCTCACCATAATGACGCTTTTTTGGCGGAAGGGGTAACATCATCTAATAATGCCGGCGGAATTCTAGGCGGTATAACAAATGGAATGCCTTTGGTAGTGCGGGTAGCTTTTAAGCCAACCTCTAGCATCAAAGCTGAACAGAGGACGACCGACATCAAGGGGGCTCCTGTTTCTTTTGTCTTATCTAAGGAAGCGCGTCATGATACTTGTATTGCTATTAGAGCTGTTCCGGTAGTAGAAGCGATGCTAAAGGTCGTTATTGCTGATTTCTTGCTTTTAAACAGATGTTTAGTTTAAACTTTTTCTGCTGTTTATTGATAATTTACGGAATAATAATATGGAAGTTAGTAATATCGATCGCTCCGAAAAAGTTTTTATTGTTTTGACAGCCCTTTTTTGTGTTAATTTAGTTTTGACCAATGTTATCGCTGCCAAGCTTTTTGTTATCCCTTTTATGCCGAAGATTGCTTTGTCGGTAGGGGATTTGACCTATCCTGTGACCTTTTTGGTGACGGATATTATTTCAGAAATCTGGGGTAAGCAGCGCGCCCGTTTTGTAGTTTTGTTAGGACTAGCGATGAACATTTTTATGTTGTTGGTCGTTCAGACTGCTGTTCATGTACCTCCTCATCAATATTGGTTTGTACCAGATAATGCTTTTGGATACCAAAATACAGAGCAATATCAGGCAGCATATACCTCCGTCTTTGGTGCTAGCTTCTTTATGGTACTGGGGTCGATGATGGCTTATTTGACCTCTCAGCTGCTCGATGTTAAGATCTTCCACTATTTGAAGAAGGCTACTTCTGGCAGACACCTATGGCTTAGGAATAATGGCTCTACGATGACTTCACAATTAGTGGATTCCTTCATATTTTGGACAGTTTTCCTCTACATCGGCATGGGGCATCCTTTTTCAGTGACGCTGATAGTGATGCTCTCCAGTTATGTTTGTAAGTTAATTCTAGCAGCCTTTGATACCCCTTTCTGTTATTTGGGGGTGGCTTTTATCCGCAAAGTTATGAATCCGCGCTTCTCGAAGCTTAAAGCTACTAATTAAGGCTTACAATTTTTATGATGCCCCCGATCAGTTTTTCTCAAGCTTTTGCACAGCATTTTCCTGACCCTTATAACCATGATGATGCATCTTGTCCGGGATGCAAAAAATTATATCGTCAGATGCCGCGTATTTTTGAAGAATGCTTTAAAGAGCGTATTTCTCCTGGCACTACTGATAGTATTAGAAAGTTAATAGGGAAGGTGCAATTTAAGGCAGACTTGAGCCTCAACGAATTTATTATAGCTATGGTGTACCTCGATAGGGTTGTCAGCAAAAGCGATGAAAAAATTGATGATAGCCATCTGATAGCCGCTCTATTTCTAGCAGGGGCTTGTTATAATGACGTCTCTTATTGCTTCCAAGATTGGGCGAGGTTATGGCGCCCCGAAGCGGAAGAGAGTTGTTCACGGTTACGAGAAAGTCGAAGATTTATTTTGCAGCAGCTGGATTATAGATGCACAGTAGAACCTGCTGACTGGAAAAAGAAATACGAACAGCTTCTAGAGCGTGATGATGGTATTCAAGTAGAGGTGGGAAAGGTTCAAGAAACACTTGCGAGTACTGCAGGTGTTGAAGGAAAAATCGATAAGCTCTTTAGGGAGTATTTAAGAGATAACGTTTCCATTTTCAATTTTAAGTGTTCTCATCAATTTTCGATTACTAAGCGGATCAAAGATTCTCAACTTAGAAGAGGTTCTAATCCTATTAATCACCAGCCGATAGACTTTGCGATAGCTTTTATTTTTTTGCAGAGAATACCTGAGAGAATAGACAAAAAAATTATCTTTTTTGTTGTTCTAAATCTTTTAGATCAAGCGGCTAAGCTATATGGTGATCGCCCTATAACGGCTAGCTTTGATAGTTCGAATGCTGAATTTTATGGAGATGACAACCTCCATGTCTTTTTAGAGGGGCTTCCTGAAAGAGATTATGCGCCTTTTATAAACTATGCTAAAACGTTTATAGCCGATCAGCTGTCTTATAATAGGGAGATTACCTTTGAGGAATTGCAGGCGGTCGTTGAAGATATTTTAACTTGTTGATAGCCGATCTGTTTTTGTTACCGTAATTTCGAGTAAAAACTTCTCAGCGATGAAAGGCTCGAGTTTATCTTGCTGATCTGTTATTTTTGATAAAATTAAGCTGTAAATGGTGGGCACAGGTTTTTATGTTTCCTTTAAATTCTGCTATCGACCCAATGAGTGCGGGTTATATAAACCATTTTGAAGGGTATTTCCATCAGGATAATTCTTGTTTGACGTGCAAGGCTATTTACCGGCAACTTCCCCGCATTGTTGAAGAGATGTTCAGCGAACGCATCACCAGTACTCAATATAGTCTTAAGGCTTTGATGGGAAGAGTTCAACATTGCATTGATCTGAGTCCCAACGAATATTTGGTGGCTTTTGTCTTCTTAGAAAAGGTTCTAGCTAAAGAGAGTGGTACGTTGGATGACAGCCACCTATTAGCAGCTATTAGACTGTCGGAAAAGATGTATAATAGCAGAGAGGTTTCTTTTGATACTTATGTTAATGTTTTTCATCCATCGGAGTCTAAGGAAAGAAGTGATGTGGAAGCGGAAGATATTAAATCTATACAATCTATTTTACAGAGTGTTGGTGCTAATATAGATGTTGTCGCTCAGCAAATGCGAACTCTTTTTGATCCTCTGGTTTCCAATAGTGGTGATAACGAAGAGCGCTATAATTTTGAGGTGGGCATAGTTGTATCGTATATTTTTGGAGAAGCTCACAGTAGTATATCGACAGTGAAATCTAACTTAGAGCCTTGTATTCAAAAGGTTGAGATGCACCATTGGCTGGCAGGGCAGAAGTTAAGGGCTGCCTATAATACTCTGGAAATAGTACTTAGTAATTTGCTGGCGGAAGATGTGTCAAGGGGATATGTCATAGATATCCTCGAGCAGCTTGAAGGTGTCCAAGAAGCTACCAGCTTTGTGCGGGGGTGCTCTTTTCCTCTTGAAAATAAGCTTATAGCAAGCCAGATGTTTATATGGGAACAGTTAGATCATCGACTGATGGTCTCTCAGGAGGAGTTGCAAGAACAAGCAGGGAGAGTTTTTGCCTTAGACGATGGTCTTAATAAATGTTTAGCGGATTATAGTACTGCTAGTTCTGAAATCCCCGATATATCCCAGAGAGTTGCTGAATTGTTTGGCGGCTATTTCAATGATGAATTACAAATAGATGCCCCGGAATTTCGAGGCTTTGAAAGTCGTAATTTTAAGTCTTCGAAATTGCAACCGGTAACAATTTTGAGAGTTTTAGAGGAAGTTTTATCGGATATAGAAGGCAAGAATAAGTATGTCGAAGATTTTTTCAAGAAATTGTTGGTAAAGAAAGAGTGGAGGGCAAGATACAATCCTTCAACGATGTTGATGATGAGCTTGATTACAGTCTTTCAGGAAAATGTTAATACAACATTTCCGGAGTGCCTTGAAATTCTATGTAACGTATTCCCTAGGCATACCGCAGAGGAAATGCAGGATATACTGCTCTACTTAATAGGAAAAAATACCGATTATACAACCTTAAACACCGATGATGCTGTCTTAAAGCTGCAGGATTTGAAGCCTCTAGATTATTGGATGCTTTTAACACCCTTGTTTAAGGGAGATGAACATCTTTATGAGAAGATTCTGATAAAATTTACTGAGCAACTTTTGGGTTATAAAAACTGGACTATGCCATCATCTGCTATTTTGGATTGGGTCAAAGACATTCAAAAAGTTGGTAGAGGTACTGTTGGTGATTATATCGAAATCTTTAAAGAGATCTTTCCTGACGAAATCGTTAAGATGTACTTAAGTGCTTTTGAAGAAAAAATAGGAGCGTTGTTTATCGTTTTTGATGGCAAGCCTTCCTTAAAAGACTGGGTGTTAGAGCTGCAGGTAAAAACAGATTACCAGCTAACAGACTTTTTGGTGGCAGGGGTATACTTGGAAAGAATAAGAAAATTGACCCCCGGAAAAGCAACCCCTTTGCAAATTTTATTGGTGGCCTTGGATAATGCAGCTAAATATTATGGTGAGAAACCTCTTAATGCTGTTGATTATGAGAAGTTTGCAAATTTTTCCGCCAACCAATTACGGCAAATTGAAAGACGCTTTGGTCATGTTTTAGGGTATGATTTCGCAATTACTAGGGAAGAGCTTGATAATATTGCCAGTAGAATTTTTAACCCGTGATTGCGGATTAAAAATTTTATTTGTAAAAACTTGCCTCTTTCATTATGGTGGATGATAAAATAAAAATTGAGTCTGCGGATGGAAGTTTCAAGGTATGCTCGTAATGTAACTAAGTGCCCTAAGGTTCCAAAAAGTGAGAAACAGGTTCCAGAACAAGATCAAAAGATTAGTAGAGTAGGGCAGGGTTTTTTGCGGCGCTGCGGTTCTTTAAATTGGCATCCTCCTTATAAAATTGCAGCTTGTTCTCATCATGATGCTCATCGAGTGCGGGAGGCTGCTCGTGCTATTATCCCGCCACCGATAAATTTGTTGGACTGCCGGGAGCTAGCAAAAACACCTTCTCCTGTTCCCATGGGTGATAATAATACTATCTATACTGACACTATTCAGAAAGACAAATATCTTATTGATTATATTGAAGGTGATCACCTGACTTTGAAAGTTATTTCCACAGATGGTATGGCTGTTGCCAAGTCTTTTTTGCAGCTGCTGAAAGAAAAGGATCTTTCTAAATGTAAGAAGGTTGAGCTTAGAGTATATCATGCTGTGGATTTACAGCTTTTGACGATGTATTTGGCTGCCCCACCTGAAAATTTTGAGCACCGTTTTGGAGGGGGAGTTAACCCTAAAGAGCGAGAGCTGCATATTGCCTTGCATAATGAAGGAGTAAGTCAGCTATTCAACCTTATTACATGTACCGTTAATGGGCGCTGCTCATTGTTACAAGAAGTTATCCCTTATTTTAAGGCCAAGGTTGCATTCGCAATAAAAGATGTTCATGTGGAAGAAAATCTCAAAGATTTTCTTCAAAAGGAAGCGGATAAAAATATTGGAAGGTTGGCGGAACTTTTTCCTAGCAGGAAAGATGATTTTTTAGCTCATGTCGAGGAAATAAAAAGGTATATTTCTGATAATGTTCGTGATGATATCGATGCAGAGGATACCTTGACCCCCCGTCCTCAAACAGTGAGTAAACGCACTGTTAATCTTGATGACCAGCAAGTTAGTAAAATTATTCGTGGTGGGGTGCTATATTCCAAAAGTGATGAAACAACGCATCTGAGTGTTGATAGCGATACGATAGTTATTGTCGATGCGGGATCGCCATCCTTGGCAGCGGCTCTTAAGAAGATTAGGTTAAAGAATTCCTGTAGCAAGGTTAAGGTTTTCTTGACCCATTTCCACTATGATCATACGGCTTCATTGAAGAAAATTCTAGAAACTTGTGAAGATCTCGAAGTGGACTTGGATATATATATACCTGAAAAATGTCTCTTTCAATCGATGGGATATTTTATTAGCCATCCAGAAGTTATTGAGATCCTTGAAAGAAATACGGATATCAAAGTTCATTATTGTGGCAAGGAGCCTCAGAGCTTTGAAAATACTACTTTTTATCCTTTAGATCCTCCAGTGGTTATCGAGCATTTTATTAATAGCCGAGGATATGTGCAGGTAGTAGACGGTAGAGCGATACTATATTCCGGTGATATTAATCCTCAGCCGGGAAAAAGTAAGGAAGATACGATCCAAGGAGTGTATGAATATCTTGCTGAAATGATCGACTTAGCGATTGAAAATGGCGGCGAAGTCATCGACGCTTTTATCGATGTAGGCCATTTTCCTAATGATTTATATAGCAAAGACCTGCAAGAGATGTTTAATGCGCTGCCACAGCATTATTTTGGGTTCCCATTAAGCATTCATAAATGTCACCAAAAAAACAACTTGCGTTGCGAGCTCGAAGTTATTTAGGTTACTACTAAGCACCAAAGTCGTCGATGATGATACTATCATCGGAAACGCCGTAGCTATGGAGCAGGTCAGCAGTTTTTTTATTATGCTTAGGAGGGCCACAAACATAATATAGATAGCTTTGAGGCTGATCTAAGCCTTTTAGTTCTCCTTCTTCGAAAGCCTTATAAAGTAGGTTAGTTTTAGTAGTGTCATCGGTAGGCCAACCGCTGGCTAAATCGTCGTCGTCAGGTTCGGAAAGCACAAGGTGATAACTAAGATTATCATGCTCTGCATCTAGGCGAGATAATTCTTGGTGGTAGATGCGGTCTTTTAAAGAGCGTACTCCGTACCAATAGCTAACTTTCCGCTGGGTTTTTTCGGTTTTAAAAAGATGTAAGAGATGGCTGCGCCCAAAGGACGAGCCTACTCCTCCGATGAGGAATATTATAGGACGCTCGTCTTGAACCATTAATGCCTCTCCGAAAGGCCCTACGATGTTGATAGCATCTCCTTCTTTTAAAGAAAAAAGATATGAGGAGGACACTCCCCAGGGTAACTCGTTAGAGCAATGCCCTTCGACAATAGGGGGTGATGCAATCCTGATGTTAAAGATCAGTATGTGGCCCTCAGCAGGGTAAGAAGCTAGGGAGTATGCTTTCCTTAAGGGTTTGTTTATATCAGTATTGTCTATTGTCCTTTCGAACATACCGTAATCTTCCCATTCGCTCCGATATTGAGGGGCGATAGTTGTTTTCCATTCGGAAGTATTGGTTTTATAAGGTGGGATCAGAATTTCCAGGTAACTTCCTGGATCGTAATCGATAGTTTCCGGAACTTCTACTATCAGTTCTTTGATAAAAGTAGCTACATTTTTGTTGGACAAGACCTTGCCTGTTACTTCTTTGTGTCCCAGGAGCTCCGGAGGGAGTTTAATTTCTGTGTTTTCTGTTACTTGACACTGGCAGGCTAGACGCCAACCTTCTTCGAGCTGTTCAGCAGAAAAGTAGTTGGTCTCTACAGCTTGTAGACCTCCACCGCCTTTTAGCACTTGAACTTTACATTTTTTACATAGCCCTTGGCCACCGCATGCAGAAGGAAGTAGTATGTCTTGACGGGTGAGGGCGGTTAAGAGCCTTGTGCCGGCAGGAACCTCAAAAGAAGCTTCAGGGTGATTTTTGATGGTGATGGTGCTTTGGGGCGGTGTTTTATGGCGGTCTAGGCAATGAAGGGCAATAAAGCCTGCTATTAAGGCTGCCAGGATAAAAAAATCTGCAAAGTAGATCGTTGAAAGAGAAGGTATCACGGTAATTCCAATAATTGTTTATTAAAACGTATAGCGGTAAATATTTTTTTGTTGCAACCACAATCATGTTTGAATAATACCAAATTCTTGACATTTAAGGAGCTACAAGGTATTAAAATAGGGTTTGTTTTGGTCTGGCACCGAGTGCTGCTAGCGATCTTATCGGTCGCCTTTAAGTAAGACAGAGGTTATCAAGAACCTTTCGGCCCACTATAATCATATAATAATTATTAACGAGGGAAGATTATGACTGTTGGAAAGTTGCAAATTCATAGTGAAAACATTCTGCCTATCATTAAACGTTGGCTTTATTCCGATAAAGATATTTTTGTGAGAGAACTAGTTTCTAATGCTTGCGATGCCTTGCATAAGCTTAAAGTTTTACGTGAACAAGGTGCAGCAGCTTCTGGGAGTTCAGAAGGTAGGGTAGATATTAAAATCAATAAGGATAAGCGAACCCTAAAGTTTGTTGACACAGGGATAGGAATGACTGCCGAGGAGGTCGAAAAATATATCGCTCAGCTTGCTTTTTCTGGTGCTGAAGAGTTTGTTAAAAAATATCAAAGTCAAGAAGAGCAAGATCAGATTATAGGTCATTTTGGTTTAGGGTTTTATTCAGCATTTATGGTCTCAGAAAAGGTGGCAATCGAAACTCTTTCTTATCAGGAAGGTTCTAAGCCTGTTCATTGGGAATGCGATGGAGGATCACAATATGAGATTAAAGAAGGTTCTCGCGATACTGTAGGTACGGAGATCACCCTCTATGTTGATAAAGATAGTGACGAATACCTTGAAGAAGCTCGTTTACGTGAGATCCTTAACAAGTATTGTTCATTCTTACCATACCCTATTTACCTCAATGATAATCAGATTAATAACAAAGAGCCTCTTTGGATGAAGCCTGCCTCTGAATGTACTGAAGAGGAATACCTAGAATTTTATCGTCAGCTTTATCCTATGCAGCCCGACCCTTTATTTTGGGTGCATCTTAACGTCGACTATCCTTTTAACCTTCGCGGAATACTATATTTCCCTAGAGTTAAGCAGGATATGGACTTCCGTAAAAATACCATTAAACTTTTCTGTAACAGGGTCTTTGTTAATGATAATTGCCAAGACCTCATTCCTGAGTATTTGATGATCCTGCAAGGCGCTATCGATAGCCCCGACATCCCTTTGAATGTTTCTAGAAGTTACCTGCAGATGGATCGTACCGTTAGGCAGCTGTCACGCCATATTTCTAAAAAGGTTTCCGATAGGTTATCATCGTTCTACAAGACGGATCGTGAAAAGTTTTTGGAATGTTGGAAAGATATCGAAGTCATTATCAAGCTAGGAGCTATGGAAGATGAAAAATTCTATACGCGAGTCAAAGACTTCTTGGTATGGCAAACTACAGATGGAGAATGGACTACCGTTGAAGAGTATCTTGAAAGAAATAAGGATAAGATCAAAGACAAGGTCTTCTATACTACCGATGAGAGGGGTAGCCGACATTTCTTAAACGTCTACAAAGACAAAGGTCTTGAAGTTCTAGCATCTTCAGCGATGATCGACACCCACTTGATGAGCTTTTTAGAGCGCCATATTTCTCCAGCAAAATTTCAGCGTATCGACTCCGCTATCGACGATGCTATTATCGATAAAGAGAAAGAAAACACTCTTCTCGACGCTGATGGCAAGACTGAAAGTGGAAAGTTAAAGGATTTTATCCAGTCTAAGCTAGGTTTGGAGAACTTGGACGTCGAAGCTAGAAGCTTAGCATCAGCCACTATTCCGGCCATCATTACCATCGACGAAGATCAGCGTCGCTTTAGGGATTATATGAGGGTGGCTAACCCCGCTGGAGGTGAGCATAATATCCCTATCAAGCGTATTTTGGTGGTTAATACCAATAACAGCTTGGTAAAAGCTATTCCAAACCTTGAAGGTAAAGATGCTGATTTGACAAAAGAGATGGTTAACCACATCTATGAGTCGGCACTTCTTTCCCAAAAGGAGCTTGACCCCGAAGCTTTAGCGGGATATGTTGAGCGTAGTAATAAAATTTTAGAACAATTTGCAGCCCAGGCTTTGTAAGAAGATATGTTTAAATATAACCGCGCATACATTCGAAATTTAGCTATCATCGCCCATATCGACCATGGTAAATCTACTATCGCCGATAGGATGTTGGAGCTTACCCATACCGTTAGCGGTAGGGAAATGAAAGAACAGCTTTTAGATGATATGGATCTGGAACGTGAGCGCGGTATTACTATTAAAGCCCATCCTGTGACTATGAACTACAAAGCTAGAGATGGGCATACTTATCAGTTTAACCTGATAGATACTCCAGGACACGTAGATTTCACTTACGAGGTTTCTCGTTCTCTAGCAGCGGGAGAAGGAGCTTTGCTGGTTGTCGATGCTGCTCAGGGGGTGCAAGCGCAGAGTCTCGCCAATGTCCACCTTGCTATTGAGCGAGATCTTGAGATTATCCCTGTCCTCAATAAGATAGACCTTCCTGCTTCTGATGTTGAGGGTGCAAAGCAGCAAATCGAAGAGGTTATCGGCCTCGATGCTTCTCAAGCTGTATGCTGCTCGGGTAAAACAGGCGAGGGGATTCAGGAAATCTTGGAGCGGGCAATTACCGATTTCCCTCCCCCTCAAGAGCCTGAAGATGACTACCTGCGAGCGCTGGTTTTTGACTCCCATTATGATCCATATCGAGGGGTGATGGCTTATGTTAGAGTTGTCAGTGGCGAGATAAAAAAAGGCCATCAAATACAGATGATGGCTACCAATAAAAAATATGAGGTCTTGGAGGTAGGGGTTTTCTCTCCTGCAGAAAAACCCGTAGAAATTTTGCTTCCCGGTGAGGTAGGCTATATTATTGCCAATATCAAAAAGACTGCTGATGTAAAGATTGGTGATACGATCATCTCCCAGAAGCATCCTGTTTCCAAGCCTTTGCCGGGCTTTAAGTTGATAACACCGGTGGTTTTTGCCGGCATTTACCCCGTAGATACTACTGATTTCGAAGCTTTGCGCGATGCTTTGACAAAGCTGCACCTCAACGATTCAGCCTTGCATGTCGAGCAGGAAAGCAGTACTGCCCTAGGCTTTGGTTTTCGATGTGGTTTTTTGGGATTGCTCCATATGGAAATTATCTCTGAGAGAGTTTCCCGAGAGTATGAGATCGACATTATCATTACTTCTCCCAGTGTTGTCTATAAGATTACCATGGCCGACGGAACTTCAAACGATATCGATAACCCTGTCCACTATCCCGATCCAGCTCAAATAAAGACTATCGAAGAGCCGTGGGTTAACTGCCACATTATGGCTCCTACTGAATACTTGGGGCCGATTATGAGTTTAGGTATGGAAAAGCGCGGGATATGCACGAAAACAGAAACTATGGATAGCCGTCTGCTTTTAACTTATCGGATGCCGTTGAATGAAATTATTACCGATTTCAATGATAAGCTTAAGTCTGTCACTAGAGGGTACGGCTCTTTCGATTATGAGTTCGATGCTTATGAGCCTAGTGATATCATAAAACTTGAAATTAAAGTCAACGAAGAGCAAGTAGAAGCTTTTTCATGCTTGGTACACCGTTCGAAGGCGGAGTCTAAAGGGCGGGCTATCTGTGCTAAACTTAAAGATGTTATCCCTCGGCAATTATTTAAAGTCCCTATACAGGCCGCTATCGGAGGGAAAATTATTGCTAGAGAGACTATTAGTGCCATGTCCAAGAATGTCACTGCCAAGTGCTATGGCGGAGATATTTCTCGTAAGCGCAAGTTGTGGGAAAAGCAGAAAAAGGGTAAGAAGAAGATGAAAGAGTTTGGCAAGGTCAGCATCCCACAAAGCGCTTTTATGGAGGTCCTCAAAGCTACGGAATAATATCATTTCCAATATGAAAGTTTACAACTAATTTAGTTTACCGGTATTCCAAAGCAAATAAAAAATCTATACCCAAGAAAATGGGCTGAAATATGAATCTTCATTAATGAATTGGTATAATTTGCTGCTTGTGCAACTCACTAGGCATCACATAGAAGGATCTTCGTTATTAGGTGGGAAGTATCCAGCTCCTACAGCAATTTTCTGTCCATTGGGTAGCCTAACTTTTCTTATATAGGAAATCTTCTTGGAGAAAGTAGTCTCTCCCGGCTTTTGCCAATAACCTTCGAGCCAGATAGCATTTTTGTTTTGCAGCTTATCGATCATCACTTTAACAGGATGACCGCCATGAGGTCCTGTAAGTTCTAGTAGGTTTCTTCCTTCCAGCTCAGGAAAGGCTGGGTTGACCAATTCCGTGCCGTCGAAAGCAGTGACAAAAACATAGATACCTTCAAAGTTGTATTCGCTTTCAGGATTTCTTAAAGATGGAAAAGCGTCTATGCTCTCTGCTTTTATAAGAGAGACTGCATTATCAACAAGGGCTTTAACGTTTATTTTATTCGGAGGCATATTATACACTCCGCTGCCCACAAGATATGTGGTTCCTGAAGGAGCTATGGCTCGCATGACATAAGAAGTTTTCCATACTGTTCTTTCTCCTTCTTGATGAGGCTTAGCATAGTGATAGTGAACCCATCCACGATGGTCGGCGGATTTTACTTTTTCTATGAATAGCTGGCCAATAGGTCTACCTTGACTGTCGACGAGAGTAGAAACTTTGTCGCCTAAGAGGTTGTGGTTAGGAGGAAACACCACTCGCTCATCTTCATCTAGGTTCCAGACGTATATATAGGTGTCTCCGTGGAACCATTTGCTGCCTTGTTCGTTAAATTGGCTAAAAGCTTCCTCTCCTTCGGTTTCAATAAGGTTCGCTGCCTCTTGGATAAAAGTAATAAGCTCTTCTGCTTGGATAGAAGCTTCGGATGTGTCGGTAGTCTTATTGTTGGTAGAGCAGCCTGACACTGCCTGTAACATGAAAGACGATAGGGTTACATACAAGATTTTTCTAAAGTTAGAAAATAAGATGTTCATAAAAAGGCTCCTCCCCCAAAGGGATAAATTTATAAAGACTACCTTTTTATGAGATGCTAAAGATTATTTTTTTGTCTATCGTTAATTTTATATTTTTAATAAAGTCCAATCAAATCTGATAGTCATAATCACAGGTTTGAGACCACATCTTGAATAGCTAACATAAGACTTTCTGTGTCGTTAAAGGTTGTTATATCACCGGAGCTGAGAAGCTTTTGCTTGGTATCGGGTAGGGTGAAATGTTTCCCTGCACAAAGGCCCCACACTTGCATGCCGGCAGCCTTTGCACCATTGACTCCATGAACACTATCTTCAATAACTAGGCAACGCTCTGGCGACACGTTCATTTGTTTAGCAGCATAAAGAAATATGTCAGGCTTAGGTTTGCCATGCTTGACACATTCGATGCCAAAAACGTTGGAGGAAAAGTAAGGCCAAAGTCCAGTTAGAGAGAGTGTTTGCTTTAAGCGATCGTTATTGGTGTTGGAGGCAACACAACAAGGCACTTTCAGGTTGTGAAGAACCTTTTCAATACCTGAAACGGGGCGCAATTTTTCTGCAAATACTTTTTCTAATGTGGCGTGAACATCGCTCCAGAATGTTTCTGGAATGGTGATTCCATAGCCATCTTCTAATTGTTTTTTTACTTCAGAGTTAGTTAAACCCAACGCCATAGGTAAATATTCTTCAAATGATAGATGAAGGCCTAGTTTGGCAATTTCTGCAACCTCAACTTGGCAGGCTAAATATTCGGTGTCGATTAAGGTGCCGTCACAATCAAAAATAATAAGATCTATCATTATGTAACCCAATAGTTTAAAAATAGATAAACGAGCATACTAAAAAGGCAGGAATTTTGCTAAGATATTTTTGGGGACAGTAAAAACTAGTAATCGGTCACGGTTATATAGATTAGATAGCTGAACAAGTAGTTTCCGACCTGGCAGCTTGTATAGCACTAGTTAAAAAATCCCAGACTGATCGACCTTCTCTTCTTAGCGTTTCAATAGCACGCCATTGTCGACCATAGTTTGAACGACTGCCGAAACATAGTTTCTGTGTGATTACAGATCTCTCAAGGGTTCTTCAACCAGATTGTTGAGCTTATCTTCAAGATGAGCAATTTGCTCCTGAAGCTGCTTAATAAGGTTCTTAAGAGCCAAGATTTCCTTATCCTGCTCTCTAACTCTCTGTTCTAATTCTTCATAGGTGGGTTTCATGCTAAAATACTTTAAAAAATATGGATCAATATTGCAATGCTAATTTACACCCTGTGACCGATTACGTAAAAAAATTAGCGAAATTTTCCAGAGAATGAAATTAGGGAAACTCCATAGGTTTTATCTTCTGAGGCTTTCGCTTTATATCAGTTAAAGCTCTTTGCCTGTTATCCTTTACTACCAGCCATGGTTGTTGGGCAAGATAAAACACTACACATAGAAATCAATATTAATGTATAATTTTGCTTTGCATTTTTTGTTAAGTTGTGGCCGGTGAAACTTTTAGTAAGGCAACCGTAATAATGCTACTATTTAACCTTTACAAAAGCTTTATAAGGAGAAAAGGTGACGAGTTTTCTTTCTAGTGATGTAGCTAATCAATCAGAAAATATTTACTCTGATCAAGAGATAACGTCCTTAGATTTAGACCAGATCCCTCAGCATGTAGCTATTATCATGGACGGTAATCGGCGTTGGGCGCGTTTGAAAAACCAGCCTTTAATGGCGGGTCATTGGGAAGGTGCTGAAGCCTTAATGAAGACTGTCCGTGCGGCTAGTGCTTTGGGAATAAAAACTATAACGGTATATTCTTTTTCTACAGAAAATTGGCGCCGCTCAGCAGAAGAAATAGAAACTCTGATGTCATTGTTAGAAGTTTATTTGAAAGAAGAAAAAGAAAATATGGTTCGTAATGGTATTAAGTTAGGAACTATTGGTGATATATCGCGTTTTCCTCAAACGGCTAAGGATATGATAAGCGAAGTTAAAGATGCTACTGCTCATGGTGATAGAATAGAACTGGTTCTAGCCTTAAATTATGGTGGGCGAGATGATATTTGCCGGGCAGTAAGCGATATCATCGACGATTGTCAGCAGGGTAGGATTGCGAAAGAGGATGTCACTGAAAAGATGCTTTCTAGTTACTTGGATACCTCGGCATGGCCCGACCCTGATCTATTGATAAGGACTAGTGGAGAGATGCGGTTGAGCAATTTCCTTCTTTGGCAAGTATCTTATGCTGAAGTTTATATTTCGGATGTTTTATGGCCAGATTTTGATGCTAAGCATTTGCTAAAGGCTATTCAAGAATACCAAAGGCGTGACCGCCGTTTAGGGGGAGGTAAATATCATGAGTGAATTGAAGCAAAGAGTTATAGTAGGTAGCATTACCGTTGCTATTTTGGCCTTAATGATCGGCTTTTCTAACCTCTCTCCTATCCAACCTTTAATAGCCATTATCGTTGCCTTTATCGGTGGAGAAGCTGCTTGGGAGTATTATCGCTTAGGAATGAGTAAAGGTTTTAATCCTTTAATACGTATAGGCACTGCATCGACTATAATATATATTATAGCTTCTTTTGGAGAGACTATAGGATGGCTGCCTTCAGGGACTTCAGTTTTATTTATTATTGCAGGGTTGATGGTTGCATTGATGGTTCACTTGAAATTGCCACTAAAAGAAGAACCTTTGGTTAATATTGCTTTAACAGCTTTAGGGATAGTTTATGTTGGAATTCCGCTGGCTTTGATAGTTAAAATTCTTTTTGCTGCCGACCCTTCCCAAGGACGTTTATGGTTAATATATTTATTGGTAGTAACAAAGATTGCCGATACAGCAGCTTATTTTTGTGGCAAGCGTTTGGGAAAACGTTTGTTGGCAGGCAAGATCAGCCCTGCTAAAACCCTCGAAGGCTTTATAGGGGGAGTTATGGTAGCAACTTTTGTTGCTAGTTTAGCACCTTTTATTGGCTTACAGATAAGCGTTGCGCAGGCTGGGATCTTAGGGTTAGTTTTAGCGATTGTGGGACAGTTTGGCGACCTCGCCGAGTCTTTGTTGAAGCGTGATGCTAAGGTCAAAGATAGTAACAGTATTCCCGGATTGGGAGGCGTATTAGATATGCTTGATTCCCTGTTATTTACTGCTCCGGTGGTTTATGGTTTTATTACTTTAGTAGGTTAGAGGTTTTATGATTATAACTATCGATGGTCCTTCAGGTACTGGTAAAAGTACTATAGCTCCTAAGGTTGCTCAAAAGTTAGAATTTGATTATTTTGATACGGGAGCTATGTACCGTGCTTTAGCCTGTGCAATTTTAGATCAAGGGATCAATCCTGATTGCGAGAGTGCGATAACAGCTTTCTTACCTTTCTTTGATTATCATATTAAAACTATAGCTGGCAAAAAACATTATTTTATAGGTAATAAAGACGTTACTGACTTGATACGTTCATCAGAAGTTACTAATGTCGCTTCACAGATTTCTATTTATCCTTCTGTTAGAAAGGTTATCGTTGATATTCAGCGACGATTAGGCAGAGACAGTGATGCCATCTTTGAAGGACGTGATATGGGCAGCTATGTTTTCCCTGAAGCGGAAATAAAGATTTACCTTGATGCACAAGCTGATGTTCGTGCCGAGCGTCGTTATCAAGAAATGAAATCTAGAGGCTACCAAGATTTAACGGTGAAACAGGTACTAGATGATATTAACGCTCGCGATCGTAGGGATTCTCAGCGGCAGGTAGCTCCCTTATGTTGCCCTGAAAATGCTATTGTTATCGACACTTCTAATTTAAATATTGACGATGTTGTCGAAGAAATCTTAAAAATTATACCTCAAAGGAGTATAACAAGGTGAAAAAAGGATTTTATCGTTTTTCCAATGCAATCTTTAAGCCATACTTAAAATTATTTTATGGGTTGGAAGTTCATGGGGCTGAGCATTTAAATCATCCTGCAGGAGCTATTGTGGCCCCTAACCATGCTTCTAATTTCGATCCTCCCGTGGTGGCAGTAGCATGCCCTTATGAATTACACTTCTTAGCTAAGCACGAGTTATTTTCTCAGCCTGTTTTAAACTGGTTGCTTCCCAAACTCAATACGCATCCTCTTCATCAGAGTGTCCGAGACTTTAAATCCTTGAAAAATATGCTCAAACTCCTTAAAAAAGGTGAAAAGGTAGTTATTTTCCCCGAAGGCGAACGCACCTTGACAGGGGAGATGAACCCGCTAAAAGATGGGTTGGGTTTTATGATGACTAGCACAAAGTCTGCTGCAATACCCACCTATATTCATGGATCTTATGAAGCATGGAAGCGTCAAAAGGCTTTGCCTAAATTCAGTGGAAAGATGGCTTGCGTCTTTGGTTCACCAATCCTATGTGATTCTTTTTCTGAGTTGCCTAAAAAGGAAGCTCATAAAGCTATTAATGCGGCCGTAGAAAAAGGTATAAAAGCTTTACGGCAATGGTATCTTGACGGGGCAGTAGGTACGCCTCCATAAACAACAAAGGGCATAGTTATGAAAAAAATAGCGCTTTTAGCTGTAATTGCTGTGTTAGCAGTCTCTTGTCAATCGTACAAAAATTCCAGAAAAGCTGATGTTCAAGGCCGCGAGGCTTTTCGAGATCATGCTCTTATGGAGGTTGCCCAGCAGTATGAAAGCAACGAATTTCAGCTTTAAACCTTCGTAAGAGCGATCTGATATTTCTTTACAGCGCCCTTGGCTATAACCCTGATGGCCTCGCTTACTGCATGTGCAAAAAGATGACTCGAACATCCACCGGGGTTAATACCATTTATTAAAATATCGATACTTTTTGAGCAATTTCATCTGTCTTAGTCTAGAGCAAAATTCCTGTTTTTGAAAAAAGTAAGGGTGTGTACAATGCGATTATATCATAAATGATACTAAAACAAGGAGAAGATGATTATGGCT
>JBNJDP010000007.1:0-45781 GCA_051744985.1 Chlamydiota bacterium | reverse complement strand
GATGCTGAATTCGATAGCTCTTTTTCTAATAAGGCCACGAAGCATGAAAAAGCTGTTGCTAGTGAAGATGCTGCTAAGGGAAAAATCCTTTCCGATGGAGAGCAAGTCCAGGGTAATTCCAAAAATTCTGAAGGGGTATTAAAAGATAAACCGCTATTTGCAGAGGAAAATAATCCGCTTGATAATCAGTCGCCAGAAAAAAAATCTTTGTCATCGTCGCGGCAATCTAAACCTGAAAGTTCAGGAGAGAAACTTTACGTTATCAACCCGTTAGCGACGGAGGATAATGGAGAGAGGCCTGAAAATATTGCCAACGCGGTAGGTGTCGATCAAGCGCAGGATATGACCGCAGCCATCAAACCTATCTCCGGTGTTTCCCAGGCGGCCAACCAAGCTACTTTAACTTCTCCAGCGCAGAGAGCAGAGCAAATCCAAGCTCTGGTAGACCAGATGGTTGATGGAGTGACCCAGATGCATAAAAGGGGGCTCTCGGAGACTACTATCACCGTCAAGCATCCACCCCTTTTTGAAAATGCTACCTTTACGTTGAAGGAGGTAAGTAGTGCCAAAGGCGAGTTCAACATCATCTTTGCGAACTTATCCCCTCAAGCTAGGGCACTCATTGAAAATCAAGCTAACCAGGACCTTCTAAGGCAAGGAATGCAGTCTAAGGGGACGGTGGTTCATATTATGGCTTTTGCTCCCGAAGGCGGTTCCAATCAGCCTGAGCAGGGGAATATGTTCGGCCATGATGAAGGGCAATCCGACCAAGGAGAATCTCAGGATGAGAAGGATGATTCTCAACAAGAGCAGCAAGAAAGGCAGCAACGCTAGTCCGGAAGCAAGGGAAGGCAACTTTTCTCTTTTAACTTTTATGGTTAGCCATTAATGTATATATATATATTAATTTTAATAAAAGCTGTTGACGAGCGTAGCGATTATGGAAGAATCAAGGAATCCTAGTGATTATATGACTCAATTGGAGCAGGAGCTTTTAGAAAGAGATGAAGTTCCTTTGTTAGGGGAGCCTCCCTCATTTCCATGGGAAGCTGTCGAGCAGGGGGGGGAGACTTTATTTCAGCAGAATATTGAGTTGACTCACCGCGAATGGCGTTGGCGTGATGCTGATAACCTGCAAGAAGGTCTAGGCGAACAGCAAGAAGTTGTCCACTTTGTTACCTCCCCTTTGGAAGGAAGGGTTGCTTGGTTCCTGAGCGAAAAGGATATTGAGGTACTGTTCGACCAGCTCCTGTTGGGGCAAGCTTCTCAGGAGTCTATTATCATAGATCCAGGGTTTCGGCAAGGTTTTTACCGTTTTATGATTATCGAGGTTTTTCATATCCTCGACAAGGCCGGATTTCCTGGTGATTTGAGTTTAAGGGTTGCTGGCAACCAAGAAAGTTTCCGCGGACCAGCTTTATGTATAGATGTAGGAATTACTATTGCCGATACTACTATCTGGGGAAGGCTGGCTCTCGAGGATCGCTTCCGCCGCCAATGGGCTGCTCATTATGCGCCTCAAAGACCTACCAGCTTATCTAAAGAGCTTGCTCGCAAGATTGATGTTACTGTGGTGCTGGAAGCAGGGAGAACAACGCTTTCCCCCCAGGATTGGAAGCAACTGGAAGTTGGTGATTGTGTGTTGCTTGATCAATGTGGCCTAGAGCCTGGCACAGATAAGAATAGCGTGGTACTTAGCTTAGAGGGTAAGCCTTTTCTGCGAGGAAACCTTGTCGAAGGAGGAGTTCAATTGGAAGAGTACGGTGTTTTTGAGGAAGATAGGCCTTCTAAGGAGGCTGCTCCTCAAGAAGAAGATTCTCAGACTGAAGAAGAGAGGCCTTCTGCCCCTGATGACAAAGAAATTTCTTCCGAAGAGCCTTTTGATGAGGAGCTAGATGAGGATTGGGAAAATTTTGAAGAAGATGATTTTGGAGATCTCTTCGACGAACCAGAAGAGGAGTAGAGGGAATTATGGCTGATGAAGAACAAAATCAAGAAGAACAACAAGACTTGGCCGCAAAAGAGGTCGATAAAGAACAGGAAAGCTCTGCTAAAAAATCGAAAGTAAAAGAAAAAAAGGGTGCGAAATCCAAAGCTTCCAAGAATAAGTTAGACTCTCAAAAAAAGGCAAAAGAATCTAAAGAGGAAGAAGCTACCGAGGAAAAGTTAGACGAAGAGCCTGCAACCGAAGAGGAGCCGGAAGCTACCGAAGAGGAGCCGGTGTCTAAAGAGAAAGAAGAGGAGGAAGAGGAAGAAGCTACCGAGGAGCAGTCAGCTGAAGAGGATATAGAAGAAGAGGAAGAGGAAGAGGAAGAGGAAGAGGAAGAGGAAGAGGAAGAGGAAGAGGAAGAGGAAGAGGAAGAGGAAGAGGAAGAGGAAGAGGAGCCGGAAGCTACCGAGGAACCGGTATCTGAAGAGGAGGAAGAGGGAGAAGCCTCGGAGGACATTGAAAAAAAGACGAAAACTGCTAAACCTCCCGCTCAAAAAAAGCGTCCTAAACCGCGCAAGAAAGCTCTTCCTAAGATGAGAGCTCGAGAAGCGTTGAATTTGGAGGACGTTCCAGTAACCTTAACTCTTGAGATATCTCGCTTAAAAATGACTGCGGAGCGGCTGATGAAATTGGGGGCTGGCAATATTTTAGATCTTGATATTTTGCCCGAAAATGGGGTAGATCTTACTGTTAATGGCAAAAGAGTTGGTAAAGGAGAGATCGTCAAAATTGGTGACAAGCTAGGTGTTAGAATTATTGAGATGGATTAAGGATGGTAGAAGAAGATTTTTATAAGCAAGATACTATTCCCGACATTGCTTCTCAGGAAGGAACTGTTGAAATATTGCCCGACTATGTTGGTCCTTATAAGATAGACAGCATCTTGAGTCGAGGTGGGATGAGTGTATTGTATTTGGCGACTAATCCAGAAAATCACCAGCTATTAGCTGTAAAGGTTTTATCATCCAAACTCGTTGCGAATCAGGAAATGGTCGATCGCTTTGCCAAAGAAGCCGAAATCATAGCCTTAGCAGATCATCCTAACATTGTTAAGCTTTATGGCCACGGCGAATGGGAAGGTGGCCTCTATATAGCGATGGAGTTCATTCAAGGGCTATCATTACGGCAGTTTATCAAGCAAAATTCCTTGCCGATGCGTAGGGCTTTAGAGATCGTTAGGGATGTAGCAGGGGCTGTTGCACATCTTCACGCTCATGGCATTATACATCGAGACCTGAAGCCTGAGAACATCTTGGTGACCGAAACAGGCCAGATAAAAGTTATCGACTTCGGGATAGCACAGCTGCTGATCAGTGAAGAGACTAGTTCTACCAACCGCAATCGTATTATCGGTACCCCCGTATATATGAGCCCTGAGCAGCGTGAAGACCCTTTAAGTGTTTCCTATCCTTCGGATATCTTCTCTTTGGGGATCATTGCTTATGAGCTAGTAGTAGGAAGGCTTAGTCATGGGATTGTCCATCTTTCAGCAGTACCTCCTGCCGTTAGGAAGATTTTAGCCAAAGCCTTGCAGCCTGCTATCGCTGATCGTTATCAAGATATTGTTGATTTTTTAATCGATGTCAACAAGCTCATAAAATCGTGGAATGAAAATAAACCCCATCCTCACCATAAACACAAACCTGATACTTCGAAGCGCAAGGAAGAAGTTACAGGGCATATTCAGCATGCTCAGCAGGCCGTTTTACCCGCTCAACCTCCCGAATGGGACCCGGTAGATATCGGAGTCGTTAATTCTCTAGGTAAGAAGCTTAGCGGCGTTTATTATGATTTTTTTAAACTCCCTGAGAATGCTTACGGGATTATCATGGGGGAATGTGGCGCTCCCGGCGCTGAAGGTGTTGTTTATACTTCGGTGTTGCGGGGGATGGTGAGAACTCTTGCTCGTTTAACTTCTAAGCCTGTCGAGCTGGTAACGATATTGAATGAGCTTCTGGTCAATGATCCTATAGATCAAATTTTTACCTTGAGTTATCTAATTTTACATCCTCGTGAAAATATGTTAAGTTATATCTCTTGTGGGTATGGCAACTTATGGATTGTCCCTAACGGGGTTGAAAAGGCTAAAAAAATTTCTGCCGATAACATAGCGTTGGGCATTGACCCCGATCAAGAGTTTTTGGAAGTTAACAATACGTGGAGTATGGGTGATACGATTATCATCAATACTTTTAACACCATTGCAAGAGGGAAGAAGGAAGGGGCTTTTTCAGAGAAAAAGTTTAAAGAGGCTATAGCAGGCCACTTATATACCACTCCTCAAAAACAAGTGGAAGGCATTATAAAACATGTCCGTGATCAAGCCCATGAATCCTTAGAAGAAAGACCGATGACTTTGATAAGCCTGCACCGCAAGGAGTAATTAATAAAGGAAATGAGAATAATATATGAAGTTTAAAACCCTACCGAATCTCAGAATGATCAGCTCGATTAGTTTGTTGACAGCTCTCCTAGCTCCTTATGGGGGATATGTCGATGATTTGGATACCTTTATGATTCCGGCAACGTCTTCAATAGAGGGTGGTAAAGCTCAAGATTGGGAGGACGTCAACGGTCATTCTCAAATAGCAGAGGCCGACCCCATCTTGGATACTCCTCAAAAAGGTGATGATACCGAAGATTCTGAAGGATATATTATCAATTTCAACAACTTGAGTATTATCGAGGTTATTAGGTTTATCAGCAAAATTTCGGGTACTAACTTCATCTTTAATGAAGAAGAGCTCGACTTTAAGGTGACAATCGTTTCTGAAGGGCCTACTAGCATCGACAATATTATGACTGCCCTATTACAGATTTTACGCATCCATAACCTTTCAATTTTACAGCAAGGTAATGCGATTGTTATCCATCAAAATAAAGGTGTTATCACTCCGCCAAAGTTGGTAAATGGCGGCGATGATGTTTCTTTGGCAACCCGTCTCTTTAAGGTGCATTATTTAACCACCGATAAGCTTTCTTCTTTGATTAAGCCCTATCTTTCTGATGATGCACTTATCAATACTTCACCAGAAACAGGGCATATTTTGATAACAGATATCAATACCAATATCGAGAAGATCGCAGAGCTTCTTAAGGCCTTGGATGCTCCTAATACGCAACTGGAGCTGGCATCATACCAAGTTAAAAATCTTAATATCACTATGTTGATGAACTTGTCTTCTAAGATTTTAGAACCTTTGTCAGAAGGAGCACGCCTTGAGCTGGTGCCTCAGCCGGTGTCAAACTCGATATTTATCGTCTCCACTCCTTATTTGATACAGAGAGCTCTAGTAGTTTTGGAAACTTTGGATGAGGGTAAGCCTCTCGAAGATTCTCAAGCTATGACGGTCATTAAGGATAAGGCAAAGACCGATGGCAAAAAAAGTCAGCCCGCAGCTGATCAGACCACGATTATGGGGCGTCGGCAAATTTTGATCGAAAATCTTGAAAAAAGACTCCTCCATGCCAAAGAAGCTCAACAGACTCGTGAATCTTTAGCGGAAGAACAGAAGTATCATTCGCAGCGCCAGAAGACTCTAACGGCCATTGACAAGCTTCTAGAGAAAATAAAAAAATCTGAAGAGGAAGGAGGCGACCAGCAGCATTTAAAAGCGTTGGTAACCTCTCTTGAGGAAACTCGCCAGGAACTAGAAAAACAAGATGTCTCTAGGTTGAAGGATTTTCAGCAAACGATTGCAAATCTGCGTAAAGAAGTGCAAAAAGAGATGGGTGATACCCATGCGCGCGACACTTTTTTGAAGCAATTGCAGGGTGTAAGTGATGAAGTTCAGAAATTAGAAGGTAGCATCGTCGAAGAACGCAAGCAGTTCCAAGATTTGGTAAATACCTTAGAAAAACAGATTTACCAAGTGCGTCAAGAAGCGTTGGCACTCCATGGTGAGAAGCTCAAGCAAGAAGAACGCATGGAGCAGCGTTTTAAGCTTGTAGAAGACCTTATTAAAGCTCTTCGGGAAGCCGATCATAAGCCTATCGAGGATAAGCCAGGACTGATTCAACGTTTGCCGATCTTAACTGAAGGACGAGGCGGCGGATCATCGGAACGTGAAGCAGATATCCTCCTCGAGAGAATTAGCAATTTTCTCGATAGCCAACAGGTTAGCAAAGGTGAACATTTGTTCCAGCAGCGTCAAACTGTACAAGAAGCTAGTGATGAGCTGGTGGAAAAAATCCAAAAAATGTTGGAAGAAGACCGTCAAGCTCGCGTTAAGCAGCTCGAGAAGGAAATACATGCTGTTAGTCAACAGCTCGAAGGTGTTAATAAAGAGTCTAAAGCTCGTGAAAAGCAGGCTAGTGCTGAACGCGTAAAAAAATTGCAGCAAATAGAAAAGCTTGAAGAGGAAATTAATCAGACTCAAGAGGTGCTGAAAAAGACAAGTGTCGAGATTTTGGCAACAATCAAAGAAGAGGTTTCCGACTATCAAGGAGTGCAAGATAAAATTGAAGAGCTTATCACTAAACTTGACACCTCTTTAGAGGGTGATGATCAAAGGCCAGAGCCTGAACCTAAGCAGTATGCCCAAGATCTTCAGGAATTAGAGCAGCTGTTAGAAAAAGATCAGAAACTCTCCGGTAAGTCTATAGATAGATTCGGCAGCCTTATCAAGAAACTAGAGCAGGTTATCGTCGATCAGCGCCATATCAATGAGAAAGCTATTAATAATAAACTCGATGATATAAAACAAGCTTTGCAAAGTAATAAGCAGATCATTTCTAAAGATCAGCAGCAGGTTGTTAAGCTAGTACAGAAGATCGATAGGGTATTACAAGATACGACGCTTTCTCTAGAAGAGCGTCAGAAAAAATTAGATGGCCTGATAGAGACGCTGAAAGATAAGATCCGTAATGGAATAATGCAGCAATTAGACGATACAGAAGCCTCTGTCAAAGGATCTTTAAAGGCTATCACTGATTATTTAGAAGCTTTGGTAAAGGTTAAGGATTCCAATATCGAATACTTGTCTAAGCAGCTTAAAGGTATCCAGGATTCAGACCATCAAGCAAAGATTAAAAAGGAGCTTGAGGAACTCAAGCAACAACAGCAAGAAGCCCAGCAGGCTATAGAGCAGATCCATAAACTTTCTGATTTTCAGCCTCTAGCGATATCACAGGATGAGCAGCAGGTAGCAGAGCTCCTAAAAGATATTCCTCAGTTGAGTAACAAAGAGGAAGTCGCCAAATTTCAAAAGCGCCTACAAAATTTGCAGGGTTCTTTAGAGGAGCAGAGTCAAGAGGCTTTGAAGAGCCAACAAGCCAAGGTGGAACTTACCGAAGAGATTGAAAAGTCTGTCAAGCAAGCTACTGCTGTAGCGTTGGATAATCAGCAGTTTACTAACAAACTTCAAGAAATGATCTCCCAAACGGTCTTAAAACATACTGATGAATCGCGAAGGCAGCTTCTTGAAGCTCTTCAGGAGATGCGCCCCGATTATTCTAAGATTGCTGAGCAATTGACCCAAGGTAAACCGTCGCCGGAAAGTACCAAGTTTAAAGATTTGCTTCAGAAAGTTCACCAAAGCTCAATTAAAGGATCTCAAGATACTCAGCAGATGCTTGCTAAAAGAGATGAGGTTATCGAAAATCTTCAGGATACATTGTCGGCTCTTTCAGAAAATACTAGTACACAATATCAATCCTTACAAGATCAGCTTCAGCAGATTAAAGGGGAGCTGGTAAAGACTAGTTCTAAGCATTCTAGAGTTGTTCAAGCAAATACTGATGCAACTAAGGATATACACTCCCGCTTGAAGACTTTGCAGGGACAGCTAGAGGAAAGTCAGCAAACCCTTAATCAACAGCATCAGCAGAATATGGATGATTTGCAGGTCCAGAAAAGTCAGCAAGATTTTTCTGATAAGCACCAGCAGAAGTTGGAGGAGCTGTTAGAGGAGGTTCGCAACTATAAGCCCAAAGCAGCTATGAGCGAGGAAGAGCGCCAGAAGTTGCTAGATGATATTCAAGAGCAGCTAAAAGAAGAAGAGCAGCTTGCTGGTCAAGAAGACGTTAGGCGGCAGTTGGTTCAAGACCTTGAAAATCTCCAGGAGCGTATCTACAACAAAGCTGAAGAATCAGGTGTTAGCCCTGAAAAGCTCGAAGATATTAAAAATTCCGAAGCCGATACTATTGCCAAGATCAAAAACTTGCTGGAGTTAGAACGCAGTCAGCGCCTTGACAAACATGCTGACCTGCGACAACAAATTCAAAACCTGCAAGACAATAAAGATAAGATCCTCGCCGAACAGCGCCATAAAAAACTTGAAGCTGCTGAAGAGTCACGGCAAAAGCTTATCGAGGAGGAAAAAAAGGCGCGGTTGATGCGAGCTATCCGTCGCAAGAGAGCCGACCGTAAATCTCGCTCAGATGGGGGTTCCGATATCGATTTCCCTGAAATCGACTATCAGCAGCAAGATGCAGGTACTAGCTTTTTCGTCTATAAGCTCGAATACCAGGATGGAGCCGAGATAGTAAGCTCCTTACATGAAATTTCTGAGGGGCTGGGTGTTGAAACCGACCCTGCCTTGCGGCGCTCTTTAGACAAGATTCAATATTTACCATCTTCGAATGCTATATTGATTTCAGGAACAAAAGATGTCCTTAAAAAGATTAGAATCTTGATCGCCAACATGGATATTCCTATTAGGCAAGTTTTTATTGAAATGCTGGTGGTAGAGACCACCATCGATAATTCATTAAACTTTGGCGTTCAATGGGGAGTTTTCCACAAAGGCAGCGACGGCGTTAATAATAGTTTTGGTAGCTGGCTGGACAAGGGTAGCAGCTGGGATAGTGCCGTGCGAACACTCGCTCGTGATGGTTCGATAAGTCCTACTACTGCTGGAGGTCAGACGGGAGCACAGCCCGTGCCTGCGGCTACTGAAGGTTTTAACTTGGGGATCATAGGCAGAGTGTTAAGTCACGGTGATAACAGCTTTACATCTTTGGGCGCTTTGGTGAAGACTATGGTGCAGGATTCCAATACTAATATTATCCTTAACCCTCAGCTGGTGACGGAGGAAAATAATACTGCCGAGATTTTTGTGGGAGAACAAACACGCTATAAGGCTAGCTCTGTAACGCAAACTGGCGGTAATGTTGAAACGACTTATACTACAGCTAACATAGGAACGACTCTTAAGGTAACACCTCGACTAGGCAATCGTGTCGATGTCGTAACCCTTGATATTGAGCAGAATGTTAGTGACTCTCTGTCTAGTAATGAAGAAATTGGTCCCATAACTAGGAATAGTATAACTAGCACCCGAGTACATATTCCCGACCAAAACTTTTTGATTATGAGCGGCATGATCCATGACAAGGGGATAGAAAAAAAATCCAGTATTCCTTGTTTGGGAGCTATCCCTGTATTAGGTGCAGCTTTTAAAGATGATAATAATTCTCGCCAGAAGCGCAACTTGATGATCTTCATTCGTCCTCATATACTTTCTAATGAGGAAGATATCAAGGCATTGACAGAATCGCGTAGGTTATTATACAAGCAAGAGTCCGATTTCGATGACTGGCATTTTGAAGTTAAATCCGGCTTGAAAGCATTAAACACCCCTGCAAAGAAGATGAAAGAAATAGGCCGCGGTTTTGGAGTCGAATTCACCGATAAGGAGCTAGGTCTTGAAGAAGATAAACCTAATCAAGGCTTAGACTTTTATAAAAGAATAGAATAATTATGAGCATTAGACGGATATTAAGCTGTTTGGCAGTTTTAACTTTGCTGAGTTCCTGCTGCCTTAATCAAGATGTGCGGCCTGCTAACCTGCAATATAAGGCTGACAAAACGTTGATCGATAGCAAGGAGTCTCCTTTTGCTGAATTGTCAGATTATGAGCGCTCTCAGCCTTGGGGTGCGGAAATGCTTATTGGCAGGCAGTTTGCTAGGGACCTTGACCTTTACCGCGCCATCACAACCTTCAAGCGAGCATTAATATTAATGCCCGAGAAGGAGGTTTCGCGGCGTCATGAGGTGGAATATGATATTTTACTTTCTTATTACACAGGTAATAAATACTGTGAGGCAGTAGCTTTTTTTGAGCAGAGTAGCTTGCCTGATGTGCGCCATGATTTCCCTGCTTATCATGATATGCTTGTAATTTTATATGATTCTTACCAAAGAATAGGCGATGTCGAAGATGCTGAAGTCATTTTGCAATTGCTAGATAAAAGAAATTACGCGACAGCCGACAAGCTTGCTATCGCTTCTAAAATGATCAGACATGATCATTCTGTTTTTGAGCAAAAAAAAAATGTTGTTAAAGAACTCGAAGAGCAGTACTTAGCTCAATATAAATCCCCGTCTAAAGCTCGCTGGGCCAATGCTATTTTGCCAGGTGCGGGATATTATTATGTTGATCAAAAACAGTCGGCCTTCACATCTTTTGTTATCAATGGGCTGTTTATTGCTGCTGCCTATCATTTTTTTGATAATGGCAATACCGCTGCTGGAATTATTACTGCAGGTTTTGAGGCAGGATGGTATTTCGGAGGTATTAATGGAGCTGGTATTGCTGCCCAAGAATATAACCAGCATCTCTTTGAGAAGAGAGCTAATACTATCCTCGAAAGAGAACAAATGTTTCCTGTTTTGATGCTAAACTACAGTTTTTAACTATGAGATATTTACTGCTTATAGCCGTCTTCAGCGGCTGCTCATTATTGAGTGCTGAAGAACCTTGGGGTAAGGATGCTTCTCTTGTTAATACCCATAATAAAGCTAAGGTTGAGCAAGGTCCTTTGGAGCGTTTAGGGGTGGCAGTAGTGCGATTCCATCAAAAAATTATATCCCCTGCTGATGGCCCTCGCAGTCATTTTATGCCTAGCAGCTCCCAGTATACTTTGGAAGCCATTAAAAAATATGGCTTTTTTAAAGGGTGGCTATTGGGCTTTGATCGCCTTATGCGTGAAAATAACGAAAATTGGATCTACCCTCATGCTTATCTAGAAGGGAAGTGGATTAAGCATGACCCCGTCCCTAGTTTTTATACCCCTGATGTCCCCCAATTTTGATAAAAGGTTGTGCTTTCCGAGATTGCCAGCTAAGGCGTTATTCCTGCTAGCTGAAAGGTTTGGGTTAGCTGGTCGAGGTCGACTACGATATTGTAAGCGCTAGGAGGCTTTAAAGAGTCGAGTGAGCGCCGATCATGTCCTAGAGTATAATAATAGTCGAGGCCTACAGCTTGGCAGATATCCCAGAATAGACCATAGATGTAGTGAGGGTTGAAGATTTCAACGATCTTAGTATCGGGGTGGCAGAAAACAACATTGGCTAAAGCTGCTCCATGGGGTGCAACGACAACTTCTACTTCGTTAAAAAGTTTGACCTGTTCCATAAAAGACATCCCTTCCAAGGTGATGACTTTAAAATTATATTTTTCTAGAAAAGCTATCAGCGCACTTTCATTGCTTATCTGCCGGGAATCAGCATCTTGGCGGGAGACATATATTTTTTGGAAAGGGGGTGTTTTTATCTTGTTTCTTACCCTTCTAAGGTGGAAGAGGAAATTTTCTCTCAGAAAGCGGCATACCCATGCGGGTACATCATCTCGCGGAAAGAATAAAAATGAAGGGACAACCATCATCGCTGCGCTAACATATTTTTCGGAAGTAGCTGGTATTAGCTGATCTTCTCGATAACCTAGGATTTGTAGAGTATCGCGGTGGAGCTTGGTATTATTATCGATGTAGATTTTATCATAGTGGAGTCCCGACTGGTTGAGAAGATGTAGGCGAGGCAGGACATCGAAGAGCCAGTGGAAGTAATTGCTTTGGCGCGAGCCCGTCAGGCTAGCCACGGCCTCGTGATAAAAGGTGATCTTAGGCAAAAATTTGTCGCTGTCGAACCTGAAAAGCCTATGGTCGTCAGGTTGGCCGATGCCGAACTGCTCAGAAAGTTCATAGATTAATTCACCTGAATTTGTAAGGTTGGCGCCTTGAGGGGTAGATATCCCTCGAGGTAAAGAGACGACAAAAGCACGTGAAGGATGGCCTTGTTCGACTTGAAATTGGGGCGCTAAAGAGGAGTGGATGGTCTTGGGGCGACAACGTTTATGAGTTTGACCTAAATTGACAATCACGGGGTTGAGATCTCTCCAAGATACTACTCCCGAAGGGACTCCTAATAAAGTGAAGCAGCTTTTTTTCGATAAAAAAAGCCCTACCACTTTGGTAATCAAAGTGCGTAAGGCTTTTTGCAGATACTTTAATGGTTTAACAAACACTAAACTCTTTGGTGTATTTCATCGTCGTTAAAGAAGTATTCGATTTCGAACTTTGCTGTTTCAGGTGCGTCGGAGCCATGGACAGCATTATTTTGAATGTCTTCACCGAACTTTTCTCGGATTGTGCCAGGGCCAGCTTCAGCAGGGTTTGTAGGTCCCATGATTTCACGATTGCGCTGGATAGCATTTTCGCCTTCCAATACCATTACTAATACAGGGTTTGATATCATAAATTCTACTAATTCATTGAAGAAAGGTCTTTCCTTGTGAACAGCATAAAAGCCTTCGGCTTGCTCTTTAGTGAGTCGCATCATCTTGGCTGCTATTACTTTTAATCCTCCCTTTTCTAAGAAAGAGATGACTTCTCCGATATGATTCTTTTTTAATGCGTTGGGCTTGATAATTGAAAGGGTTCGTTCATTAGCCATAATATATTCTAGCTCCTTGTGGATGTTTTTAAAAAAGATAAAACATATCAAGGAGTTTGTTTGAGGTCAAGAAGTATAGAGCTAAAGAAGGATTTATAGTGGGGGTAAACCCACGGGTATTTAGGGTATAAAGACTAGATTGCCTGCGTTTATTTTTTTATTATCAAAATATCCTTGGTTGACTTCTAGAGCATAGCGGTAGGGCTTCTGGGGGTTAAATACCTTAAGGCTCAGAGGTTCCAGCTCGCATATCTCATTGATGATCCCCTCCTTGGCAATGAATGCTATTGACAGGGGGATGGTAGTATCTTTCATCCAAAAGCCATTATTTACATCTTTATCGAATACGAATAGCATCCCACAGTCTGGTTCTAGGGATTCTCGATTCATGAGGCCTTGTCGCTGTGTGTCCTTTGTATCAGCAATCTCAACATGTAAAATGTGTTGCTCGTCATAGGAGTTAGTGATCACAAGGGTATTTTCCGAGGGCTTTGCGCATGCAAAACCAACGCTGATGATCATTATAATTGCTGCTAATCGATATAATCCTTTTATAGCCATGAACAAATTTTATAACTTAAAGTTGTACAGCCAGTGATAAGTCGATAATTACAAGGTTTAATAGGCAGCTTTTTTACGCTTGAATTTATCGAGGTATTCTAAAGCTTTTCCAGTGCCCAGACAAACTACTAGAAGGGGGTTGGGTGCGATAATTACTGGTAAGCCGGTTTCTTTGATCAAAGCTTTATCTAAGCCTTTGATAAGTGCTCCTCCACCAGCGAGGACCATACCTCTTTCTACCAAGTCGGCAGCCAATTCGGGAGGGCATTTTTCAAGCGCCAACTTGACAGCTTCAATAATTTGTTGGATGGGCTCTGCTAAACACTCTCTGATTTCTACGGAATTGATTCTTTTAGTAACAGGTAATCCTGCAACCTGATCGCGTCCGCGGACCTCCATTTCAAGCTCATTATCACCTAGAGGATATGCTGATCCAATAGCCATCTTAATTTCTTCGGCAGTTCGAGGGCCTATCATCAAGTTGTATGTCCTTCGCATATAATTGATGATGCAGTCATCGAATTCATCGCCAGCGATACGTAAAGAGCGCGACTCGACAATACCCCCTAAGGAGATGATAGCGATTTCAGTAGTACCACCGCCAATATCGATGATCATATTAGCCGAAGGCTCATGGACGGGTAGATCTACTCCGGTAGCGGCGGCCATAGGTTCTTCGATTAAAATTACCTCTTGGGCACCAGCGTGGAGCGCTGAATCCTCTACGGCACGCTTTTCAACGCCTGTAATCCCTGAAGGTACGGCTATCAAAATTTTAGGGCGGAATAAGCTGCGAGAGGGGGTGACTTTTTTTATTAAAGTCTTTAACATTCCTTCAGCAATTTCAAAATCAGCGATAACACCGTCTTTCATCGGTCTCACCGCATGAATCTTGCGAGGAGTTTTACCCAACATAGCTTTAGCTTTATGGCCGACAGCGAGAACTTCATTAGTAACAGAGTCGACAGCTACTACCGAAGGTTCTACAAGAACAATGCCTTTTCCTTTAACATATACGAGAGTGTTGGCAGTTCCAAGGTCGATTCCAATATCGTGAGAAAACATTCCCGTCACATAGTTGAACTTGTTAAAGGTAGAACTGCTGAAATTCCTCATTTTAGAGGCAAAATGCTTTATATCGTTGCGAGCCATAAGCGCCTAGAAGTTATAGTATTAAATTTCTATAGTTATATAACAAAAACAAAGGTTTTTCTCCAAGGTAAGGGTAATTATGTTTGTAATAATTCTAACACCTCTTCCCAGGATAGTTTTGAGATAGTTTCATTATCGCTGGTAATAACATTTTGTACCAGATGCTTTTTTCTTTCTTGCAGCTGAAGGATTTTTTCTTCGATAGTTCCAAGAGTTATCAGCTTATAAGAAGAAACAGGATTGGATTGCCCTAAACGGTGGACTCTGTCAGTAGCCTGACTTTCGATGGCAGGATTCCACCACAGATCATAGTGGATAACAGTGTCCGCTCCTACTAAGTTAAGCCCTGAGCCCCCAGCTTTGAGTGATACTAAAAAGATGGGTATCGTAGAGTTTTCGTTGAATTCATGGACCACTTTAAGGCGATTTTTAGTATTACCATCAAGGTAGCAAAATTTGATTCCCATGCGTTGTAAATCTTCTTTGATGATATGCAACATCTGAGCATATTGGCTGAAGATAACTGTGCGATGACCGCTATCGATCAATGATGATAACATGTCGAGGAGCATCTCGTACTTAGCAGAATCACCTTTTTCGAGGGTATCCTTAGCGAAAATACCAGGGTGACAGCAAATTTGTTTGAGCCTAGTCAAAGTTGCTAAGACATGTAGGCGGACTTTTTCAAAACCTTCTTTTTCTACTAAGAGGGAGAGTTCTTCACGAGCAGAGGCAGCATGGGAAGAATATAATTCTTGCTGGACCTTGCTCAGTTGGCAATGGTAAGAGATATGGGATACCGGTGGTAGATCGTCCAGGACATCTTTCTTCATCCTTCTTAAAATAAACGGCGATATTTTTTTACGCAGCGCAGACATCCTATCCTGGTGGGAAAGAGCAGATGACCTAATGTAACGTTCGTTAAAACGGTCATAAGTGTGGAGAAGACCAGGCATCAAAAAGTCGAACAAGCTCCAAAGGTCATGAAGTGAATTTTCAATGGGAGTGCCAGTAAGGATAAGCCTGTGCTTTGCATTGAGCATTTTGGTGGACTTGGCATTGAGAGTGTCAGGGTTTTTTATATGCTGAGCTTCGTCGAGGATGGCGTAAGAAAAATCGAAACTTTTATAAACTTCGATATCTTTTTGTAGTAAGCCGTAAGAGGTGATAATAACGTTGGCATCAGCGGCTTTCTCTAATAATTTCTTGCGTTGGAGGGGAGTGCCATCGATAACAATGATATTGAGGTCGCTATTAAATTTATTAAACTCTTCTTTCCAATTGTATAATAAAGATGTAGGGCTAACAACAATAGATAGCGAGGAAGGATTTTCTATGCTCTCAAGGGTGATAGAAACAATAGCTTGGAGGGTCTTTCCCAAGCCCATATCATCGGCGAGGATTCCTCCTAAGTGCATTTTACGTAATTTTTCAAGCCATTGGGACCCTTCCTGTTGATATTTGCGTAAGGTGGCGTTGATGGAAGGAGGAGTAGGGCTAGGGGTAATAGAGCGTTCGCCAATTAGTTGTTGGCGGATATTATTGAGTTGTCTGCTACAAGAGAAATTTATTGGGAGGCTTTCCATATACTGAGGATCGATGGTTACTAAGCTCCACAATGGCCGAGGCAATTTTTGGGTTTCAAGAACCTCAATATTTAGTTCCTCTAAAATTTCTATAATCGGTTTGAGGTGTTTCAGGTTTAGAACCAGGGTTTTTTTAGGTTTAGAGGGGGAGGGATTATTTTTCTCTTTAGAGAAGTGTTGCAGTGTTAGGTAAGGTTTATCAGTATCAAGGCATTCCTGAAGGCGTTTTAGTGGGACTTTATCCAGAGGGCCATCAATGGTAATATTAACATTATAAGTGCCTACCACATTAGACTCTTCTAATGCTAATTTGAAAGAAGTCTGATCATATATGAACTGCTCCAGCAAGTTTTCTGGGCAATAAAATTCAACACGGTGTTGATTATTAGGGATGACTTGGGTCATAAAGCCGATAATTTTTTTCTCATTAGAAGAGGTGAAGATACCTTCTTTTTTATTGAATGAGAAATCGACAAATAGGTCATCGATAATAGAGCGTTCTTCAGCAAGGTTGCGAGAGAGAATACCCTGAGAGGTAACGAAAGAGGCAATATCGTTATAAGATAATTGAGCATTAGATGCTGGAATTATCAGGTCGTTGTAAAGGAAGTAAAGGCGAGCTTCTAGAGTTTCGTCGAGGTAATTAATATCGCAGCGAGCTTTAAGCTTTTCGTTATAAGGGAGGGTGATGAACTTCTTGAGCACAGCTCTATTGGTAACTTCGGCAAAACATTGGAGCTCTGGCAAAGCTTTTTCAACAAAAGTTCCAAAGAGCGGTTCTGGAATCGTCATATCCCTAATAGCTTTAAGGTTCTGAAGATGCATCCGCTTGATGAAAGATGAGAAGCGGAAGTAGGTGTTTTTATATACTATTCCGGGAATAGCACAAGCACAGAGGTAAGTTTCGTCAGGGGTGATAGCTTCATCATCGGGAAGGACAACAAAGGGGTCGAGTAAAATTTTAGGGGCGGGAGCCTCGAAAAATTGCAAGTCAAAGCGTAGATTAACTGCCTTATTAGAACAAGAAAAGGAGCGCTCTAGTGATCCATTATATAAGCATGGTAATATAGGAGGGGCATCATCTGCGTTTGAGAAGACAGCAAAATCATAAGCTTTGGCCATAATAGATCCAAAAGCTTCAAAGTCAATATGGGCACTCTTACAATAACGTTCGGTATTGCTGGAGTTGTAGCGGATATGATCGATTAAAAGGCTGAGAATTTCATTGGCAGCATTGGAAAACGATCGGTGAGTAAAAAAATAACGCTTGCCGCTGATATAGTAGGGCTCCATATACCTGATGCATGACAAAAATTGACAAATATTAGGAATATATAGTGGTTTGGAGCGTTGTTGTAAGCGTAGAGCTATTTGGAATTCGGGGGCAACTCTATGATCTTCAGTTTGTAGAGAGGGCAATGTAAAGATTACTGCCAACTCCGCTTTGTCTTCTATTAGCTTTTCTCTAGGTAAAAAAAATGGCGAGCGTCGTAGTAACTTGGAAGCATTAGAATACTCTTCGAGTACTTCATTTTGAAGTTGCTGGCCTAGGCGTTGCTCTTGGTAGCCTTCAGCTTGTTTAAAAGCTTCTAAAAGTTCGGCTTTTTCTTCTTCATCGATTGAATCATCTTCTTCGAGATGAGCTTCTTTTGAATAAGCAACCATAATCTGGTCAAAGTGATTTTCTAGGTAAAAAAGCAGCGCTGCCAAATGTTGACAGTCATAGCCATAAGGGCAGTCGCAAGAAGAATCGATAATCTCGGATTCTAAGCGACAAATTTCCAGGCTGCTTTCATAGGTGTGATCGTAGTTGCCGATAACAGAGCCACAGATCTTTATTGAAGAGCTGTCGAGTTCCAGGATTTTTGCTGAAACAACTTGATCTTGATCATAGAGGCGTTTGCCATCTTTA
The DNA here is from genome assembly GCA_051744985.1 of Chlamydiota bacterium. Classification (GTDB taxonomy): domain Bacteria; phylum Chlamydiota; class Chlamydiia; order Chlamydiales; family JABHNK01; genus JBNJDP01. The sequence continues at coordinate 27,905 of JBNJDP010000007.1, read as the reverse complement.
AGAATAGCAGGCGAAATATCCTGCTTGATCTTTCGGTAGTTTAAAGCAAGCGTGCAAGTACATGTGGTCAAGGTTTACCCCCTAAAGTATAGGACACCAACTAAGTACCGCTAATTTTTAACACGACCTTAAACTTATTAACAATATAAAAGTTTAACCTATCATCACGGATTAAACCCGTGATGTCCCCTAATCTTAAGAGCATAGGCTTGAGAAAAGTATAAAATGGAGAATGAGATTAGAAAAACATCATGGGTTAAAGGGGGACCGCAATTCATATATGGACATAATAAAATCTAGGTAGTAAAGTACAATCAGTAGATAACAAAAAAGTTATCACTGTATTCAAGGTATTAAAATTTTCTAAGGAGGGGAGTTTATGTTTTTTTCATCAATTGCTTTTTTACTAGCATTAATAACTATTGGCTTAGGATTTATTCTGTTGTATCTACATAGGAAGGAACAGGCTGAATTCTTGCGCTGGAGCGGCTTGTTAATTATTATCGGAGGTGCCTTGGCTTTAGCATGTATTAGCTATCATAGCCTAAGGTTGCACTTCAGCAATGACTCTTATTACGGCCACCCTAGAATGATGCATGAAAGAATGATACCTAAGCGCTCTACGATGAATGAGAGAGGTATGCAAGATCACTCAGGTTATAGAATGCATGATGAGGGTATGATGAATAAGCGCTCTATGATGAATGAGAGAGGTATGCAAGATCACTCAGGTTATAGAATGCATAATAAGGGTATGATGGATAACGGTTCTATGATGTATGATAGAAACGAAAAGGATGCAGAAGGTTCTATGATGAATGAGAGAGGTATGCAAGATCACTCAGGTTATAGAATGCATGATGAGGGTATGATGGATAACGGTTCTATGATGCGCAATCAAGATGATCGACCTCAAGAAGGCGATAGCTATAGAAATGATAGCGAAAATCATCATAAGAAGGGCCCTATGATGAATGGCGATTCCTCTGAAAGTAGCCAAGAAGGATAGTTAAACAGCCATCTACCCCCTGGTGAGGCAGTAAATGTCACTATTAGGGGTGGAGGGCTGTAAGAGGATGTGATTTTCGAAATTTTTGAAAAGCTGATATTTTTGGGGTTGCCATAAATATGGCGGTAATATTAGTATAGTTGTTTTCTAAGCGGGTGTAGCTCAGTGGTAGAGCGTCACCTTCCCAAGGTGAGTGTCGTGAGTTCGATCCTCATCACCCGCTTCGAAAGGTAGTCTAATTCAAGCCTAATGCGGGTGTAGCTCAGTGGTAGAGCGTCACGTTGCCAACGTGAATGTCGAGAGTTCGAATCTCTTCACCCGCTTTCGTTTTTTTACAATAAAGAGGTTCGGTCGTGTCAGAAGAAAATAATGAAACACTAGTATCTGAAAAAGAACAAAATTTTGAAGGTCAGCAGATTAAAGTTGCGATGACTCAGAAGCCTGGTTGCCAAGTCATGGTAGAGGTAGAAGTTTCTCCAGAGGCGACTAAAGCTGCTCATAGTAAAGCTATAAAAAAGATTAATAAAGAAGTTTCTCTTCCCGGTTTCCGTAAGGGTAAAGCTCCTGAACGTTTAATTGTTAGCAATTATGGAAAGTATATTGACCAAGAATGGCGTGAGCTTGTTCTATCATCGAGTTTCCATGATGCGATGTCATTGACCAAGGTTTATCCTTTAGGAGAGCGTAGTATCAAGAAGTCTCAGATAGAGGATCTTTCCCTAGAGGATGGTGCTAAAGTTACTTTTGAATACGAAAGTGAGCCTCAGATTCCTGAGTTGAACTTTGAAGAAATGAAGATGGAGCCTGCCAAACCAGCAGAGGTTACAGAGGAAGATGTCGAACAGCGCCTGTTAGAGCTTAAGGAGCGCCATACTACCTGGAAATCTATTGAAGAAGATCGTCCTGCAGAAGAAAACGATTCCGTAGAATTAGACATCTTCTCCATCGATGAAGAGCCTGCCAAAGAATTATGTAAAGATACGCGTTTTAAAGTTTCTGAAGACGAGATGGGGGGCTGGCTACGAAAGCTCGTCATAGGCATGAAAAAGGGTGATGCTGTCGAAGGCGTTAGTGAGTTAGATGAAAGCGCTGACGAATCTGTTAGAGAAAATTTCAAGCCTACCCAATGCAAAGTAGTTCTCAAGGGTATTGTCGAAGAAGAAAAAATCGAGCTTGATGACGAGTTCGCTAAGAAAATGAAACTTCAAGATATGGATGAGCTTCGTCAAAAAATCCGTGAACAGCTCGAGGAAGAGGCTAAGAAAAAGGCCCTAGAAGATAATCGCAAGAAAGTTCAGGAGATCATCTTGGACAATGTCCATTATGATGTACCTGCATCCATGTTGGAAAATGAGCGTAAAGCTCGTATCAGAGAAAGAATCAAACAACTTAAAGATGCTGGTGAAAGTGATGAGGATATTGCTGCTAAGGAATCGCAGATCGAATCAGAGGTTGCAGTAGAATCTGATAAGGCTTTGAGGATGTTTTTCTTGACACGCCATCTTTCTGGTAAGTATGACCTTAAAGTCTCTGACGAGGAGCTGAAAATGGCTGTTATGCGTTATCAAATTTATAATCAGATGATGCAAGTCTCTGAAGATGATGAAGAGCTTAAGGAAGTACAATCACAGATGCATATGAACCTTCTCATTGAAAAGGTTGAAGATTTCGTGATAGCCAAGATTTCTGTAGCTGATTAATTTCATTTTTTTGTAATCTACAAGTTTAGTAAATACAGGCCACCTCTTTTGGGAGGTGGCTTCATTTCAAGAGGGAGCCAAGAAATCATGTCTTTAACTCCATATGTTATAGAGGATACCGGTAACGGTGAGCGGTCGATGGATATTTATTCCCGATTGCTAAAAGACCGTATTGTATTTATCGGGACCCAGATAGACGATCATGTTGCTAACGTGGTAGTTGCTCAGTTATTATTTTTAAAGATGGAAGATCCTAATAAGGATGTGCATCTTTATATTAATACTCCCGGGGGAGTGATAACCTCAGGGTTAGCTATTTATGACACACTGCGCTTCCTGGGATGTGATATTAATACTTATTGCATAGGACAGGCAGCGTCTATGGGAGCTTTGCTCTTAGCTGCTGGCACCAAAGGTAAGCGCTTTGCCTTACCAAACAGCAGAATGATGATTCACCAGCCTTTGGGGGGTGTTGGAGGCACTTCAGCTGACATTGCTCTACAGGCCAAAGAAATTATCAATATGAAAAGACGCTTAGCAGAAGTGATGGCTGACTGTACAGGGCAAAGCATAGAGAAAATTATTGCCGATTCTGACCGGGACTATTATATGAGTCCTGCTCAAGCTCGGGATTATGGTCTTATCGATGAAGTTATCGAAGTCCATAAAAAATTCGAAGAAAAACAGTAAAGTTATATAGATCGGTTTATGAGTAGAAAAAGCTATACCAATAAAGAAGTCGCTACTTGTTCTTTTTGTGGACGCACTGAAGATTCCGTGGAAAAGTTGATTTCGGGGCCTAGCGTATACATTTGTGATAAATGTGTTAGGCTTTGCATGGGTATTGTCGACAAGAAAACTACTAGCCATGAGCTTAAAGTTTTAAAGCCTCAAGAGATCAAAGCTCGCTTGGATGAATTTGTTGTAGGACAGGAGACTGCCAAAAGGACGATAGCTGTAGCTGTCTATAACCATTACAAGCGCATAAGAGCTGCTGCCGACGAAGAAAGCCCTGTTGATCTCAATAAGTCTAATGTCATGTTATTAGGTCCTACAGGGTCAGGAAAAACCTTGCTGGCGAAGACCTTGGCAGAAATTCTTGATGTTCCTTTTACGATTACTGATGCTACGACTTTGACAGAAGCAGGCTATGTTGGTGAAGATGTTGAAAATATTATCTTGAGACTTTTACAGGCTGCTGATTACGACGTTGCTAAAGCTGAAAGGGGTATTATTTATATCGATGAGATCGATAAGATTGGCAGGACCACCTCGAATGTTTCTATTACTCGAGATGTATCAGGGGAAGGTGTTCAGCAAGCTCTTTTGAAGATTGTTGAAGGCACCAATGCCAATGTTCCTCCCAAAGGAGGGCGTAAGCATCCTAACCAAGAATATATCAAAGTTAATACGGATAATATTTTATTCATCGTTGGAGGAGCTTTTGTCAATATTGAAAAGACAATCGCTAAGCGTTTAGGTAAGAATACTATCGGCTTTAACATTAAAGGGCATGAAGCTGTTGATGCTACTAAAAAAAGCTTGTTGATGTCTAAGGTCGAGCCAGAAGATTTTGTCGCTTTTGGCATGATACCTGAATTTATCGGACGTTTTAACGCCATTGCTAACTGTAATGAGCTGACTATCGAGGACTTAGTAAATATTTTGACTGTTCCCAAGAACTCGGTTGTCAAGCAATTTAAGTGCCTTTTTGAACAAGAAGGTGTTAAGCTTACTTTGACTGATGATGCTCTGCGAGCGGTATCCGAAAAGGCTTTAACAGCTGGAACGGGAGCTCGAGGGTTACGTTTAATTCTAGAACAGGCTATGCGCGACTTAATGTTTGATGTTCCTTCTGATGAAACTGTCAGTGAGGTTATTATCGACAAAGACGTTATCAACCAAGTTAAATCTCCTGAGATTAAGCGTACTAATAAAAAAATCGCTTAAGCTACTTTTTAGCAAGTTTTAACCCCTGTTTTCTTTAGGGAAGATAGGGGTTTTTTTATACCTACAATTATAGGTTAAAGATTTTGAGTTTTAAGTCTTTATAGTTTATAATTTTTTCTTTTAATAAATAAGGTAGATATTATGACAAGGATTCCTAAAATCGCTATTGTCGGAAGACCTAATGTTGGTAAGTCGGCGATTTTTAATAGAATCTGTAAAAAACGGATTGCTATCGTCGATGAAGCGGAGGGGGTTACTAGAGATCGTTTATATGCAACTTCTGATTTCTTTGGACAGCCTTTTGAGATTATTGATACAGGAGGAATAGATCCTCGCTCCGATGCTCCTTTCAATGCTGAAGTCAAGCAGCAGGCAGAAATTGCTATTGAAGAAGCTGATGCTCTGGTAATGGTAGTAGACAGCCGTACAGGGCCGGTCGCATTAGATATTGAAGTGGCTCAGATTCTACGTAAATCAGGAAAGCCAATATGTCTAGCTGTCAATAAGATCGATAATGATGAACAAGAGCAATTGATCCACCAATTTCATCTTTTGGGGATTTCTGATATGATTGCTACCTCAGCAACACATACTAAAAATATGGCTGAGATTTTAGAAGTTGCCCTCAGGGACTTAGAAGGAGTAGCGAAGCAAGTTGACCCTTCTACTAAATTGGTAATTATAGGGCGCCCTAATGTCGGTAAATCAACCTTAATAAACAAGCTTCTTGATGAACAACGCTGCATTGTAAGTCCTATTGCGGGTACTACTCGTGATAGCCTAGACATCGCTTTTGAATGGCGTCAGGAACCTTATACTCTTATTGATACTGCAGGCATTAGAAGAAAGGCTTCAGAGAGCGAAGTCGTTGACAAGTTTGCTGGGATACGCACTCAGAATGCCATTGAAAGAGCCGATATTTGCTTATTAATAGTAGATTCTCAGCAAGGTCTTACCTCTCAGGATAAAAAGATTGTTGCTATGATCGAAAAAGCGGGGAAAGGTTGTATTCTGCTTTTTAATAAATGGGATCTAGTTAAAGGTTTTAGGATGGAACATTGCTTGAAGGGCGTGCGCGATGAAGCTGCTTTTCTTAACCACTGTCCCAAGGTTTTTCTTTCGGCTAAAACGGGGCGTAATTTAGAAAAGATTTTCGATGAGGTCAGCAATGTTAGAGATGCCCAAAATACCAGAGTTTCTACTCATGGCCTCAATAAGGTTGTTGAAGAGGCTATGCAGAAAACACATCCTCCTATGATTATGGGCAAAAGATTGAGAGTATATTATACTACTCAAATCGACTCTCGGCCACCGAAATTTGTGATGTTTATCAACAATCCGAAATTGATGAGCGCCTCATATCAGCGTTATCTCTACAACCAGCTACGTCGAGAACATCCATTTCCAGGGTTGCCTCTGGAATTTATCATCAGAGGTAAAGGATATAATAAGGCTCGTTCTAAGTAACAGAGGCTCCTTTGGCTAGTAGCAAAAAACCTTAAGGTTAAACTAACCTTAAGGTTTTTTTGTGTATAAGCTTTTGTCTACAGTTCTATATGGCTTGGGCGGAAGGCTTTTTAGCGATCTCTGTATCTTCTTGGGAAGATAGGTTGTCTTCTTGTTGGTTAATTAGGGTAGTAACTTGTTTTCCTAATGCTTTAGTGGCAATCAGCCATACAATGATTATGCCCAGCAGCATTCCAGCGACATAAGGGACACTGGCAGCCAGTGAGCCGCAAACGTTGAGTAAAATTTGGTAGATGACAGATCCTCCGGACTTTCCCATACGGGAAATAACGCCATCGATAGCAGACTTTCCTCTCATACGCTCTTCACGGCCTAAGGGGATAAAAGCTATTTCCTTGGTAGAATCGAAGACAGTATATTTTGAGCCTCTACTCAAAACATTTTGGATAGAACCTAGCAAGACTGTAAGCATCAAAGACGTGGACCCCAAAAGAGAGATGATTACTCCTGAAAGGTTGTGTCCGAAAAGCAACATGCCAAAGAAACCTATGCTGGTGACGAATAAGATTGCAGGAGTTATCATAGCTGTAAAGGTCCAGCCGTAGCGTCGTATTGTATTACCTTGGATAAATAAAGCGATAATAGTAGCTACGATGCCAGTCATGGTAGTAACATGATTCATATAAATATTGTAGTCACTGCCTATAGGATAAAGTTGCTTAACTTGGTCTTTCCAAACAACTTCTACTAAGTTGATAACTAAATTGTAAACTACTACGATAACAGCTATGTATAAAAGGTAGCGTGATTTCGCTATTAAACCAAAGCTGTCGCGTAGAGACATTTTAGAACGTTTCTTTTTTGCAGCAGCGCTGTTTTCAGTATGATAATTTGGGTAAAGGCTTTTGTTGGGTAAGACATAAACATGCATCCAGCGATAGATGCCTGCTACGATTAAACCACAAAGGACGACAACACTTACTTGGGTGATAACTGCTTGTCCCCAAGCGTCGTAACCAAAGTGTGGAGAAGCATTTTGGAAATGTTTTGTAATAGCACTGCCCAGCTGGCCTGAAAAGATGCTGGAGAAGTTAAGGCTAATAGTGATGACGCCATAAAACCGTGCTGCTTCAGAAACTTTAGTAATATCATTGGCAAAACCCCAACATAGTAGGGAAAGAAGGATGCTTCCCCATAATTCTGACATTACATAGAAAATAGTAAATGACCAGTGGTGCAACATCGCTATCAGCCCTCGCGATCCCTTGGGTAAAAGGTCAGTAAGAATAGCTGCTAATTTGTGAGGGTGGATGGTGTCGATGTTAGGATATAGAAAGATAGCAAAAATTACGAAAAACGTTAGAAATATCGAAAGCATAATATAGAAGACGTTTTCGCGTGAGTAGCGGTTGGAAAGCTTGGTGAAAATATACGTTAGCAATAAAGCACCAGGTAACATTCCCCATACTTTAATATATGGTATAGTTTCGGCTCCTGAGACATCGGCTGTAACAATTAAAGAATCTTTCATCCCTCTTAGCATGTTAAAGCAAAAGGAGACCAAAAAGAAAATTAGCTGCATAGGCACTAACTTTTTTAATTCATAAGCATGAATTGGCCAAAAAAATGAACGAACTTTACCGAACTGTTTAGCATCTCGGCTCATAATATAAAGTCCTCAAGCTCAAGGGGGTTGTTAACAATATGAATTGTTTTAAAATCTGGAGTTGACCTCCGAGGTTGATTCCAATATAAAGAATCAAATATAGGGAAAGATAATTTTATTATTGCCATCAAAAGTAGTTTTACTAAAAAGATGTAGCTATATAATAAGCTATTTTCTATAAAATTTCAAGGTAAATATTTATTTTACAAACACTCTGGATGAAGAGAGAAAGTTTATAGCATTTACCAAAAATAATATTAGCCCGCGATTAGGTCATAATCACGGGCTAAAATATGATAGCAAGTAAAGAGTATTGGAGGGAGTTTAAGCGTCGCTGAGGGCTTCGATGCAAGGCAAGCTACCATATTCTATATATTCCAAGGTTGATCCTCCGCCTGTTGAGAGGTGGCTGATATTGTTAGCATTGCCTGAAGCTTTGACGGCTGACACACAATCACCTCCGGCAACAATAGTGGTTGCTGGTGATTGAGCTAAAGTGTTGGCAATTTGGTTGGTGCCTTTTTTGAAGTTGGAAAATTCAAAGACACCCAGAGGGCCATTCCAGAGGACTGTTTGGGAATCTTTAATTTTATTGCAGAAGAGGTCTACAGTTTTGGGGCCAATATCGAGTCCTTGCCAGCCTTCGGGGATGCCGTCTTTGATATCAATGATTTGGGTGTGGGCATTATTATTATAGTCGTCAGCGATTTTGAGGTCTAACGGCAATAGCAGCTCAACTCCTTGGGATTGGCAGGCTTTGATGAGCTCTCGAGCGGTATCGAGGAATTCGTCTTCATGGATAGAGTTTCCGATAGCGATACCTTGAGCTTTGAAGAAGGTATATGCCATTCCACCGCCGATCAGTAGGGTATCGACCTTTTCTATTAAAGTTTTGAGAACACCGATTTTTGTAGAAATTTTTGCCCCCCCAATGATGGTTACGAAGGGTTTTTTGGGGTTGGCTAAGGTTTTGCCTAGAAAGTTGATTTCTTTTTCTACCAGAAATCCTGCAGCTGACGCGTTAGGGAAATATTTAGTGATGGTTGCTGTAGAGGAGTGAGAGCGGTGAGCTGTTCCGAAGGCATCATTAACATAGATATCCCCTAACCCCGCCAGCTGTTTGGCGAAAGAAGGGTCTTTTTCGGGTTTAGTTTCCGCTTCATGAAAACGCAAGTTTTCAAGAAGTAAAACTTCTCCAGGTTGGAGTTTATCGGCTAACGCCTGGACATCGGGTCCAACGCTGTCAGGGGCGAGGACGACATTCTGTCCTAAGTATTCTTCTAGCTTATGTGCTATAGGGGCTAGGCATAGTTGGGAGGCTCTATGTCCTTTAGGCCGGCCAAGGTGGCTCATAAGAATGGCTGCCCCACCATTATTTATAACATATTGTATAGTTGGTAGAGCGGCTACAATACGGCTGTCGTCAGTAATATTTTGGTTTTCATCTAGAGGAACGTTGAAGTCAACTCTGATAAGAACTTTTTTTTGGTAAACGTCGAGGTTTTTAATTTTTAATTTTTCCATGATACAGCCCTCCTGCCAAATTTTATTTTCAGTGTATCTTGTGTGCTGTCCGAAATCAAATGTTTTTTTGCCCGCGATTGTAATCGCAAGTTATACCATCAATTATAAGTTGGAAAATGGGTTGGCAGCTTGGGCGAAGTTGGTTCCTTTATGGCGTTTATTGATTTCCTGCTTAAGAGAAAAGAGTAAGTCGCGGTCAAACTTTTGTTTTACCGCCCACTTAAGGTAAGGTAAGGGGATATCACTGAAGGAACGGCCCTTGTGTTTGCCGAGGGGCATCCGCTTCATAGCAATGGGCTTGGACAATACCTTTAAAACTTGCTCAGCGTTTTTGTATTTTGCTCTTAGATAGTTAAAGACTTTAACGTTAACGACAACATCGTTCATAGCGCGGTGAGCGCCGGTTTCAGTAATGTTGAAATGTTTACGTAAGCTTTCTAAGGAATTGTCGGGGCTTTCACCGTAAAGGCGTGCTAAGCGTAGAGTGTCGATATACCTATTGGCATTGATAGGGCATGCCAGGAAGTTTTTCTTAGCTTCGTTAGCAATTATGGTGAGGTCAAAGGTTATAGCATGGCCTACGATAATATTAGAGCCCACAAATTCCATGAGACTGGGCAAGATATCTTTGATTAAGGGCTGACCACTGACCATCTCTTGGGTGATATTATGGATAGCCATTGATTCTGGAGGAATAGTTCTCTGAGGGTCTACAAGAGTTTCAAAGGTGTCTAAGATCGTATCACCTCGAAAGCGGACGGCAGCGACTTCGATGATGGAATCGTTAGCGGTGTCTAAGCCTGTAGTTTCACAGTCTAAGCAAATAAATTCGTCGGTCGAGGTGTTGTTCATAAAATTATTCTTCCATTTCGTCTTGCAAAGCATCATGAACCATTTTAATAAGCTTATCCAGCCCTTCCTTATTCTTCGAGGAATAGTGGACGCTATGCAAATTTTGACAATTAAATTTTTCTAAAATTTTTTTAGTATTAGTAGCCCTAACATTTCGTGAGACTTTGTCGACCTTGGTGATGACGAGTATGACAGCTTTTTGGGCTTGGATAGCCCATTCTAGAAATTGAAAGTCATCGGCATTAGGTTCGCGGCGGATATCGATTAAAAAAAGAACAAGCTTTAAGTTTGGACGGTTTTGTAGGTAGTTTTCAACCATCGGTCCCCACTCTTTTTTAACTTTGGTAGGAACCTGAGCGTAACCGTAGCCGGGGAGGTCGACAACCATAAGATCTTGGTCGATAGCGAAGAAATTCAAAAGTTGGGTTTTTCCGGGAGATCCTGAGACTTTTACAAGGCTTTTATTGCGGAACAAGGTGCTCAGTAGAGATGATTTTCCAACATTTGATCGTCCGGCAATGGCGATCTCAGGAACATGATGGCCTAGCGAAGGGTAGCCTTTGAGGTTTTTTGCAGACTTTAGGAAGCGTGCCTTAGAGAAAAGGATCTTTTTCATGATTCTACCGTAATATGGCGGCAATTATGGTCATAGTGCTCGATACTTACTTTAATATGATTAGGGGGGAGGATAGCTTCTATCTTTTCCGCCCACTCTATTAAGCAAATGTTATCGTCTAAGAGGTGCTCATCGAATCCCATAGTGAGAAATTCTTCAGCATCTTCTAAGCGATATAGGTCGAAGTGATATAGAGACTTAGTACCCTCATAAATATTAAGATATACAAAAGTAGGGCTATTGACCTGTTCGTGAGAGATACCGGCAGCTCCGGCAGCCAACCCCTTGATAAGGGTAGTTTTTCCCGCTGCTAGGTCGCCAAAAAAGCATACCATGCTGTTGACGGGAAGCTGGCGTCCTAGCGTCTCTCCTAGCTTAATAGTTTCTTGAGGGGAATAAGTAGTATAAGTTTGGGTAGTCATTAAAAAGGTTTATTCTTCGCCTTCTTCGATCCACTCGTTAACATAGGGGGCAAATTCTTCATATTCAGAGAGTTTTTCGACAAAAGCAGCAACCCGCTCTTCAGTCAAATGCTTACCGAGGAAGCTCATAAAATACTCTTCAATCTCAAAACGGTTTTGACTTTGAACGTCAACGAGGTTCATCCTTTTAACATAATTATTGATGAAATCATCAATGACAGCTTGCTTGGTATTGAAAATCTTGCCGCTGATTACCGAAGAGAAAACAGTTTTGGCAACAGTCTTGGCATCAGGTTTAATATAATTTTGGATTATTTCGGGATCCTCGGAGACATAAAATCTTTTGACTTTGACACCGTCTTGGCGTTCAGTATTTTCGGGGCATTTGGAAACCCAGTCGTAAATAGCATCTTGGGGGTTAGGGTGGGTGTTGTTGCCGAAGACTTTTCCTGTGAAAGGGCAGATATAGATTTTTGAGGTGTCTTCATTGACGTCGGACTTACCATAGCGGATCTTTATCTCAGTTTCTCTCCATAATTCACCGCGCTCTTCGAGAGAGGATAGTAGTTGATCTAAGCTTTGGTAGATACGCTTTTCACGAGGGAAAGCCACCGGCTGAATGTCGTATTGCTTTTCAAGGTAATACAGATAGGTGGAAACGAGCTCATGCTTGCGGTGAGCTTTGAAGTATTTTTCCAAGATCTTTTTTGTTTTGTCGCTCATGACAATATCTGCCATCATAACCTCTAGGTGAAATATTTCTGAATTATTTGGTGCTATAAACTAAAGATATGTTAGTATAGCTGATTTTATAATAATAGATCAAGGTGAATCCATTTATGGGTAATCTCGCATTAAAACTCCAAGAAAAATTTTATCATGCTTTCGATGAAGCTTATCCTGACCTTTCTGAAGAGGTGAAAAAAAACCTTATCGAAGTTACTCAAAGTACTCAGCAAAAGTTCGGACATTATCAATGTAATAGTGCTATGCGCTTTGCTAAAGAAGTTAGCGAAAATCCTCGTCAGATAGCTACCACAATTTGTGAGAATATCGACCTTCTTGATAGCGGTAAGCTGATGATCGCAAACTTAGAGATTGCGGGTCCGGGGTTTATTAACATCCTGATCGATCCCACCTATCTTAGTGACGCTGTACAGAAGATCTTCGAAGATCCTCATCTGGGGATTGAGAGACCTGAAGAGCCTCATAAGATTGTGGTAGACTTTTCTTCGCCTAATATCGCTAAAGATATGCATGTTGGGCATCTGCGGTCGACGATTATCGGCGACAGCTTAGCGCACTTGTTCGAGTTTTTAGGGCATGACGTTTTACGCCTCAACCATATAGGTGATTGGGGGACTTCTTTTGGGATGCTGATAGCCTATATGAAAGAGCATGTTCCTCAGGTGTTAGAAGGTAGCCAGCAGACTGACTTGAATCACCTAGTGAGCTGGTATAAGGAGTCTAAGCAACTCTTTGATGCCGACCAATCTTTTAAGCGGCGAGCTCAAGAGGAGGTTGTAAAACTACAATCAGGCAATAAAGAAGCTTTGAAAGCGTGGAAAATTATCTGTGGGATTTCCCAGCAAGCTTACCAAGAGATTTATGACCTTCTAGGAGTGAAAATAATCGATCGAGGGGAATCTTATTATAATCCTGTTTTACCTGATATCATAGATGATTTGGAGGACAAAGGTTTGATAACAGTCTCCGAAGGAGCGAAGTGCATTTTTCTGGAAGGCTTTGTCAATAGAGAAGGTGATCCTTTACCTTTGATGGTCCAAAAGTCTGACGGTGGTTACATGTATTCTACTACTGATTTGGCAGCTATACGTCAAAGGGTTGCAGAAGAAAAGGCCGATAGGATCATTTATGTTACTGATGCGGGGCAAGCCACTCACTTTAAGATGGTCTTTGCTGCAGCTAAAAAAGCTGGTTACTTCGATCCTAAGCAGGTTCAGGTTGACCATGTCCCCTTTGGATTAGTGCTGAGGGCCGACGGGAAGAAATTCAAGACACGTTCCGGTGAAACAGAAAAGCTTAGCGACCTCTTATATAATGCTATAGCTAGAGCAAAAGCGATCTTAGAAGAGCGAGAGCATGATATTCCTGCCGATGAAGTTGATGATACTGCTAAGGCCTTGGGAATAGATGCGGTGAAATATGCGGACTTATCATGTAATCGTACTAGTGATTACACTTTCAGCTATGATAGGATGCTTCGCTTCGAAGGTAATACAGCGGTATTTTTGATGTATTCTTACGTTAGAGTTCAAGGTATTAAACGCAAAGTCGGTGGCGATATCACAGAGATTGGCAAAAGCTCTCAAATAAAGCTCGATCATATTTCCGAGGTGGAGTTGGGTTTACACCTTTGTCGTTTTAGTGAAGCTTTGGAAGGTATCGTCAGAGACCTCTTGCCTAATAGACTTAGTGATTATCTCTACAGCTTAGCCGAGAAGTTCAATGCTTTTTATCGCGATTGCCGTATTGAAGGCTCTGAGGAGTGTGATCGCCGTCTTCTCTTATGTGAAGCTGTCGCCAAGGTGATGAAGCAAGGTTTTGAAATTCTTGGGTTGACTACTGTAGAGAGGATGTAGCCTCGGAGAAAAGAGGCGTCTTATGGGGGTAGTGAGGGATTTCCTGGACATAACGTGGAATGCTATAGCCGGGGGAAGTCCGTTGAAGATCGGCGATAATTTCTAATCCTCGCTTAATATTTACTTCAAAATGGGCAGCACCTTGGGTGCGATCGAGTTGATGGAGGTAATAGGGAAGGATGCCACGGTTGATAAGTGACTCATGTAGTTTGGCAAGGGTTTGGGGGTTATCGTTGATGTCCTTGAGGAGGACTGATTGATTGAGGGTCGGGATACCTGCCCTTTGGAGACTTTGTAGGGCGTCGAGAATATCATCATCGAGTTCTTGAGGATGATTGCAGTGGATAACCATCCAAACTTGTTGGGGCAGGTTACTTAGGATCTCCAATAAATTATGGTCGATTCTTTCTGGTATGCCTATAGGCATTCTGCTGTGGAGGCGTATTCTTTGTAAATGGGGGATGAGAGCTAGGTTGTGGAGAAGTGCTTCAAGCTTTTGGTTGGAAAGCATTAAAGGGTCTCCACCACTTAAAATAACTTCGCTGATCGAAGTGTTTTTGGCAAGGTATTGGATTTCTTCGTCGAAGTCCTTTCTAAATAGGGGAGAGCAATGCCTTCTAAAACAGTACCGGCAGTGCATTGCACAACAAGGGGTGGCTAAGATCAAGGCTCTGCCCTGGTATTTATGGAGTAGCAGAGGGGTTGCTTGGAAAGATTCCTCTTGCAGAGGATCGCTATAAAAATCTTGGCGTAGTCGTTCTTCATCCTTTGAAGGTATAAATTGACGTAAGATGGGGTCGTCATCTTTGTCGGGGACGATCTTAAGAGCCAGCCTACGAGGGATGTTGAGGGGGAAGTTGCTGTTTGTTGATATTTCAGACAGCTGCCGTGCTGTCAGAGCCCCTAACTTGGCGAGTTCTTGCCAAGAGGTGATATTATTTTTAAGGATTTCTTGCCAGGTAGACATTTATGACGCTATTATAGCTTCTTGGAGGGTTGGCTGAGGAGATAGAAGGGTGCTAGGGATCCGGCTGATGTCGGCGCCTACTGCAGTGAGCTTTTCGACGATATTTTCGTAGCCGCGGTCGAGAAATTGGGTGCCGGAAATGGTGCTAGTACCTTCGGCTATAAGGCCTGCTAGAACATAAGCGAAACCTGCCCGGAGGTCAGGGATATGGATATTTTTGGCCATCAGAGGGGTAGGGCCTTTGACGATAATGCTATGGTAGAAGTTTTGTTGAGCGTAGCGGCATTCTTTGCCTCCTAGGCATTGTTGGAAAAGCTCGATGTCAGCCCCCATCTCTTTGAGGAGTTTGGTGTAGCCAAAGCGGTTTTCATATACGGTCTCATGGATGACTGCCGAACCCTGGGCTTGGGTTAGCATTACTACAAAAGGTTGCTGCCAGTCGGTCATAAAACCGGGGTGAACATCGGTTTCGATATGAATTCCACTATTAAGGGGGCCGTTATAGAAAAATTCTATCCCTTTGTTCTTTACCTCAAAGCCACCACCGATTTCTCTTAAGCGGTTGAGGAATGTTATCAAGTGCAAATGTTCGGCATTTTCTACAAAGATCCGCCCTTGGGTACTTATAGCTGCCATAGCAAAAGAGGCTATCTCTATCCTGTCGGGGATGACAGTATGTTCGACTTCATAAAATTGTGAAGTGCCTTGGATCTGGATGGTTCGGTCGGTATCAAGGGTGATGTTTGCTCCCAGCTTCTGGAGGAATAGTATAAGGTCGACGATTTCAGGCTCGACAGCAGCATTTTTGATAAGCGTTGTCCCCTTAGCTCTCACCGCTGCTAAGATGGTATTTTCGGTGGCTCCTACGGAAGGATAGGGGAGTTGAATGACGGCTCCCTGAAGGCCGTGGTGGGCATGAGCGAAGTAAGCCCCTTCAGTTTTCATCTCGCGATATTCTATCACTGCGCCAAGCTGTTCAAGCGAGGTGATGTGAAAGTCTACTGGACGCTTGCCGATTTTACATCCACCCATGGTGGGGATGATGATATCCTGGTTAGTGCGCCCCATCAAGGCACCTATCATAAGGATGGGAATGCGGTTAGACCCTGAAAAGCGCTGAGGAATATAAGAGCTTTTAAGTTCGGGGGTGATAGCCTCGACAACGCCACCATCGCGATCCCAGGAATACTCCATCCCAATTTCCTGGCATAATGTTAAGGTGATCTCTACGTCTTGGATATTAGGAACATTATAAAAGACACATTTTTTGTCGGATAATAGCGAAGCTACTAATAGCTTGGTGATAGCGTTCTTTGCTCCGGCAGCTTTAATCTGCCCGTTCAAAGATTTTCCCCCTGTAACTTTTATGAGCTCTTCCGACATAAGGTGGCCTTAGGTGGTGGTTTTTAACTATTTTAGAAAAGATTATCTATTATAGCATTACCCTGTTAGAAGTAAAGTTTATCATGCTTGGCAATCAGAACTTATGCATTAAAATAATTCTAACAAGCTCGGCGGCCCGAATTATCAATCTTTAATTTCACATTAACTGGTGGAGATCATTGCCATGTAGTGGCAGGTTGATTTAGTAACCAAATATCTATACTATTTTATCACGAAGCTCATATGCTAGAGACTCCTTTAGATAACATAATTGTTACCTCAAAGGCGTGTGATGGAACACCTTGTTATCCATCATAAACATGGGCACTTAAAATAAGTGAGGTCAGTATCAATGAAAAAGAATACAGCACAACCCCTTAGTATATTTGAACGGTATCTTTCGCTCTGGGTAGGGATTTGTATTGCTGTCGGGGTTGGACTTGGGGTGATTGTGCCGAGCGCGTTTGAGGCTATTGCCGCCCTTGAATATGCCAGTGTTAACCTGGTGGTCGCCGTTTTTATCTGGGTGATGATTTACCCGATGATGGTCAATGTCGATTTTGCCAGCCTCAAGGACGTGGGTAAAAAACCTAAAGGTTTGTGCATTACGTTGGTTGTCAACTGGCTGATCAAGCCCTTTAGCATGGCAGCATTAGGAATTTTGTTTTTTGAATACATCTTTTCCGGGCTGGTCGACCCCTCCGATGCCAAGGAATATATCGCGGGGATGATCCTGCTCGGCGTTGCACCTTGTACGGCGATGGTGTTTGTGTGGAGCCAGCTTGTGCGTGGCGATGCTAATTATACACTAGTACAGGTTTCGATCAACGACATCATCATGATTTTTGCCTTTACGCCGCTAGCGGCTCTGCTGCTGGGCGTCACCGATATTATCGTGCCGTGGGAAACACTGCTGCTCTCGGTGATTTTGTATGTGCTGATTCCACTGGCGGCGGGCTATGTGACCCGCAAGAAGCTGGACGGCTCAAGTAATCATGAACGCATTGCCAAATTCACGGCGCAAGTTAAACCTTTTTCGATTATAGGTTTGTTGGCAACAGTGGTGCTACTGTTCGGCTTTCAGGCTGGAACGATAATCGACAAGCCGCTGGTCATTGTCCTGATCGCCGTCCCCTTGTTGATCCAGAGCTACGTGATTTTTGCTATAGCCTATCTCTGGGGTTATCTCTGGCGTGTGCCGTTTAGCACTGCTGCTCCCGCTGCGCTGATTGGGACATCCAATTTCTTTGAACTGGCTGTCGCGGTCGCCATCAGTCTATTCGGTTTAAATTCTGGCGCGGCTTTGGCAACGGTCGTAGGTGTTTTGGTTGAAGTTCCCGTAATGTTGTCATTAGTGGCTTTTGCTAATAGAACGAGGAAGTACTTTGACTCGTGATGTCTCTCTTCGCATTCACAAGCCTATGATCGAAGATTAGGGAGGCATCACAGCCCATAATAATCTTAGTAAAGGTGATAAAATTTGCTGTATCAAAAAGAGAACGCTATTTATATATGATGGGTAGTAATAAATATAGATAGGGTGATGATGAAAATACGTACTGGAATAGGTCAAGATAGCCATCGTTTTTTAGATGCTGATACTGCAAAACCCTGTGTGTTGGGGGGGATTTATTTTGAGGATGTTCCTGGATTGCATGCCAATTCCGATGGGGATGTTGTTTTGCATGCTATATGCAATGCTATAACTTCGGTTTCGGGGGTGAAAATTTTGGGCGGAGTAGCTGATGAGTTATGCCGTAAAGATGGGATCACCGACAGCGCTGTCTATGTTGCTAAGGCTATGGAAACATTGGGTAAGCAAGAAATTTCTCATCTTGCTTTGACTATCGAGGGGTCGCGTCCTAAGTTTCAGGGTAAAGTCCTTGAGATGCGCCAAAATATTGCTGATTTGCTGGGGGTCGATATCAGCCAGGTAGGTATTACTGCTACCAGTGGTGAAGGGCTTACCGATTTTGGCTGTGGTGATGGCCTTCAAGTGTTTGGCATCATCACCACCATCGAAGAGTAGGTTTAATAGACGTCTTTTTTATATCTTTTTTGTACTCTTAGCTGTTTGACGTATTCTCTAGCTTGATCGGCACTGATATTGCCCTGACGAGCGATAATATCGTGAAGGGCTTTGTCGACGTCGCGTGCCATTCGTAAAGCGTCGCCGCAAACATAAAAATATGCACCTTTTTCTAGCATATTCCATATTTCAGCAGCATGTTCCCGTAAACGGTCTTGTACGTAGATTTTATCTTCTTGATCGCGGGAGAAGGCTGTATGGAAAGAGAGCTTGCCTTCAGCAACAAGTTGTTCCCAATAATCTTTATAATAAAAATTATGATGGCTGTGACGCTCACCATAGAAAAATAAATTTTTGCCTATGGATTTGATAGCTATCCTTTCCTGCATAAAGGATCTGAAAGGCGCTATGCCCGTGCCATTGCCTACCATGATGATATCGGCGTGAGGATCATCAGGTAGGTGGAAGGCTGGAGCAGGGTGGATGAATATAGGTAAGTTTTTTCGGTTAAGAGGTACTCGATTGCATAAATAATCTGAACAGGTACCGTAGCGGTGATGGCCATTAGAATAGTATTCTACTACAGCGACGATAAGATGAACCTCGCCAGGGCATGCTTTTAATGAAGAGGCTACTGAATATAGGCGAGGGTGTAAAGAGGGCAGCTGTTGACAGAAATCTTGTAGATCAAAATCAGTAGGATGCTCTTCCAGTAAGTCCCACAGTTGGCGGCTTTCGCGGTAAGCCTTACATTCTTCGCGATGAGCAGGATCTAATAAATAGTGCAATTTTGGGTTAGGAAGATGTTCAGCCAAAAATTTAAGAGTTCTCTTATTGACTTTTCCAATTTCAGCTTGGTGGGTTAAGAAATGTCGGAGGGTTGTAGGTTTATCTTCATGAGGAGAGTTGATAACTTCTTCCCCCGAAGTTTTTAGAGCTTTCAAGGTCTTTTCGACTAGTTGTGGATCATTGGAGGGCAGGACAGCCAAGCTATCGCCAGGCTCGAAAGTTATCCCAGAATTTCCTAAATCTATCACCAAATGGCAAGTCTTCTTAGTAGAGCCGCTACCGGTTAAAGGGTAGCGCTCTTTGACCCTAGCGTAGTAGGGTTGGTAACGAGAATAAATCTGATTGTTTAACATTTTACTATAAATGTGCAGTTGTCAAGAATGATAGTGTAGCTTATAAGAGGTAGCTTTAGATCTTGTCAAGTTTGAGAATAATTTTAACACACAGGGGAATATTCTATGGATGGTATGACGACTACTAAAAATGCTGAAAAATTCATTTATCCTTTTGGTCAAGGGGTTGAATTACCCGAGTTGGATAAAAATTTATTAGGGGGTAAAGGTAAGAATTTGGTGGAGATGACCTCTCTAGGACTGCCGGTACCACCAGGGTTTATCATTACTACTGATACATGTCGTGAATATTTAAAGTTGCGCCGCAAATTTCCTGAAGGGTTAGAGGAAGAAGTTAACAGCTCCATGAAAGTTCTCGAAAAGCAAATGGAAGCGGAATTCGGTAGTAAGGATAATCCTTTATTGGTTTCGGTGCGATCTGGAGCTCCGGTCTCCATGCCGGGAATGATGGATACTGTTTTAAACCTTGGTCTTAATGATGAATCTGTTGAAGGCTTTGCAAGAGTTACTGATAATGAAAAGCTAGCTTATGATAGTTATCGTCGTTTTATCATGTTCTATGCTGATGTGGTAAAAGGAGTTGATAAACGTTATTTTGAGAGCGCTTTTCAAAATATTTTGGATGAACAAGGCGTTGAAGAAGAAGTGGACCTCGATGTTGAAGGCTTCAAAGAAGCTTGTAGCGTTTATAAGAAGATTTATCAGGAGCACCTCGAAGAATCGTTTCCCCAAGATCCTTGGCAACAGCTATATACGGCTATAACAGCAGTCTTTGATAGCTGGGATGGTGATCGCGCTAAAAGTTACCGGCAGTATCATAAACTTCCCGATGATATGGGAACAGCTGTCAATGTACAGTCGATGGTTTTTGGTAACCGCGGTTCCAAGTCAGCTACCGGGGTAGGGTTTACTCGTGACCCTGCTACTGGTGACAACCATTTTTACGGAGAATTTTTAGTCAATGCTCAGGGCGAGGAAGTCGTTGCTGGGGTAAGAACTCCTCATCCTATCAACAAGTACCAAAAAAGGGTTAACAAATCTGAGCTTAGAAGCTTGGAAGAGATTATGCCTGAGGTATATCAGCAGCTGCATGATATCGTTGACAAGCTCGAAGAGCACTATAAAGATATGCAAGATATTGAATTTACTATCGATGACGGACGATTATTTATGCTGCAGACCAGAACAGGGAAGCGTACTGGATTTGCTGCTATAAGAATGGCTACCGAAATGTATAAAGAAGGGCTTATTGATGAGAAGACAGCGCTCCTTAGGATTGATCCAGAGCAAGCTGTCCAGCTGCTAGCACCGATCTTTGATCCTAAGCAGAAGAAAGAAGTTCAAGATAGTTATGTTGCTAAGGGGTTGAATGCAGGTCCCGGAGCAGCTTCGGGAAAGGCTGTTTTGTCTTGGGAGACCGCTGTAGAATATGCTGAGCGTGGAGAAAAATGCGTCTTGGTGCGTGAAGAGACTTGTCCCGATGATTTTCCTGGGATGGTCGCCGCAGAGGGGATCCTGACAGCTCGTGGAGGAAGTACTAGCCATGCAGCGGTAGTAGCTCGCGGGATGGGTAAGCCTTGTGTTGCTGGCTGTGGTGATCTTAATATCGATGAGTCTGCTAAAACTATTAGTGCCAAAGGGAAAACTATCAAAGAAGGCGATAACATTGCTATTGATGGAATGACTGGAGAGGTTTTCTTTTGTGAGCTACATCCTCATCCATCGGAAGTTGTTCAGGTGTTGGTTGATAAAACTAAGAAGCTCGAAGATAGCTTAATTTGTCGAGAGTTTTTGACGATTATGGAAATATCTGAGAAATATCGTCAAATTGGTGTTAGGGCCAATGCTGACACCCCGCGCGATGCTCAGGTTTCTTTAGCATTCGGCGCTGAGGGCATCGGGCTTTGCCGCACTGAGCATATGTTTATGGATGCTGATCGCCTGACAAATGTACGTAAGATGTTCTTCAGTAAAGATGACGAGGAGCGCAATGCTGCTATTGATCTGTTGCTGAAACCTCAAAAAGAAGATTTCTTAGGAATCTTCAGGGAGATGGATGGTAAGGCTGTAACTATCAGGCTTTTAGATCCACCCTTACACGAGTTTATGCCTCACAACGATGAAGAGCTCCGAGCTCTTTCAGAAAATATGAAGGTGGACCTGAGCGAGCTTAGAGAAATTAAACGTTCTTTGAAGGAAGGTAATCCTATGCTAGGTCACCGCGGCTGTCGTCTTGGGATAGCCTACCCAGAGCTGACTTGTATGCAGGCTCGGGCGATTTTAGAAGCCGCTATCGAAGTTAGCCAAGAAGGTAAAGAGGTTCTGCCTGAGATTATGGTTCCTTTAGTAAGCATAGAAAAGGAATTTCAGCATCAAAAGGAACTTATCGATCAGACGGCCGCGAAAGTTTTCGAAGAGAAAGGTTGTAAGGTTGATTATATGGTGGGGACGATGATAGAGCTTCCTAGAGCAGCTTTAAGAGCAGGTTATATTGCTGAAGAGGCTCAATTCTTTAGCTTTGGCACCAATGATCTGACTCAGACGACTTTTGGCATTAGCCGCGATGATAGTGGAAGGTTTGTACCTCTTTATGTTGAAGGGGTTAAAGATCCTAGCAACCCTAGAGAGATGACGCGAATCTTGAAAAGCGATCCTTTCCAAGTTTTGGATACCGATGGTGTTGGGGAGCTGATGGAGATAGCCGTCGAGCGCGGTCGTAGTACTCGCCCAGATCTAAAATGCGGTATCTGTGGAGAACATGGAGGGGAGCCGCATTCGGTGGAATTTTGTCATAAAATAGGCTTGAATTATGTTTCTTGTTCGCCTTATCGTGTTCCTGTAGCTCGTCTGGCTGCTGCTCAAGCTGCTTGTGGTGAAGTTACTTCTTCAGATTAATATACCTACTCTTTATTAGTAGGTAATAAAAAAAGAGCAGGCCAATGAAAGGTAGGTCTGCTCCTCGAACTAAAAAAAACCTCCCACTGAGGGAGGTTTTTTTAGGTCTTAACAAAAATGGAGAGTTATTGTAAGTCCTTGATTTGCAACAACTTTAGCATGTTTTGGGTTTTGTGTAAATAAAAGTTTAGTTTAGCTTTTTAAGTGCTGTCTGATTAATATTGATCTCGATATATCTTGGGTATTATGAAAAAGTATTTCAGAGGTTGGTATGATTAGGCAGAGAGCATTATTGATAATTGTCATTGTATTGGGATTATTTATTGATGGACATACTGATTTTAGAGAGCAGGAAGTGCTGGCAATACAGGATAATATTGAAGTGCGGTTTCCCGAAAGACCATTAGCTAACCATGCTTTTCAAATTGGAAGTTCCCAGGATAAGAGTTTTATGGATTGGACCTCTGTAGATCATCTTGCATCTTTAGCGACCATCAGAAAAATTATTAAGATCTGGGAGGATCATGGTATCGCTGATCAATATGCAATTTATGGACAGCAGCGTTTAGGAGAAAATAAGGCTTTTAGTTGGGAGATAGTCCCTTATTCTGAGCCTTCTAACGATTTGATTGGCAAGTGGAAAGTATTTTGGGTCCTCTGTAAGAACATGTTTGGAGCTCCTAAGGTGCCGGCAGCTATCAGGCAACAGTTTAGAGATATTTATCATCTTTGGTGGGCGGAGAAAGGACCGATATCTCCTAGTGAGGTTGATGAGCCTTCGAGTGATGATGTTTTTTGTAAGCCTGCGGTTATCGACGGTGATGCTGTGATAAAAGGGGAGCATATTAATATAGTTTGGAATTATAAGCCTATAGGTTCTCAGCAGGAAAAGCTACACTTTCTTCTCGTACCTAAAAAGCATCGCTCGACGCCCCTTGATATTAGTGAGGAGGAATATAGCGAAGCCATGATGTTTGCTTATAAGCTTGTCGATTACTTTTCTGAGCATCGCGATCTTCAGGAAGTTTTTTTTGTCAACAATACTGGCAAAGCTTCAGGGCAATCGGTACCCCATTGGCACATGCATCTGATTTTTCTCGATGTTGATACCGCTACGGTGGCGGGCAAATTAGAGGTTATTAAAGGTCGCACCTTTCGTTCCCCACCGATGGAAAAAGAGGCTATTGCTGAGAAAGTGGCCGCCTTGCACCATGAGTTAGTGTCTCAATTTACAACCCCTCTTGCGAGGGGAGATTAGTTCGCAAGCAAGAAAAAACCACTTTTTCACTGATTTTTAACATCAGTTTTTCAGCAAAAGCCTTTTTGTATTTTCGTACCAAAGTATAGTGGTAGTCAGTTCGCAACGTTGTTTAGCTGTTTTCCATAATAGCTTGGCAAGCACCTTTTTGATATGCTTTTTGGAGCTTGGTGAGCTTTTTGTTGGAAATCCCACCTAAAAATTCTATTGCTTGCATAAGGCGAGCACGGGTTCGTTCTTTGCCGAGAAGCTCGACAGAGTCGAAAAGAGGAGGGCCTTGCTTTTTTCCCATAATAGCACCGAAAAGGATAGCCATAACAACCTTCTTGTGGTTGGCGCCGAAAATCTCAGCTATAGCTCGGGATGCTTCTGATAATCCTATGGCTCCCCAATTTTGATTTGCTTCCATATACCATATAAGCGCTTGGAGGATGCTTGCTGCTTGGAAGGGCGTGGTTTTCTTGGGGCAGAGCAACTCTTCGCTAAGCTTGAGGTTGTTGATAAAGAAAAAATTACATAAATCCATAAAGTCGCCAAAAGTTTTCATGCGTTGGCGACAGAGAGGGATAAGCTTTTCCATAAAAGTGTCATGAAAAGCCCACTGTTTAATTCTGGGCCATAGTTCTTGTTCAGGGATGCAATTAATTAGATAATGTTGGTTGAGCCACTCTAGCTTCGTAGTGTCGAAGACGGCTCCCGAGATACCTATTCTCTTGAGGTCGAATTCTTTAATAATATCTTCTAGAGGGTAGATTTCACGGTCGCCAGGCATGCTGTATCCCATAAGCGTTAGGAAGTTGATAAAAGCTTCTGGCAAATAACCACTATCACGATAATAAAAAATGGAAGTGGGGTTACGTCTTTTAGATAGCTTTTTACCGTCGGTGCCTAACAAAAGAGGCATATGAACAAAAATTGGTGGTTGCCACCCTAAATATTGATAGAGCAAAATGTGTTTGGGAGTGGAAGTCATCCATTCATCGCCACGGATGACATGGCTGATTTCCATTAGGTGGTCATCGACAATATTAGCAAGGTGGTAGGTAGGAAAGCCATCAGACTTCATTAATATCTGGTCATCGACATCAGCCCAGGGGCAGCTGATACGTCCTTTAATGGCATCTTCGTAGACACATTCACCTTCTAACGGTACTTTTAGGCGAACAACATAGGGTTTTCCGGCATCAAGGCGTTGCTGTATTTCTGAAGAGGAAAGTTCTCTGCAGCAGCGACTGTATCCTTGATGGTTACCTTCGGCGCGTTGTGCTGCTAATTCTTCGGCAGTGCAGAAGCATCTGTAGGCTAGGCCTTGGTCGAGCAATTGCTGAGAGTAGCGCTGGTAGATATCTAAGCGCTCAGATTGACGGTAAGGGCCGTGGTCACCACCGATATCGGGACCTTCGTCCCACTTTATATTGCACCAATGCAAAGCTTTGTAGATATTTTCTTCATATTCCGAGCGGCTGCGGGTACGGTCGGTATCTTCAATTCGCAAGATAAATTTCCCTCCATAGTGGCGGGCGATAATCATGTTGAAAAGAGCCATATAGGCCGTCCCAACATGAGGGTCGCCAGTAGGAGAAGGTGCAATGCGTACTCTAATAGTCATAATGTTGTTCCTCACTGAAAAAATTTCTCCTATCATAAGCTATGAAGGCCGAAAAATCAAGCATCACTCAGCGGGTTAGAATAATCAGGTCCTTAGTGATATTGAAAGCTTCTATTAGCTGGAGATCATTTTGTCCGAACTCTATTTCTTGCTCCTCTTCATTGTCAGGCTGGCGGGATAGTTCTGTGAGGAAATTTTGATAATTGTTATTGCTTGCTATACGCTGCTGAGAATTTTTCTTAAGGAGGTCGATGAATTTTGTGTAGCCTACTAATTTAGGTTGTAGGTTATAGCCGTAAAACCTTAACAGCTTTTTACGTTGAAAGGTACTAAGGTCGGTAAGCTTGTCTTCGATGTTGCTCTCGATACTATCATTTTCTAAGGGATATTTAGAGAATTTTTCTCCTATTTCGCTTTGAGAAAAAATTCCCGGTACTACAACATCGGCTTGAACACCTAGCAACTGAGGGCTTTTTCCTGAAGCGGTATAATACATGCCGCGGGTGACTTTATATTCTCCTTCGGGGTTAACATGTTCATTGTCAATAGTGTTGAGGGTAAACGTTTGAAAGGTTCCTTTGCCGAAAGTATGATCATCGCCGACGATAATAGCGCGTCCATAGTCTTGTAAAGTTTGAGAGACAATTTCAGCAGCCGAGGCGCTGGCTCTACTGGTTAAAATTACCAAGGGGCCGTCCCAGGCTGTTGTTCCGCTAAAATCCCTAAGGTGTTGAATATCACCAGTATTATCTTGGATGGAAACTACTACCCCTTGGGTGATAAAAAGGCCACTGACAGCAATGGCTTGAGAAAGCATTCCTCCTGAATTATAGCGCAAATCAAGAATAACCCCCTTGGGATTATGTTCTTTTTTAAGTTTTTTGAGCTCTTCAGCTATATCTTCAGCAGAAGAGTCGTTGGGGTCTTGATAAAAAGTGTGGAGCTTTAAGCATGCTATAACACCGTCCCCGAAAGGTTCGTAAGATGTTTCCAATCGTGAATCTTGGACAACTATTTCGTCTCTGCGGAGAGTGATTTCATGAGTTTCCTCTTGGGTAGAGTTTTCTTCTGAGGAGTTTACTCTGACAATAGTGAGATCTACAGGGGTATTTTTTTCGCCTCTGATAAGCTCGACAACTTCATAGATGTCCATGCCTACTACAGGCTCATCATCGATCGCTATGATTCTGTCTTGCGGTTTTAGTTGCTGGCTTTTATCAGCAGGTCCGCCTTCGATAATTTTTACAATACTGAATCCGTTAAGGTTGTCTCTCAATTGTACTCCAATGCCGAAAAGGCGGTGTTGGACATCAATCATAAATTGAGTGGCTTCCCCAGGGGTGAAATAGGCAGTGTGTGAATCGAAAGCGGCAGCAAAAGCTTTAATAATATTAGTATTTATGAGCTTTTTACGTTCGGATAAGTCAGCAGTGGCAAAGTCTTCTTCAGAGTTCAAACGCATCTTTTCAATCCTCTCCAAAGCTCTATCACGTTTCTCAAGGGGGAGAGCCTCAGCAGCTTGGCGTTGAAGAGCTTTGAAGTTGAGTAAGCGCTCAAAGAGTTGCTCTTCATTGCTAGGCCAGTTGGTCTGGCGTAAATCTCGGGATAAAAGTGTCGGGGCGGGGAGTTCGCTGTTGGCTAACTTTTCCTCCAATTGGTCGCGCCTGGTGATGGCTTTGATCATAACATCATTGATGGCTTCAAACTCGGGGAAGGAACTTTGTCGGTAGCTTCTCATCATAGAATCAATTAATTCATCTGAAGGGTTAACCCAACGTTGGATATCTTCTTCGGTAAAGTATGATTTAGTAGGATCGAGCTCTTCAAGATAGTTGGCAAGTGCTCTACGAAAAAGCGTAGAGTTCGGCTGGCGAAACTTGACATGCGATTCTGTGATCTCTTCAATTTTTTCTTTAACGTCGTTATTGTCGAGTTCTGGGAGTTTGGCCTCACAATAAAAAGAAGCGAAAATTGTTAGGATTGTGACGAAGATTTTGCGCATTATTGACACCTATAAAAAAATATATATAGGCGCAGGATAGCTGGCTTAGTGAATTTTTTCCATAAAAAAGCTGACAGAAATAAAGTTTCCGTCAGCTTAATATGCCAATTGATGCTTCGAAAAGAGTGTTATTATTAGTATAAAGCTCTTTTCATCAAAGATTGGTTAGGAAGCTTTTTGCTCCTCAGTTTTTTTATTAAGGTAGTTTTCACGATATTCCTCAACAGAGGATGCGTTGACAACCCAAGCAGCACCACGGCGATGAGCTTTCATTAAGCCCGCTCTGGTGGCGTAATAGATTTTTTGAGCAGGAACTCCTAGCATATCTGCTACTTGGTTGATGGAATAATAGCCCTTATTATTATCGAATAAAAGTTCTCCGTTCCAGGTGGACTTAGCGCGAGAATATTTATTTTTACGATATTCTTCGAGGTCCTTAACATTGATAACCCATCGTGACATCTCTTTAGTAGCTTTAAGCTTTTTAAGCTTGATAGCTACATAGATGGCTTGCCGGGTTACATTGTTAATCCTAGCAGCTTCGGTAATCGAGACCATTTGGTTCTCGCTTGCCTCTAGGTTTGTATTATCGGCGTTCATTTTATAATGCCTCCGGTATTATTTTTAATTCTATTAACAATATTTAGATTACAATACATAAAATATTTACTATTATATAAAAGATTCTTTTTAAATCAAGATTAAATTTTTATACCTCCATAAAAGAAGGTAGGGTTACAAATATAAGATATCGTATTTGACGGCCGTTAATTATACTTTTTATAAAAAAAAGAATCTATAAATTTTTATC
>JBNJDP010000006.1:0-46222 GCA_051744985.1 Chlamydiota bacterium | reverse complement strand
TCCAAATAGCATCTGTGATAACTCTGCGTGACATAAATACTCCTTTGTTGCTAAAGGAAAGCTTATATCAAAAATTGCACTTTAAGGACAGAGCCTATGGTATTATTGTCAAAACAAAAATTTGCTACAACAAAATGTCATCGGTCAGGTCAAGGGCGGATTTTACAATAAGATTGCTGGAAATCTGAGGTGATAGTAAAATCTAACATTTTGAATAGGAAAAGGTTAAGGTTTAGCTGCTTATGGGATCTCAAATACGTGTATTAGATGATAATACTATCAATAAAATCGCTGCTGGCGAAGTGGTTGAAAATCCTTCTTCGGTGGTCAAAGAGTTGGTAGACAATTCGTTGGATGCTGGAGCTACTGAAATAGCGGTGGAGATCAAAGCAGGAGGGAGGCAGCTCATCAAAGTTAGCGATAACGGTTGTGGGATGTCACAAGATGATGCTCTTCTTTCCTTGGAGCGCCATGCTACTTCCAAGATTCGACAAGCAGATGACATCCTAGATTTGTCGACAATGGGCTTTCGCGGTGAAGCTATACCGTCAGTGGCTTCGGTATCAAAATTTAATCTGATAAGCTGCCCTGAAGGAGCTCAAGAAGCTACCTTAATTATGGTTGATGGGGGGAAGATTGTCGACTGTCGGCCAGCAGCACGCTCTCAAGGGACTACGGTAGAGGTGAAATCCCTTTTTTTTAATGTTCCGGTGAGGAAAAAGTTTTTGCGCTCGGTATCTCGTGATGCTGCGGAGATCAATAAAGTGGTAACTTCTTTGGCTTTAGCTAACCCCTTAGTTAATTTTAGGCTTATTAATGATAACAAGCAGGTTTTAAGTCTATCAGCTTCTATGAAGCAAGATTTTCATCAAGCCTTTCAACAGAGGGTTTCAGAAGTTTTAGGCCATAGCTTTTTTGACAGAATGCTTCCTGTTGCTTATCAAGATGGTGATTTTAAGCTGGAAGGGTTTATCGGAGAGCCTTCTTTTACGAGGACTAACCGTACGGGGCAATATCTTTTTATCAACAAGCGACCTGTACATTCTCCCGGGGTGTCGATAGCGGTAGCCAATGCCTATGGGACGAGGCTTCAAGAGCGCCGCTTTCCTGTATTTGTTTTACAGATGAAACTTTCCGGTAAGTTTGTAGATGTTAATGTTCACCCTCAAAAGCGCGAAGTACGCTTTCAGCAGGAATATATATTGAGGGAGTGTGTTGCTAAAGCGGTAGGCGAAGCATTAGTAGCACCTTCTTTACCTAAGGAGAGAGCTTCTGCAACATCTTCTTCATCTTCCTCGATGTTACTTAGAACAGATCACAGCCCTGCTTGCCATTTTAGACCCTCTCCTAGAGAGCAAAAGATCTCTTTTTCTGAGATTGAAATTGTCGAAGCTCCCGAAGATGAAAAACAGCCTGATTTGCAGGTAACCTTAGCGCCATGTCCCGTTGGAATTCATGGTAATTATATTTTCACTAAAGCTCATGATACAGATGGTGGTTTGCGAGTCTATGATCGCCGTCGCCTAGAGTTGCGGATAGCTTTCGATGACCTATTAGAACGATGGAAGCAGAGCGATATCCAGAAACAACAAGGGGTTCAGGCCTTGTTGGTGCCTATAAGTTTGGAGGTTGCCTCTACCGAAGCTGCTCAACTGCGCCCTTTGTTGTCAGACCTTAATAAATTAGGTCTGAGCATCTCAGAATTTGGTGGTAACGCTTTTATGATTGACAGCTTGCCCACTATTCTCGATAGTTGGGAAGCTCAGGATCTTGTTCATGACATGCTTGCTGACCTTAAAGAACCGCGAGAATTAAAGAGTGAGCACAAGCTGGCATTAATCTTAGCGCGTAAAGCAGTATCTGCTAAAACTTCGTTGACTATCGAGGAAGCTCAAGTTATCCTTCGCAAATTGATGGTCACCAGTGATCCCCACCTTGACCCCCAAGGCAGGCCTATTAGTGCAGTTTTTAAAAATGATGACCTTAGCAGGATGTTTGATTAGATGGAGTTTGAGCAACGTTTATTAAAAATACGCCAGTTGCTAGCTGAAGAAGAGGCAGATCTTTTACTTATCGATAACGTAACAGATATTTATTATTTGACAGGCTGCAGGGTTTCAAGGGGGAAGGTTTTTATCACTCCTCAAAAGGCAGAATTTTACCTCGATGGGCGTTATTATGAAGATTGTCGACAGCGCTCGGCGATTGCTGTCAGGTTAGAGAAAGATGATAATGGTTTACAGCAGTTTATCGGGAACCATTCCCACTTATCGATCAAAACAATTGCTTTTGACAGCTCCTCGACTTCTTATGGTCAATATCAAAAACTATTCGAAAATATTAATACTGATCAGAAGCTGCTTCCCGTCAAAAAACCTTTAGAAAAGCTTCGTAACATCAAAGACAGTGAAGAACTGCAGGCCCTTCGCCGTGCTGCTAATTTAAACGTCGCCGGCTTTGAGTATCTTTGCTCTTTAATTAAAGAAGGCGTTACAGAAAGTCAGCTCATGGCGGAGCTAGAAATTTTTTGGAAAATAAACAGTGCTTGCAACCCTGCTTTTAATACTATTGTCGCCTTTGGGGAAAATTCAGCTCTCCCTCATCATTATCCTGGTCAAGCTCATTTGCAAAAGGGTATGCCGATCTTGGTAGACTTGGGAGTAAAGCTCGGCAATTACTGCTCTGATATGACCAGAACAGTTTTTTTGGGGCGACCTGATGCAGAGATGGAGCAGGTCTATTCAGTTGTTAAGGAAGCTCAGCAAGAAGCCCTTAATATAGCTTTGCCAGGGCGTACTTTAGGTGAACTAGATGCTATTGCGCGAAAGATTATTTCCGATGCCGGTTACGGAGAATATTTTAATCATAGTTTAGGGCATGGTATCGGCCTTGAAGTCCATGAATTCCCTGCTGTTAAAGATAATGCCTTTTATGGAAAGCTGCCTTTAATACCCGGTATGGTTATTACTATTGAACCAGGGGTATATTTGCCAGGTAAAGGAGGCATTCGCATAGAAGATACTATCATCATTACAGAGGGGAATCCGGAAATCATTACCCCTTACCCCAAGGATTTGACAATCGTAGGTTAATGTGATTTGCGTAAGAAGTGAACTACTTCTTGAAGGGCTTGGATAAAGCGTTCGATATCCTGTCGATTATTATAAAAGGCTAAAGATGCACGTACTGTTCCCGGTAATTTTAAGCGATCCATAGTAGGCATCGCACAGTGATGGCCGGTGCGGATTGCAATTCCTTTGAAGTCGAGCATTGTTCCCAAATCTAAAGGGTGGAGACCGTCTACGGTGAAACTTACAATCGACGATCGACGTTCCAAAGGAGGACCTAGGATTTTTAATCCCTCGATAGCACTCTGTTCTAGGCCTTTGTACAAGAGCTCTAACAGCTGATGTTCATAGTGGTAGATTTCTTTTTGTCCGATATTCATCATATACTCTAGAGCTGATCCTAGGCCAATAACTTGAGCTATCATCGGCGTTCCAGCTTCAAATTTTAAAGGGGGCGGGTTGTAGGTGCTTTTTTCTAAAGTTACCTTGTCGATCATATCACCTCCTCCATGATAGGGGGGCAGCTCTTCTAGTAATTCTTTTTTTCCATAGAGTACACCCACTCCTGTAGGACCAAAATTTTTATGGCCCGAAAAAACATAAAAGTCGGCGTCTAGATCCTGAACATCAATAGGTAGGTGGGGCGCTGCCTGAGCGCCGTCGACGAGGACTTTTGCTCCTGCTTGGTGAGCCAAATCGATAATTTCTTTAATAGGGTTGATGGTTCCTAAAGAGTTGGCAACGTGGCCGATGGAGACTATTTTTGTTTTGCTCGACAAAAGCTTGGAGTATTCTTTAAGGATAATTTCCCCATGGTCATCGATAGGAGCAACTTTTAATGTAGCACCTCGCTCCTCACAAAGCAGCTGCCAAGGTACAAGGTTTGAATGGTGCTCTAAATGAGAGATGACAATTTCATCGCCAGAATTAATAAAAGCTTTTCCAAAAGAGGAAGCTACCAGGTTAATACCTTCAGTAGTTCCTGAAGTGTATACGATTTCGTCAGCATAGCGAGCATTAATAAACTGACGTACAACTTCCTTAACGCGACTATATTCCTGAGTGGCATACAGAGATAGCTCATAAACGGCGCGATGAACAGTACCATAATGATTGCGATAGAAGTTGCAAAGCGTATCGATAACTTTGTTGGGTTTTTGAGAAGTCGCTGCCGAATCCAGGTATACTAAAGGCTTGCCATGCATTTTTTGCTGTAGCATAGGGAAATCTTGGCGGATATGGGCGAAATCGGCATTCATAGCTATCTCCTTTATTGAATATAGTTTTTTGTCGATTGATAAAGCTTCTCTTTGACTGATTCCAAGGAAAAATGATCACAAATTTCTCTGCAAAAACCGCCGATCACGAGGTTGCGGGCTTGGGAAGCACTCAATCCTCGTGATTCTAGATAAAAGAGCTGCTCACAGTCTAGAGACCCTGTCGTGGCACCGTGGGTAGCTTTGACATCATCGGCAAAGATTTCTAAGCTCGGCTTGCTAGAAGCTGTAGCGCGTTCGCTGAGGAGTAAGTTTTTGTTTAGCTGCTGAGCATCACTTTGTTGTGCTAGCCTGTCGATATAGATTTTACCCTCAAAGCTGGAGCGGCTTTCTCCGTTAGCTACAGCTTTAAATAGTTGGCTGGAATAGGTGTGAGGGACACGATGGTTAATATTCACCGTATGGTGCGCCTCTTGGTCGGCAGCGAGCATCGTTAAGCCATAAAGCTCTGCTTGGGAGCTTTCTCCAGCTAGAGAGATTTCATTAATACCATAGGCTCCATCGGTTACAGTGACCCCTTTGAAGGAGCTCTGCTTCTTGAGGGTGCCTTCTAAATTTTCAAAATAAAAAATATCGTGGGGCACTTTGCTGTGATGGCTTTCAAAATTAATTTTTGCGGAATCTGAGATCATAAAATCATAGACACTATTAACCCAACAATTATTAGCAGAGTAGAGGGCAGCGTTAGAATAAAAAGTCGCTGCAGCTTTGTCGCCAGCAAAAATATTTATGCGAGGATGAAGAATAGCATGCTCGGCATCGATGACGTTAAGGATCTGTACAGGCTGCTGGATAATAGTGCCAGGAGGTAAGTAAATAAACAGCCCTTCTTCATGTAAGGCAGTGTTTAGGTGGTAAAAAGGGTTGGTGCTAGCTTGTAGATGTTTATTTAAGGTAGGGCCATAAGTTCCCAAAGCTTTTTCGAGAGGTTTAATAACAACTTCAGAAGGAAAAGCGGAATAATCGGAAAGCTTTTCTGAGTAACGACCGTTAACGAAAACAATCCTGCTTGAAAAACATTCAGAAGCAAGGTGAGGGGAAATATCTCCTTCTTTTATTGAAGTGTCTTCTGGCGGGCGACAAGAAATCTTTTGTAGCTCGCGGAGAGGTAGCTTTGTATATTTAGGCAGGCCTAGTGAGCTGAATTTCTGCCATCCTTGCTGGCGAAGTTTGCGTAGCTTACTCCGGGGTAAAGAGCGGTAATGGTCCTCTAAATCTAGGAGAAAGGAAGAGCTATTCATTTTTTAACCAATCATATCCTTTTTCTTCCAACTCTAATGCCAAGGCCCCTGTTCCAGATCTTACAATCTTACCGTCGAGTAGGACGTGGACAAAGTCGGGCTTGATATAGTCTAAAAGTCTTTGATAGTGTGTTACTAGAATTAGAGTCTTGTCGGAAGTCATTAAGCGATTGACACCTTCGGCAACAACTCTCAGGGCATCAATATCAAGGCCAGAGTCGGTCTCATCAAGAACGGCAAGCTGGGGGTTGATAATAGCCATTTGCAGGATTTCATTACGTTTTTTTTCGCCGCCCGAAAATCCTTCATTGACATGGCGCTCTTTAAATTCGGGCTTCATGCCCATCATCGCCATCTTTTCATCGAGAAGCTTTTCAAATTCATCCTTTGCCAGAGCTGCCTCACCTCGTGATGCTGCGATGGCATTATAGGAGGCGTGTAAAAATTGAAAGTTCGTTACCCCAGGAATTTCCATAGGATATTGAAAGCTCATAAACATCCCTTGCCGAGCACGTTCCTCGGGGAGCAGGTCGATAACACTTTTGTCGTGGTATATTATGTCTCCCTGGGTGATATTGATCGATGGATGGCCGGCGAAGGCTTTGGCGAAGGTGGACTTGCCTGCCCCATTGGGGCCCATAATTACATGGGTCTCGCCAGCTTTGGCTTTGAAGTTTACTCCTTTAAGTATAGGGGTATCATGGACGGAAGCGTGGAGGTCTTTGATTTCTAGCATATATGTTATCCAACAGATTTTTCGAGTTTTAATGTTAATAGCTTTTGAGCTTCTACTGCGAACTCCATAGGAAGCTCTTGGATAATATCTTTGCAAAAGCCATTGACAATCATATTTATAGAATCTTCTTTAGAGATTCCCCGCGACTGAAAATAAAAGATCTGATCTTCACTAAGCTTAGATGTCGAAGCTTCGTGTTCGGCAGTACTAGAGCTGTTGGATACCTCGATTTCGGGGAAGGTATTGGCCGAACAGCGGTTGCCAGCCAACATAGAGTCGCACTGGGTATAATTGCGGCAATTTTTCGCTTTTGCAGGGATCTTTACGAGGCCCCGGTAGCTATTATGAGATTCGTCGGCAGAAATGCCTTTGGAGATGATCGTCGACGATGTGTTATTGCCTAGGTGTATCATCTTTGTACCCGTATCAGCTTGCATTTTCCCATTAGTGATAGCTGCCGAATAAAACTCGCCAACGGAATTGTCACCCTGTAAGATGCAGCTGGGGTATTTCCAGGTTATCGCTGCCCCCGCTTCAACTTGAGCCCAGGAAATTTTTGAGTTGTTGCCTGCACAGCGCCCTCGCTTGGTAACGAAATTATATACTCCCCCTTTGCCCGTTTTGGGGTCTCCGGCATACCAGTTCTGGACCGTGGAGTATTTTATCTTGGCGTCGGCATGGGCGACAAGCTCAACGACAGCTGCATGCAACTGCATCGAAGAAAATGCTGGTGCTGTACATCCTTCCAAATAGCTTACCGATGAGCCCTCTTCGGCGATGATCAGGGTTCGTTCAAATTGCCCGGTTTCTCTTTCGTTGATGCGGAAGTATGTCGATAGCTCCATAGGGCATTCTACCCCTTTAGGGATGTAAACAAAAGAACCATCGGAAAAAACAGCTGAATTAAGGGCCGCAAAAAAATTGTCGCCAACAGGCACTACCGACCCCAAATACTTTTCGAGCAGCTCGGGGTATTTTTTGACAGCCTCGGAGATCGAACATAGGATAACCCCTGCTTCTTGGAGTTTTTCTTGGAAGGTTACACCTATCGATACGGAGTCAAAGACCATATCAACAGCAACATTGGAAAGTCTTTTTTGTTCTTCGAGGGGTATTCCTAGCTTTTCGAAAGTTTGTAAAATTTCGGGGTCGACATCTTCTAAACTGTTGAGTTGGGGCTTTTTTGTAGGCGAAGAGTAATACGATATATTCTGGTAATCGATAGGAGGTATGGACAGATTAGCCCAGTGAGGCTCCTCCATCTTTTGCCATTGCTTGAAAGCTTGGAGGCGGAAGTTTAATAGGAATTCAGGCTCTTCCTTTTTGGCAGATATTGTTCTGACGATATCTTCGTTTAAGCCTTTGGGAAGCTTAAAGGTTTCTACGTCAGTGACAAACCCGTATTTATATTCCTGGGAACTGAATGTGTTAGAAGTTTCTGTTTTATTATCCATATATTAAAGCTCTTATAACGAACACTTAATCATAAAGGTGTAAACTTAAATTATCAAGGTGTGAAATTTGCTCCTACAAGATGCTTTTTGGATTTCAGTAAAAATCTTAAATGTAGTAAACCTTTACCATTAAGTTTAAATTATGACGGTATGTTGATGAGAGCAATTTTGGTGGTGCTAAGTTTTTTAACGATGGTTTCGTGTGGTTGCCCTAAGCGTTATGGCTATGAGAAATATAAAGCTGATGAGTTTGTGATCGACTCTTACAAAATTCGTCAAGGTAAGCTTTCGATCTTGGAGATGGAAGGTGAAAGCTTAGAACCTTTTGACCCAGCATACCTCGAAGAGTTTAAAGACTATATCCATAATGATGATATTTTGAAGGTGGCCATTTACCACCCTAGCCGTAGTGATATTTCCGCAGCTGTACAGTCTATAGGTAATGCAATAGGCTTTAAAGTTGTGGACGATAAGATTACCTTGCCTGAGTTAGAGCCTATCACTGTAGCTGGTTTAACTCTTGAAGAAGCGCGGCTTAAGATTCAAAATAAATACCTGGAACAAATCCGAGATATCGAAGTCTTTCTCGACTATAAGGAACGTTTAGTCAAAAGAGTAGAGATAGCGGGGCTAGTTTCTGCTACAATACCCGTTAATGGTCGCTTACGGCTTTATGAAACACTGGCGCAAGTTGGAGTGCCTACTAGTGCTAACTTATTCCAAAGTTATCTGATAAGAGACGGGCAACCTTTGCCGGTGGATTTTACTCGCCTACTAAAAGAAGGCGATCTCAGCCGTAATATTGTCATGCGTGGAGAAGATAAGATATATATTGCAGACCCCAAAGCTTCGCAGGCTATGTTAATGGGAGAAGTCGGCAGCCCTCGCTCTGTTAGCTTGCCTGATGGTTACATGTCTTTGAGAGAATTACTAGTTAATGCAGGCGGAATACCATATACCGGCAATAAAAAATGTATCCAGGTTATCAGAGGTAATCTTACAAAACCTAAAATTTATACTCTCAGCTGGGAGCATATCGTCCACCTTCCCAATGACAGCCTCTTAGTAATACCCGGCGATACTGTTTATATTGGAGCTAAGCCTATCACGGAGTGGGACCGTTTTATAAGTCAGCTGTTAGGTACAGCAAATTCAACGCGACGAGTATGGAGTGTAAGGAAGTTTTGATGGATAATAATAATAGTACAGAAAGATTCTTGGTATTGTCAGACCTTCTTAAGGTCCTTCAAAGGAAATGGCTTTGGATAGCTGGAGCAGCATTAGCTATGAGCATATTAACAGCTTTTTATGCTCTTCAAAGGCCCGTGAAATTTACTGCTACCGCAACATTCAAAGAAAGTGGCTCCAGATCTTCGAGGGTGGGGATGAGCTCGTTGCTTATGGGCGCTGCAGGCATAAAACAGGACAGCAGTGGTTGCGACATGATGGTAACCCGTAAGCTGATGGTTCCTTTGGTTAGAGAGCATGGTCTGCAAGCTAGTGTTTCTCAACAAAAGAAAGGAGGCAGTGGCGGCAGATGGGGTAAAATGCGTAATAACCTTGCTATCGAGTATATAAGTTTTAAAAAACTTCCTAAGGTGCCCATCAAGGATACTACCGAAGAGCTTGTATTGCGTAATGTTGCCTATGGCGGCGAATTTTCGACGGACTTGTCGATAGTATTTACTGATGAAGAAACTTTCGATCTTTTTAATAAAGAGGGCCATAAGCTTGCCTCGGGGAAATTGGGTGAAGAGCTTAAAATGCCAGAGTTTACCTTTACTCCATACCGAGCTCAAAAAGTCTCCTTTAAAGGGAAGACTTATAATATTGGGCTTAACCCCGAAGCAGCAGTTGCTGAAGATTTGATAAAAGAGTTGAGTATCACACCCCCTCAAGCCGGAAAAGGCATCTTGAGCCTCGAATATAGTCACTCTAATCGGCAGAGGGCTGCTCAAATTCTTAACAATGTTATGTTTAATTACCAGCGTTATCTTTATGATGAGGCTGACCGCTATGCTGATCAGCAGCTTTCATATCTGAATAGCAGAAAGCAAGATGCTATGGAAGATTTCGACAGTCTTCTACAAGAAGACGCCGACTACCTCTCAAACTCCATCCAAGTTAGCGACTTTATGACTATGGAAAATGAGCTGCAATACTTAGCGGAACTTAGTCAAAATCTTAAAAAAGAAGATAGGCAGCTGGATGCAGAACTTCTAAGTCTAGATAGAAGTTTAGAAAAGAATGATGATGACTGGGGCGTTACTTTCTTCGAGATGGATGCAGAGGTTAGCAAAGCTAGTGACCACTTAAATGAGATCAATAACCGCCTTAATTCCTTGAAAGAAGAGCGTGATGCTTTAGAGTTTTCTTTGAGAACATCTAGCAAGGTAGAACCAGAGCAAGTAGAACATATTTTTTATGATAATTTAGTTTACTTGCAGAAAATCCGTGATGCTCAGCAATTTATTAAAGATATCTTAGAAAATTTATCCAATGATCAGCTGGGTATTATCGATGCCTCAAACAATGATTTTTTAGATCATGTCCCCCTGTGGAGTAAACACTTACAAGAGCTTTATGAAGAAAATAATGCTAACTACCGCCAGGAGAAAAAACAGTTTTCTAACTACCTTCATTCTTTACAGCAAGTCCTCATTAACCACTCTCAAGTTGTTCAAGAAAGGATAGCGCGTCATCAATCGGGGAAAGTAGCTTTTGATGGTATGGACCTTTCGTCTGCTGAGAATTTGTTTTACAGCTATTCCAGCCAGCTCGATATGTTGCAGAGCGAGATACAGAATTTGCTGTTTGTTAAAAAGGAGATGGAAGATGAAAACTTTGAAATTAGCTCCATAAGTACTTTTCTTAATGATAGTATTAGCTCTCCTCTAATTCAGGAGACGGCATCAATTTTAAGAGATGCTTATAACAGCCAAAATTATAGCGCTCGGGAGATGGATCGCTTGCATGATATGATGAATATCAACCGCGATATTTTACGGACCCATGTTGATCAAAAGCTGAAGATGCTAGAAATTCAAGAAGGCTGGCGTCGCGAGCAGGTCCTTAGCTTACAACGCGATATCCAAGCAACTAAGCTGGATTTAATTCGGCGTGAAATCGTTAGCTTAGAGAATCGCGAAAGCGAGGCTAAAAACAATTTGTTGTATCTTATCAATAATAAATTATTGGCTATGAAAGATGATCGCTTGCAGCAAAAGCAGGATGTTGAGCAGCAAATTTTAGAGCTGCGACAAAGTATGAAACGCCTGCCATATAAATGGGTTACGGAACAAAAAATTAATGCTCGTTCCTCTGTTAACAAACAGATGCTCGACAAATTAACCCGAATGGTTGATGATAAGATTATCTCCTATAACCTTGAAAGCATCGAATCGGGGCCAGTAGATCTCGCTATTGCTCCTACGCATCCTGAATCACCACGCTTATTTTTCTTCATGTTTTTAGGTTTGCTTATGGGGGCTGTGGGTAGTAGCGGCTTTTTCTTGTTGCAGGGAGTGTGGAAAGGTTTCCCTGTTTCTACTGATAACCTCTTATGTTCGGGTTACAATTACGCCGGTACCCTGACCCTGGAAAATAAACAAGCAACTTTGAGAAAAGTGCTTGCCTCTTTGCCTGCGGACCAAGAACAAGGGCAGCTTATCATGGCTCATCAAGGGAGGGACTATTTCCAAGAGCTTTCTCGCCTATTAAAAAAACGTGGCGACAAGGTGATGGTCTTAGACTTTTCGTATAGTAATTCTCATAGCGGGAAAGGTTTGATTCATTATCTAGAAAATGATCAGGAAGAGTTGGAAGTTGTCGAGGGGCAGGAATATGATTGCCTTGCCGCTGAAGTATGGAGTGAATATCTTCCTGAGTTTATGGCTTCCCGGAAGTTTGCTAACCTTCTTGCGGAATTAAAGCAATCTTATGACTGGATTATAGTGGTCACGGATTTCAAAGCTACTGACTCACAAGCAACAGCAACGCTAAAATTATCCGATGCAGTAATTGTTAGCTTAGCCGATGAAAAAGTGCACGACCTTGACTATTATAGCAATAATTCACAGCCCGTGATTTTTGTTTCACCTGATATTCTATAACCCGTGATGTAGCCTGTATGAGACATCACGGTTATAACGTGAGGTTATTGCCCTAGGCTTTGATGAGCTTGTATAATATTACTTAAGACTTTATGCAAAGGGGAACCCTTTTTTTTCAAGAACAGGACCTCTTTGAAGGCTTTATCATAATCGCCTTGAAACATATAAACATGGCCTAAGCGAAAGTGGGCATTGTGGTGGGATAAGTTTATAGTGATAGCATGTTGTAAAGCTTGTTCGGCTTCTTTGTAATTCTGAAGGGATAGCTTGGCGACACCCAAATGGTACCAGCTGTCAGCATCTTTGTCATTGATCTTCAAGGCCTCTTGAAAAGTTTCAGATGCCAGATCAAAATCTTCACGGGCGAGGTAAGCTAACCCAAGGTTATAGTAAACATCTCCAAGGGTATTTTGATGCTGAAGAACTTCCTGGTATGCTTTGATGGCTCGGTCAATATCATTGAGTTTTGAAAAAATAATACCTAGCTTAGCCCATGCTTGCCAGTGTTCGGGGTCTAGTTTCACTACCTTGAGAAGTAAGTCTGCCGCTTCTTGATTTCGCTCTTCATCGGCATATAGTAAAGCTAAATTATAATAAGCCCCTTGATATTTAGGTTCTAGATGGATGGCGTTTCTATAGTATTTTTCAGCCTCTGAATGATCGTGAAGGTTATTATAGACGCACCCTATCGCAAAAAGTCCTTCTACGTCTTCAGGGTAAGTGTTATGGTAAATTCTATACTCTTCTAAAGCCTCTTGGAAGTTACCTCGTGCTTCCCACGCCCCTCCCAGACAAAAGTGGAGAAAAGGGTTGTCAGGAGCAATTTCTAGGCCTTTACGACAAAAATATATGGCTTGGTCGGGATCATTTTCATCTTCACAGTAGATAGTACATAGATAGCAGTACGCGAGAATCAAGTGATTATTATATTCCAAAGCTGTCAAAAAATCCGTACGTGCCTGCTTGGTATTGCCAGCAAAGAAGTTTTCTAACCCCGACCGGAAAAATTTGCCGTCTAAACCTTCTTGGGGATTCTGCTCTTCTTCAAACATTGCTAAACGTCCTTTTTTGTTTAAGCTTTGAATGCAAATAGCGTTAAGAACTCAAATTATGGATCATCAGGGTGATCTGATCTAACCATGAAAAGCTCATCTGAGCGATATGCTTAGTAATTGTATACCATCCTAACCAGACGATTCCGATGCCGAATAAAGCTTTTAAGGGCATACCTAAAAAAACCATTTGCACTTGCGGTGCTAAGCGGTTGGCGATACCTAAAAAGGTGTCGGTCATCAAAATAGTGATTAAGGCTGGTGAAGCAATTTTTATACTTTCTACAAGTATAGTATTATACAAAATTATGATTTGATCCCAAAAGGGAGCAGACTGTACTAGAGAACTATGACTTAAAAAAACGTCAGGCGGCATTAGCTGAAAAGATTCGATCATAGCGCTGATAAAAAGAAAAGGGCCACCCATCATAAAAAAAAGGTAGATAGCAAAGAGGTCAAAAAAAACCCCTGTAGGGGATCCCATAGTGGAAATGATGGGGTCGTTAACCTGTAAACTTGCGGATCCCCGCTGGAAATCTATAAAAATACCCCCTGTCTGAGCAATGAAAAAGGGGATAGAAGCCATAATGCCTATCATCGTACCTATGAAAACCTCTTTCATAAATAACATCATAAGATGAAGATTGAATTTCAGGGGAACTGTTATCTTATTTAGGATATAAGGGAAAAAGATGAAGACCAATATCATCCCGAAGGCGACCTTTACTGGTCGAGAAAGAACTTTAGAACCCAAAAAGGGGACGAAAGCCATCAAAGGCATCATGCGCCCTAGCGCTAAAAAAAAGAGAGAAGGCAAGAAGGAGGGATCTTCCAACACGTAAGGATGTTGTAAGATCATATTAAGGTAGTCGGAGGTTAAGTAGTCGAACTTCACAGCTCAATCCATCGCGGAAAGTTTTCAAAGATTGTCATCGCAAATTGCCATATTGTCGTCCCTAGCCATGATCCTAAAAATACTAAAGTTAAAGTTACAGCTACTAATTTAACAGCTATGGAAAGGGTTTGCTCTTGGATCTGGGTAGCGGTT
The DNA here is from genome assembly GCA_051744985.1 of Chlamydiota bacterium. Taxonomy (GTDB): domain Bacteria; phylum Chlamydiota; class Chlamydiia; order Chlamydiales; family JABHNK01; genus JBNJDP01. Next base: position 32,234 of record JBNJDP010000006.1, on the reverse strand, counting down.
TGAAAGATCGCTACTGTTAAGCCAAAAAACATCCCGATGAGTACGGGAGGCCCGGAAAGAATTAAAATCATTAATAAGCCTTCAAAGGCCATTTTAACAACATGTGTTTGGAACATATAATCCTCTCCTTTTAATTGAAGGTTGTCACAAGCCCTTGGATTAAGAGAGTCCAGCCATCAACCATCACGAGAAGGAAAAGCTTCAAAGGCATAGAAATTGTGACAGGTGATAACATCATCATCCCCATCGCTAGTAGGACGTTAGCGGTTACTAGATCGATAACAAAGAAAGGAATATAGATCAAAACACCCACTTCAAAAGCAAGTTTTAGCTGTGAAGCTATATATGCCGGTACTAGCACAACAAAATCATCAGCACTTAAATTGGCACGGTAATTGTCGGGTAAAATTTGATAGGTCATCCGATAAAAAGATTGGCGGTGAGCAGGGATCACATTGCGTTTAAGATAGTCTCGGTAAGGCCCACTAGCAGCTCCTGCCACAGCAATAATGTAGTCAGCAGAGTCAGAGGCTAAAAATGATTCCGGAGCTTCCTTGCTATTAAGAAGCCCTTCGGCGGATTCATACATCTGAATAGCTGTAGGAAACATGATATACAAACTTAATAAAAAACCTACACCGTTAAGGATTTGGTTAGGAGGGGCTTGTTGAGCTCCCAAAGCATTACGCAGCAAGGATAGTACTACTACGATTTTGATAAAAGCTGTCAAAATCATAATAATAAAAGGGAAAAGCGCCATAATAGATAAAGCTACCGCCTGAGAGACCATCGAAGGAGCTTGGAAAGTTTTGTATTGCTCCATAAACGAAGGAACTTCTTCACTAGCCCCTTGGGCTTGTTGCCCCAAAATATCTATTGGAAAAGCCCATAATGATCCTAAAAAGACCAAAAAAATCAGCGCGAATTTTGTCGTTCGCCAGCGTTTACTATTCATCTTTTTGCCTATGGTTTTCTGAGGAAGGTTTAGGAGGTTGCTTAGTTTTTGTAGAGCTTTCCACAACTTTTTGGACAGCATTTTCTAAGCGCTTCCACTGATTTTTGAGTTTAGCGTTAATAATGCCAACCTCAGTCTCGATTATACAGCCTCCAGGCTCTATATCGGAGCGCTCTTGGATTGATAAGGTTTCTAAGTGCTCAAAGGTAGAGCGTAAGCGATCTTTATTTTTTTCAAGAGCCTCTAGGTCGTTTTTATTGACATAGATAGTAACTTGCCGATGTTGGGAAACGGTTTTTAAAGAATTTGCCACTATGGCGACTACAGCTTCTTTGTTAAGTTCTAACTCTTGGCCGACAATTTTTTTCGCAGCTTGGAGAGCAATAGGAACCACGGCTTGCTCGAGCTCTCCACGAATTTCCTGACTTTTCTTTTCTAGGTAAGCTAGTTGATCATTCCATTTAGCTTGCCCCTCTTCAAAGCCAGCAGCTTGGGCTTGTTCTTTTAGCAGCTCGCATTCTTCAGCAATCTTTTGACGATAGCCTTCAGATTGTTTTTTTGCGGCTTTTAAGATTTCTTCTGCGCTAACAACTTTGTCGATGTCTGCAGCAGGTAGTACTTTAGTTTCCGGAGCTAGACGGATGTCACCCCCTCTGATGAGAGAAAAAAACTTACCTTCTTTGACCATTTTAGTGACCTTCCTTGAAAATATTAATGACTTTTTTTGCCTGCCGGAGGGCTATACTATGGATGTCTGAGGAAAGATTTTGAGGAATATGCTTCTTAATATAAGCTGCTCTTCCTGTATCAAGGTGATGAAAAAAATGCCACAAAAATTGCGGCGATTCCCCGTACAAGGCTAAAGCTAGCCTCATCAAGCCGCGTTGGTGGATAACTTTAGCCAGCTTAAGCTTATCGCCATCCCAATGAGATAAAGAAAGCGCAGGCAACGATAAGCGATCATGAATTTGCATACACTTTTTGACATAAGCAGTTTTAGGCTTGGAGAGGGTATTGTAGACTTTATGGAGTAGGCGCGGATCTAAAACCTTAGGAATAGCTTTAGCTAGATCATAAAGCCCTAGATAGTCTGCTATATTAACCAAATGATGATGCTCCATAGATAATAAAGGCTGTAGGTCACTAGGAGAAAGCCATGATTTAGGCATTACTTTATCAGCCTCGAGAGCTGTAAATAATTGATTTTTAAAATAACGCTCAGCGCAAGAAGGAAGCTCTATTTCGGGATCAGAAAGGCTTAAAACCTTCATCACACTACGGCGCTGGGAAGGGGTTACGATAGCTAAAAACAGGCGCTGCATAGCAGGAGACGATTTTTTAAAGAAAGATAAGAGCCATGAATAATGTAATTCTTTAAGGATTTCTTCGGGAAAGGAGGCGATAACATTAATATCGCCATTTGTAAGGGGTATGGCTTGTAGCTCCTCAGCATCTTTGGAAGCTAAAAATTCGCTAAAAGCGTCTATAGAACCAGAGTGAAACCGGTTCAGCAATACTTTTAAAGTTGCATTGGCCTTTAGCGTAGAGGAGGTCATTCTTCTTCTTCTTCTTCCTCGTCTTCTTCCTCTTCTTTAGGGGGAGGGCTTTTTTTGACTTTGTTAGGAGGCTTTGCGGATTTAGCAGTTTTTTCTTTAGGCGAAGAGGTAGAAAGAGTTAAAGGTTGTAAGGATATCAAGCTTTTCCATCCTCCTACTTGTTGAATAATATGATAAAACTTCCATAGGCAGCCTGCCAATAACAAAATAAGTAATAAAATTATTGCCCATAAGGAGAAAAAGATCGTCCTGAAGTGGCTAGCAGAATCTTTGCTGATAACTACAGACCAGATTTTCACGTAATCACGCTCTTCCCCGATGCTGTCGCCTTCGTAGTCCGCCATATTATAATCGGTAAAACGGGCCTTGTCGGAGATGACAGTAACATTTTCAAATTCTAAATCATTAATGCCGCTGGCGACCAAACGCTTAATTTTTGTAACTAAATGCGCATTGGGGTCATCAATAACGCCGGTATGTTTAACATATACTGAAGCGCTAACCTTGGAATCATCTGACTGCTCGAAACTATTTTTGGTAGGAAAAGAAAGCTGAATATCGGCATCGATAACACCATCGATTTTTCTAATTGTGTTGGCGATTTGCTCTGCTAAGCCAGCCTGATAGCGGATTTTCTCCTCTGATTCTGAAGATACTAGGCCGCCTTTTTTGAATATTTCGAGCATCGAAGGGCTTTTTTTGCGAGGTAGGCCTGCTAAGTTGAGCATGGCCATAGCAGCAGTGGATTGATTTGGGGGGACCTTGATGTCCCATAAAACTTCGGTTTGGGTGCCACCACCTGTAGCCCCTTCGTCAGCCCTCACCTTGTTAGCTTCTATATCTTTTCCCGCTAGATACACGATGATTTCGTTAGCTTCTCTTTCCGGAACGCTATTGATTATAGTTTCTTGCTTTTGGCAGGCAGTTAAAGAAACTGCCAGTATCATAAAAAGCATCGCCTTGATACAAGGATTTAAAGCTTTACTAAGCTGCTTAACCATCATACAGTTATACCCTTTCCCCTAGATTAACGTGATTCATTCACTATAACAAACTTGGCATATTTATACATAAAAAGTAAAATGGGTAAAAGTTTTTTGTAATCCGCGATCTTTAGATCACAATCGCGGCTTTAAGCTTAACCCTCCCGAGGGATCGTTATTATTGGCCGATAAGGCCTACCCCACCTTTTTTATATATTAGGATCTTTTGCGAGAAAGTCAGAATATATAACGTTCTTCTATCGATGATTATTTGCATAACCTTTCTCACAAGGCATTGATTATGCACTTACTGTAAGTTAAAATCTACGGCAGATCCCTCCCTCGTACAACTCTACAGAGTTGCACTCTTCACGTCTAGTTGCATAGAAATACGATTAGGGGGGTAGCACCGGTTAAAGTTGATAAAAAAGCTTGTTGTAGGTTAAAATATTTCCTTAAATCATTAAAAAACAGGGTGATAGGTATGAGTTTAACCAAACATAAAACCGCTAGCTTACGAGAATTGTGGGTAGTATCACTACCTTTGATGATTTCTCTATTAGCGACTTTTATGATGCTTGCCTGCGACCGCATTTTATTAGCTCACTATTCTACAGAGGCTTTGAATGCGGGGGTTAATGCTTCTATGTTTGGCTGGACCTTCATAGTCTCCTTTTTAGTGTTAAGTGCTATCGCTGAAGTTTTTGTCGCCCAATATAATGGGGCAAAACAATATTCTATGATAGGCGCTCCTGTCTGGCAGATGGTCTGGCTTGGAGTTGGTTCAGCGGTTTTTTTTATTCCCATGGCTTTATGGGGAGGTCAGATAGCTTTTAAAGGGACTCGCTATGCAGCATTGGCAGAGATATACTTCCGCTGGATGATGCTTTTCGGCCCTTTTTTTGGGTTGCAAGCAGCTTTGGGATCATTTTTTGTCGGGAGAGGAAAGATTTATCTTATAACGGTCATCTCTATCATAGCCAATATCATTAATGTTATTTTGGACTGGGTATTTATTTTTGGCTTTAAAGGTTGGGTGGCACCTCAAGGTATTGCGGGAGCTGCTATCGCTACAGGGATAAGCCAAGTTTTTATTGTCGTGATCTTGGGCAGTGTTTTTTTGCTTCCCAAGTATGCCAAGCAGTATGGCACCTGGTGCTGGCGTTTTGATTGGTATGTATTTAAAAAGTGCTTTAAAATAGGTGCTCCTCAAGGTTTAGCAGTGGGGTTGGAAATCTTTGGTTGGACAATATTCTACTTACTTTTAACAGACTTAGGCGAGTCCATGATTACCATTGCCAGTATTTGTCAAACAGGTACCATGCTTTTTTGGTTTTTCTTGGAAAGTGTGTCAAGGGGAGTCACTATCGTTACTGGCAACCTTATTGGTTCTAATCGACTAGAGCATATCTCTAAAGTCTTTTGGCAAGGAGTAAAACTTAATTTGATATTCATTATAGGGGTGTTGATAGCTTTTATTATAGGTATCGATAGCTTTATAAAGATGTTCTTTAGCAGCAGCGAGATGTCGGCGGAATTTTTTTATGCTCTGAAGATATGCTTGCTGATCTCTATTTTTTACCTGTTCTTCGAAGGTGTTAAGTTTGTGGGTTATGGTGCTTTAACGGCAGCAGGAGATACCTTTTTTAACCTCGTAGCCAATATTCTGTCGGTCTGGTTATTTCTAATTACACCATTTTACCTCTTAATCTTTAAAGGGACCCCCAATATCATATTAGCTATGGTTATTACACTGGTCTATAGCATCATTGCGGCAGCGATTTTTATGGCACGCTTTTTTCAGGGCCGCTGGAAGTCTATCAAGCTTATCGATGGTGTTCAAAGATAATATCGGCAACTTTTTGCAATTATGTGTTGATGATCAACTGAAGGTAATTGGCTAAAGTTACTTCTTCAGCGGGATTGATAGTCTGCCACAATTTTTTGCAATTTTTGATGACTTCTGGGTCATCTTTGAACTCTACCAGAGCTACTGCTGCTAATTCATTATCTTCTGTTAGCGGCTGGCTGCTAAGCTGTCTGAGAAGGAATTCTTTAGCAGGCTCTCCTATCTTCTTAAGGGCTTGCAGACAATTGTCTTCGATAAAGAAATCCCCTTTCTTCAAGGCTCTAAAAAGAGGCTCAATAGCGTGGGAGTCGCCGATTGCTCCTAGGCACTCCGCGGCTAAAGCAGGGGCAAGACCATATCCAGGGAAAAGATTATTATAAAAATCTTCTGAGTTTAGTAGGTTGATCAACAAAGGAAGAGCACCTTGTCCTTTATCGACGATTGCTTGAATTTCTTTTTCAGGATATTCGTCTTCCGATAAGATCAGATCTGAAATAAGCTTAGCAGGGGTTTGTTCAGCAGACTTAGACTCATAAACCTCTCGAAGTTTTTTATAAGCTTGCCGAGCTTTTGCTACTTCTTCGGCTTCATAGCCCAGTAAAATGCTTCCAGCAATATCGCTATCGAGCTCTTTTTCAACCTCAGCGAGGTTCTCAATGCGATCTATCTCGAATTCTTCGTTGACCCCTTTGCCTTCTTGTCTATAGTAGTCTAGCATAAATTCGAACTTACCACCGAAATGAGCGTCACGGTGCATGACAATTTGATGGTCTATAGCATCGGCTAAGGGTAAATCTTCTGGTATAGGTGTTTCTTCGCGGTCTTGGGTGTTGAATTCGTTGAGAATATCCTTAAAAGGCTGCTTTTCCATGTTTTTCCTCAATTTTTGTAAAGTCTTCAGCATGATAGCTAGAGCGAACAAAAGGGCCGCAAACCATCATTTTAAATCCTAGATCGTAGCCGAAATCTTGATAATTTTTAAACTGTTTAGGATGAATATACTCTTGGACAGCTAAGCTATGAGGGTTGGGTTGAAGATATTGCCCGATAGTGACTATCTTCACTCCTGCTCGGTAAAGGTCTTCGAGAGCTTCATAAACTTCTTCTGTAGTTTCTCCTAACCCTACCATTAACCCCGATTTTATATACGCTGCAGCATTGTCAGCAGCATTTTCTAGTACTGTCAGCGATTGCTGGTAGGTTGCCTTATGTCTGACGCGGGGCGTAAGGCGCTTAACGGTTTCTAAGTTGTGGTTGAAAACATCGATCGGTGCTTCTAGTATCGTTGTTAAAGCCTCTTTATTGCCGGCGAAGTCCGATGTTAGCACTTCAATGGTAGTGTCTGGGTAGTATGCTTTAGCTATTTTGATGATATCAGCTATATGGGCTGCACCGCCATCAGCAAGGTCATCGCGGGTGACCATTGTAAGCACTACATGTTTTAATCCTAGTATCCCTATTGCCTTAGCAATTCTTTCCGGCTCCTTAAGGTCGGGAGTTTGGGGGTGAGGGGTGTAAGCGATATCACAAAAGTTGCAGTGACGAGTACAAGAGGTTCCCAAAGCTAAAAATGTAGCTGTCCGTCGAGAATAACATTCTCCCCGATTGGGACATCGGGCAGCATGACAAACAGTTTCTACTCCGCAGCTTTTTAGGAGCTTTGCAGTAGAGTGGGAAGCAGTTCCACGGGGAATGCTATGCTTTAACCATGAGGGGAATGAGGACATATAATCAAAACTTCTTAATTACTAAATACATTAACGCATTAAACGATAAAAGACAATCTCCCCGAATTTCTTTTTAGACCGCGATTGTAAACTCGTGATGTTAGGGAGACATCATGGGTAAAATGAAATATAGGGGGCACGGTTTTGTAATTTCTTTGATATTACAATCGTTGGTTGAAAGAAAAAGATCAATAGTACATAAAATTAGTATTTCAATATTCTAACCAAGAAGGTGTCAAGTGATAGGTAATAGATTATGTTGGAATTGTGAAGGCCAAGTTCATGCCCAGGCCGTGCGTTGCCCATTTTGTGGGGCTGATCTTTCCTCTCACCAAGAGGGAGTAGCTACTACGGCTCCTTATCAGTCTTCTTGTAATCATGAAGAGCAGGTTCAAGTTCCCGAACCTCCTTATGCTGCAGCTGAAGCTCCTATAGAGCCTACGAATGAAGAGTGGAAGACGGCCGTTAATCAGGGGGGGCAACAAAAACTTCAGGAGCATCTTCAGGAGAGGGTATCGGGAGTTTTCCTTCCGCTTTTTTTACTGTCGCTGGGAGGTATCTTTTTATTATTTACTTTTGTGCTATTAGTTTTTTCGCATGACGGTTTTTTGACTTTGCAATGGAAAGCATCTTCCTGGCTTTTCTATCTCTTGCTAAGCTTGCCTAGCATTTATTTTGGATGGCGGGCGCTATCAAAGGTTGTTGAAGAGGAAGCTTAACATCAGTTAAGCTTCCTAATCTTCGATCATGAGGACATCACGGGTATTAAACAAAGTGGTCGCAATCGTCGATAAAAGATGCTAAACTTTTTATTCCTGATCTTTGCCGCAACACTTTTTGTATTTAAGACCACTGCCACAAGGACAAGGGTCATTACGCCTCACTTTCTCTTCGGCCATTAATGGTTGAAGCTTCGTCTGCTGGTTGTCTACAGTAGTTTTTGTTGCTTCTTCCTGCGGCTGGTCGAGCTCTTGAGAAAAAGAGCGGTTGGTTTCCAGGTGGAGGTTCGATAGCACCTGGTCTAGGTACCCTTCGTAATGGGGGACGATATGGAATTTGAAAAGATTTTGGGCAATATTACTGCGCAAAGAATTGCTGAATTCATTGAACAGGTGGAAAGACTCATGTTTGAATTCTGTCAGAGGATCTTTTTGGGCTATAGTGTGTAGGTGGACTTCCGATCGTAAATCATCCATAGCTAGTAAATGCTCTTGCCAAAGCTGATCGATTTTACGGATCATCAAATTACGAATCGCTTCGGCTGCATAATCGCGGGGCTGTTCCCCTTGAGCAATTACTGCTGCAACTTTTTGGTTTTCAAAAAGAGCTTTTTCTTTGAAGGCAGCGATCAATTTTTTAGCTGCCATCTCTACGATATCGGCGACTTTTAACTCTTCATCATTAAAATAGTCATGGTCGATAGCTACAGGAAAGGTGGTAACTAACCATTCTCGATAACCTTCAGGATCCCAGCTTTCTTCTTTTGAAGGGTTGTCGAAGTACTCCTCAGCATGGATATCACACAGCGTCTCAAGCAGCTCATAGGCTATAGGGTAAATATCCTCGGTATTCAAAAGCTGACCCCTAAAGGCATAAACCTCTTGACGTTGCTTGTTCATAACATCATCATATTGAAGGGTGTGCTTGCGGATCATATAATTGCGCTGCTCGACTCTTTTCTGCGCGGTTTCGATGGCTCTATCGAGCATCTTAGCAGAAATGGGTTCTCCTTCCGGAGGGCGGAAGCGTTTTAATATTCCCGTGATCTTGGGAGATGCAAAAAGGCGCATCAAAGGATCTTCAAAAGAGACATAAAATTTCGAGGATCCGGGATCACCTTGGCGAGCGCAACGTCCGCGTAACTGACGGTCAATACGACGCGCTTGGTGGCGGGTGGTGCCGATAACGTGCAAACCTCCTAAGTCGGCAACGCCAGGCTTCAGTTTAATGTCGGTACCTCTTCCCGCCATATTGGTGGAAACAGTAATGGCTTTGTTAGAGCCTGCTTCGGCGATAATTTCAGCTTCTTTGATGTGGTTTTTAGCGTTGAGGACAGTGTGGGGAAGCTTATTTTGTCGTAAAATCCGAGATAGTTTTTCTGAGACTTCTACCGATTCAGTTCCTATCAAAATAGGGCGCCCCTGTTCGTGGACACTTTGGATTTCTTTGAGTAGCGCTTGGTACTTTTCACGCTCGGTCATATAGACTTCATCATGAGTGTCGTTCCTCTGGCAGGGTAGGTGGGTAGGGATAGGGATGACATCTAGGTTATAGATCTCGGAAAATTCTCCCGCCTCTGTAATAGCGGTCCCTGACATGCCTGCTAGATGGTCGTACATCCTAAAATAATTCTGGAGAGTGACGGTAGCATAGGTCTGGGTTTCTTTCTGGATTTCCACTCCTTCTTTAGCTTCAATAGCTTGGTGAAGTCCATCGGAAAAGCGGCGTCCGGGTTGTGGGCGACCGGTGTTTTCATCGATGATTACAATTTTATTCTCCTGAACGATATAGTCGATATCTTTTTCCATTAAGAGGTGAGAACGCAGCAGCTGCCGCAAGTTATGCGAACGTTCCTTATGCTTACTGTCAAGCTCTCGGACAGCCATCTTTTTTTGCTGTTTTTCGCTATCGCTGAGATTGGGGTCTTCATCGATTTTAATGAATTCATCGTTGATGTCGATTAAGGTGAAAGGATCATTGGCATCACCGGTTTCGGAAATTTTTGACCATACCGAGATGCCTTTGTCTGTCAGCTCATACTCGTTAGAACGTTGGTTGACGATGATAAATAATTCCGACAAGATTTTATGGCGCTCTTCTTTGTTCTGATCGGAGTGATAGTATACATCCCAAGCATCTATGGCTTCTCTATTATCGGGATCTTCCATAATTCGGCGTAAAATCTTGTGGTTTGGCGTGCCTTTGCTTACCAACCAAAGTTTACGTAAAGCTTCTTGGCGCTTAGCTTCGGACTCTTTGGTATTGCCCTCTTGCTCTAGCATCTTACGCCCTTCGGAAGCTAAGCGGTTACAAAGATCACGCTGGTATTTTACTAACTTGTCGACACCCCCTTTAAGTTCGTCATACATCTGAGTGCTGACTGGTACGGGCCCTGAAATGATCAGAGGCGTTCGGGCTTCATCGATAAGGATAGAGTCAATTTCATCGACAATGGCAAAATAATGGCCGCGCTGCACCTGTTCTGCTTGGCTGGTGGCCATAGAGTTATCCCTCAAGTAGTCAAAACCAAACTCCGAGGCCGTTCCATAAAGGATATCACGTTGATAAAGCTCATTGCGCTCGGTAGCTTGTTTATCGTTGGTGATAGCTCCCACAGTTACTCCCAGCCAGTTATAGATCGCGCCCATCCATTCGCAGTCTCGTTGGGCCAAGTAGTCGTTAACGGTTACAATGTGGACGGGTTTCCCTGTTAAAGCGCGGAGATAAAGTGGCATAGTGGCGGTAAGCGTTTTACCTTCCCCAGTCTGCATTTCCGCAATATTTCCCTGGTGCATAGCGATGGCACCCAAGAGCTGAACATCATAAGGTACCATGTCCCATTGTTGATCATAACCGGAAACATGGAAGTCTTTACCTGCAAGGCGGCGGCAAACATTTTTGATGACGGCATAAGCTTCAGGAAGGATGCTGTCGAGGTCTTCACCCTCGGAGATCCGATGGCGAAACTCATCAGTCTTTGCGCGCAATTCATCATCGGCAAGGCTCTGATATTGCTCGTCAAGATCGTTGATCTTTGTCACTATTTTGAGGTAACGTTTAAGTGTGCGCTCCTGAGCGCTGCCAAATGTTTTCTTCAACCAATTTAACATAAGAGGGCCTGGATTTTAATGGCTAATGTGCTTATAATTCATAGAATGTAATAAACAAGGTTACGTGATGAATACTTTTAATTCAAGAGGTTAACAGTCGATGGTTTCTTCTGCTAAACGCTTGACTAATGAATTTAGCTGGTCATTTTCCCGCCATTCTACTTTTGATGAATGCCAAAAAAAATATTGGTATACTTATTATGGCGCTTGGGAGGGGTGGGAATGGTTTCGAAAATCTCCACCACAGCATGCCAGAATATTGTCGGGTTACCTGTATGCTATGAAAAATATGCAGAGCCTTGCTATGTATGTTGGTAGCGTCGTCCATGAAACTATCGAAAATACTATCAAAGACTTTCGACAACTCGGTCAGTTACCGCCCTTATCGCAAGTTATTGAGCGAGGGCAGGCTTTATTTTTGAGAGGTATTGAAGACGCTAGGCAGCAATCCTGGCGGCGCTCACCAAAAAAATTCGTTAATATTTTAGAAGTTTATTATCATGATTTGGACCTCTCTGAGGGTAAAATTTTACAGGCTCAGCAAAAAATAGAGCGCTGCCTAAGTCATTGGTATCATTCACCGGTAGTGCAGGCTCTTTTATGTGATGGAAGAGCATCTTTTTTGGGTGTCGAGGAACTCGACAGTTTTTATCTTGATGACACCTATAAAATATGGGTTGTTATTGACTTGGCCCTGCGGTGGAACAAGGAGCAGGTAATCCTCTTTGACTGGAAAACTGGCAGTGAACGCCGTCAAAATCTCGACCAACTATATACTTATGCTCTCTTTGCCCAGAAAAAATGGGGTGCTGGCTTGGAAAAAATCGTCCTCAGCCCATTTTATCTTGATAGTAATGTTTATCATAAAATTGGCGCTAACCAGCAGCAGGCTATTACATCTCAGAAACTCGAAGAAATAATGTCTTTTATGCGCTCTAGCTGTGAAAAGATGACGAGGAAGCTCGAGGGGCCCCTTAAAAATAACCAAACTGTTCCTGAAAATTTTACATATACGGATGAGCGGCGGCGCTGCCGTAGTTGTCCTTTCAGGGAGCTCTGTGAAACGATCAATTATCGCAACATGAGCCAAGCTGATCTCGAAGCTGATGCACAGCATCTTATCTAGTTTTAATTTTGACTGTCAAAATTAAAAAGAGTTTCTTATCATAAAAAGAAAAATGCGGAGGGATTATCATGTTTAACACAGCGTCTGCTAAAGCTTTAAACAGTCCTATTTTTAGTCCTCAAAAACTTCCGGCGAGCAGGCCCTCCCGCGAGATTCCCAACCCCCCAAATACTTATGGAGGGCGCACCTTTAGGAAAGGCTCCTTCAGCAACGAGCCGTTGGAGATAAGGGGTAAGCAGATCTTGCCAAGCTCATCAAGTCCGGGATATCCTATGCCGCCTTTAAAAAGAGTTTCAGCCAAGGCCGATTTAAGTCATCTTCTCCCTAATGAGGGTAGGAGTAAACCACAAGAATCGTTGAGGAGTTTTACTCCTTCTGAATCAAGTTATACTCTTTTCCTTGAAGCTAAGAGAATTGAGTCTCCTCAGTAGCGTTGCCCTTAACTTTGGTCATAATCACGGGATATAGGAAGAAAAATTAGCAAAAGATCGATTGAGATAAGTATTATGGCTAAAGCTAAAGGTGTCTGAAAAAAATGATTATTGCCAGAGTGCTGTTGTGCATTCTGACGTTTGGACGGTTGATATGAAGAGCGGGAAGTAGAAGGGGCTTCGATAAGTTGGAGTATGCTCGTTACTAGCTCATCAACAGAATAATCATAAGCCTGAAAATAATGGTTTTTTGCTCCTTGTGCTAGGTGTTGTAAGATATCAGGTTCGAGAAAGGAGATAATAGCCTCTCCATTCCTTTGTATATTGGGGATAGGTGCTCCCTGCCTAGATCCGATGCCGATAGTTAAAATTTGCCAGTTTTGATTTGGCAAGGTATCAGCGATAGCTTTTATAGCCTCTTCTCTAGGGTTTCCTTTGAGGTTTTCTAGCCTATTATCTCCCCCATCACTTAGGATAATGAGAATTTTATGATTGCTATAATAAGGATAATTGTGCTGAAGATGAACCAAGGCTTGTTGGAAGTCGGTGCCGGCACTGTCACCTTCGTTGATCTGAAGCTTATAGTTCATTAAGCGTAGATAAAGGTTGTTATATGTAGGGGGGGATAGAGGTGTAAGTTCCGAAGTGAAAGCATAAAGGGATAAAAGCCGTCCCGACAAATCATGCGTAAGCTTGTCGACGATATCCTGAGCATAGGCTAAACGATTTTCACCTTTGATGGCGTCGGGAGTGGACATAGAAGCTGAGGTGTCGATCAAGAAAATAACATCTTTCTTAGCATCGACTAGGCTGGGGGTATCACCAATTTTATGCTGAGCAAGTTTTTGTGTTTCAGAAGTAGCTCTACCTTGAGGGCCCATCATAGCTATGACTCCTGCGGTCCAAGCTCCGCTAAGAAGAGTGGCATGGAGAAGGTGGTACCAGCGGGGTCTGAGTTTGAAAATTGTTTTCCATGAGCAGGGGTGTGCAAAATCGTGTAATGCTTTTCTACATCGATAGTGGGAGTACCAAAACAATCCAGCAATAGGAAAGAGTATAAAAAGACCATATACTGCTATAGGGCAATAATATTGCCAAGGAGGTAATGTCATGGTAGCCTCCTTAGCCACGTTGATTCTAAGAAAATAGCACTAAAAAGCATGATGAGCCCTGCTAAAATAAAATGGGGGTAGTATGAATTTAATCGCTCCGACTCTATGGGAGGAGAGGGTGCTCCGTCGTCGGCTTTTCTTTCTTTGGGAAGGGTGCTTGTTTCTAGAAGATCGATCTGAGAGTAAACACCTTTGAGTTTGCTAGGGCTGTCAGCGACGTAAAATTGTCCGCCTGTTCTCTTAGCAGCATCTTCTAGCTTTTGGAGGGAAGATCTAAAGCGTGATTGTAATATTAGTGGCTCAACATCGATGATATAAAGCTTTATGTCATTCTCAGCAGCATATTGTGAGGCATCGGCAATACTAATGTTGCGTAGAGGGTTTTCCTGATCCAAAGGGTTGGGATTTTGGGCTCCGTCGGTGAGCACAATCATGATAGTATTTTTAATATCATAAGCCACCATATCCGATGACTCTCTCGCATAATACTTGGTAGCAGCAATAAGATGCGCTGTTTTGAAGATCGCGTATCCTAGGGCTGTCCCATCATCCTGGGGAGTTTGTGTGGTTTTTAGCTGATGAAGGCGATCTAAAATCGTAGCATGGTCGAAAGTTAAAGGTGCCAGAATACGGGGGACTCTGGCGAAACTTACTATACCTATCAAATCTTGAGACCTTCCGCTTAAACCTAGCCCAGCGTCGCCATTAATAAACTTAGCACTCAACATTTTGAGGGCCTCTATTCTTTTGAGCTCTTGTCCGTCTTCGGAGGGAGCCATAATTTGAGCCATTGAGCTTGAAGTGTCGAGGACCAGATAGATAGCTAGGCCCTCTTTAGGCAATGAAGGGGGGGATAAACCTTCTTGGTCAAGGTTTTGTTGGCGTATCTGGGGGTCGGTAAAGGCTATAATAAATATCCCTAAAGCTATTAGGCGAAGGTATAAGGGTAATTTTTTTAGTTTGATTTTTAGCGATGAGGTAGAGGTTTTTATTAGGGAAAGGTCGGAATAGAGAAGGTGCGGTTGCCTGGCATAATTTTTAAGGCTCCATAACCACCAAGCTATTGTCATAAATACCAAATATCCGATGGCTATCCAAAAAGCTTGAAGATCGATTTGAAAAAAAGTCATAAGCTCTAATTTTGAATCATAGTTGGCATAGGTCGCTGATAAAAATTAAGCAACCCGAACTCGGCGAACATGCTTATGGTCTAGAGGCCTTTTCTTACGTAAAGTTCGCATAGCTTGCTGTAATCGTTGGCGGGTAGTCTTATCTTCTGTTTGAGAGAATAGATTTTCTTGGATGGTATGGGCTTTATCAAAGTTGCCGGCACGAGCCTCACAAGCACTCAAGAGCTCCCAAGATACAGGGTCAGAGTAAACATCTACCGCTCGATATGCTACTGATAAGCCTGTTTCTGCATCCAAAGAGCTGGTTAGCCCTACTCCATATAACCATGCCAGCCCTAGATATCCAGCAGGATGAGAAGGATATTCTTCGGCGAGCTGTACATAGACTTTTTCAGCCTGCCGCCAAAGCTTTTGGTGCTCAAGGCTATAGCCTAGGAAAGCCAAAGCTTGAGGAGAGCTTATTCCTTTGTTGAGGGCTTCTTGAAGATATAGCTGAGCATAAGAATATTGGCCGTTATGGGCTGCACAAATACCCGCTTGACGTAAGATATAGGGGCTGCCTTGATCCCAGATAGCAGGAGCTTGGTATAAACTTAGCGCCTTATGGTATTCACCTTCATTTTCCAGACACTCGCCAAAGCCGATAACAGCGGAAATGTCGCTTTCATCATGCTGGAGAATTTGGGCGAAAGCCTGCTTAGCTTTGAACCATTTGTCTAAACGACGGTAGCAGTGGCCTATTCTTAATAGGATTTGGAGGTTGCTCCAGCTATTATCTTGGGCGCGCTGGTATAGAATAAGAGCTTCTTGGTATCTTTGTCGTTGAAAGCGGCAGTCGCCAGCTAAAGCTAGCAGACGGCCATTGGTTGTTCGCATAATAAAATCCTGGAGCTGACGCCAGGCTTCGTCTACCAACGAGTTTTGGTATAGTGCACGCGCTAAGTCGAGGATCTCATCCTCTGTTCTAATGATAGGAGTGCAAGATTTTAGCGACTCTAAAGCGAGCTGCGGCTTTCCAAGGTCCAATAAAACTTTGGCGCGTTCCTGAAGTAAACATAGATCATGAGGGTTCTTTTTTAAGCACTCTTCGATGATGGTGCACGCCTTAGAAAATTGGCGCGTTCCACGTAAAACTTGGGATTGTAGCAAGGTGGTTTTGCTGTGGTGGGGGCTGTGCTTAAGGAGTACATTGAGCTCCTTTTCAGCTTCCTCCCAATTCCCTACAGCGATTAGTTGAGAGAGCTTCTCGCGGGTGTTATGGATAATTTGGCCAGAGAGTTGAC
This sequence comes from Chlamydiota bacterium, assembly GCA_051744985.1. Lineage (GTDB taxonomy): Bacteria > Chlamydiota > Chlamydiia > Chlamydiales > JABHNK01 > JBNJDP01. The sequence continues at coordinate 16,252 of JBNJDP010000006.1, read as the reverse complement.
GGTTCATTAGCCAACGATAGATGACTAACAATCCTACCAAAATAATTATAAAAGGGACGAAAAAATAAGCCAACGTCAACCTAACTATATTTTGGGAAGCTCTGGCTACAGCAGAACTCCGCTACGCTTTTCACTGACAATTTTTGTGCCGTAGCTGCTGCCTCTAACCTGTTTTTTAGAGGCTATTATAACAAAAAATTTTCTAACTTTTTCATGCTTAAAGTTAAATAACATCTTTAATGGTTTTTTATCTACTAGAAATCTAAATTTTTTTTACTTTGGTGTAAAAAAGTTATTTACCTAAAGCTTTTCCCATCGATTGCCCCATAGCGGATTTTACTTCGAGCCCCTGAGAAGTGGCTCTGAGGAGGTCTTGATCAAAAATTATCCGTCGAGGAGGGAATAATAAAATTAAGGTCGACCCTCCAAATTGAAAGTATCCTTTTTCATGACCTTTGTCGACAGCTTCGCCAGGGACAAAGGTTTGGACGATAGAGCCTACATTAGTGGCGCCTACTTCAAGGTAGAGGATTTCCCCAAAATTGTCAGTTTTAAAAGAGGTTATGGTACGCTTATTTTCTATAAAGGTCCTCGGTTTTTTTGCTAATGCTAAAGGGTTGACGGAAGATAGCCAACCTTTGATGAGACGTGTTCTTCCTGGAACACCACTGCAAGGAAAGTGAAAACGGTGGTAATCGGTGGGACACAAGCGAGCGATGACCATGCTGCCGTCTTTATATTTTTCCGCTAACATCTTATCATCTAATAATTCCGATAAAGAATAGGGGAGGTTCTTTACCTCAATGTTACTCTTTTTGCTAAGATCTTCGATGAATTGGTAGCGCCCATCGGCTGGCAACACTGTTTTGTTGGGGTTAGGGTCTATGGGGCGGGCATGGGGTTTTAAGCGGCGGATAAAAAAATCGTTAAAAGAGTCGAATTTTTCTACGGGAACGGCAAACTCGCTGCTGTCGATATTGTATTTTTTTATGAAAGGAGCCACTTTCTTCTGGGTGAAAGGCATCTTCTGCCACCACCCGAAAATATGAGAGATCATTGGTATCTTGGCTATAGCTCTTAAAGGTGCTCTCCACAGCTGAGAGCCACGGCCTTCTCCATAGAGGAGTTGCAGGAGTTTTTCTCCATAAACATCTTCTCTCTCTTTTTGCTGGGTTTCTCTATCAATATAGTAAGTAGTCATAATAATCTTAGGGGCGAATTAAGTTTTATGGTAAGCAGCCACGTACTACATCCGTAACCACTTGCTTGTTATGGCAGCTCTTAACATGCTTGCCGTTGGATGCAAAAAGGTAACAATTATGTCAGTGCCTGCTAGTTTCTTTGTATTTGAAATTTAAAGACTTATAATTTAAAATTAAAGCTGTTTTTTAACCTTTACTCCAATATTATGAGTTACCAACGTTCTGATACCATTGCTGCTATTGCGACACCTCCCGGTGAAGGAGGGGTGTCGATTATAAGGATTTCTGGCAGCCAGTCCCGTCAGATTGCCGACAAGGTTTTTTCTGGTGATGTCCTAAGTTATGCTACCCACACCGTCCACTACGGCAGGGTCAGAGATCGCCAGGGTGATATCCTTGATGATGTGCTCGTTATAGTGATGCTTGGACGTAGGTCTTATACTGGAGAAGATACGGTAGAGATCCAAGGGCACGGTGGTGGTTTGGTGACGAATAAAATCTTAGAGCTCGTAATCTCTCAGGGAGCTAGAGCTGCCCTCCCTGGTGAATTTACTTTTCGCGCTTATATGAACGGTAAAATCGACCTTGCCCAAGCCGAAGCTGTCCAGTCTTTGATAAGCGCCCAAGGGGAGATAGCTTTATCAGCTGCCGGCAAACACCTTCAGGGTAAGCTTTCCAAGAATATTATGGAATTTCGGCAAGAGCTTACTTCCATCGCAGGAATTATTGAAGCTTGGATTGATTTTCCTGAAGAAGGTTTGGAGTTTAGCTCCTGTCAGGAAGTATGCTCCCAGCTATCTTCCATCTGTAAACAGATGGAACGATTAGCAGCTACCTTCAATGATGGTAAAGTTTTACATGATGGCGTTGCCGTCTGCTTTTTGGGAGCTCCCAATGTTGGGAAATCATCATTGATGAATGCTCTGCTTGGCAAAGAGCGCGCGATAGTAACTTCGATCCCTGGAACTACGAGAGATATCGTCGAAGATGATTTACGGCTTAATGGTTTAAAGATCCGCCTGACAGATACCGCCGGCATTAGAGAAGATGCTCAGGTCGTCGAAGAAGAGGGTATCAAACGGGCATTACAGGCCAAAGATGAAGCGGATATCATCATATACGTTTTAGATATTACTTTAGGGGTAAGCGATAAAGATCGTCAGTTGCTTTCTCAACTGCCACCAGACAGGACTATCATTGTTTGGAATAAAGCCGATTTAAACCGCCTGCTTGCTGATGGTCTGCCTTTTGAACATTCCGTTCTCTTGTCGGCAAAAACTGGCGATGGCTTGCCTGCTCTGCATGCTGCTATCGATCAAGTTATCTGGAAAGGTAAGGTGCCGTCCAAGCAAGAGGTTATTTTGACCAATGCGCGTCATCGAGAGGCTCTTGATAAAGCCATTATAGCGGGGCGTGAGGTTGTTTTTGGATTGGAAAATGATCGCTCGCCAGAGTTTGTGACTATGGATATGCGCTGCTGTCTTGAAGAGCTGGGCAAGATTATAGGTACCGATGTTACAGAAGATATTTTATCATCGATATTTTCCAACTTTTGCGTAGGGAAATAATGGAGCTTTCTGAACGCGCAGCTGTAGTACAAAAAATCCTAGAAGCTTATTTTCCCGATCCTCAGATTCCTTTAGAGCATAGCGATCCTTATACTCTTTTGATAGCTGTTTTGTTGTCGGCCCAAACTACTGATCGCCAGGTCAACAAAGTTACCGATCAACTTTTCGAAAAAGCTGCTACCCCTCAAAAAATGGCGCTTTTGGAAGTTTCCGAGATAGAGCAGACTATCAAATCTTGTGGCTTGGCGCCTACCAAAGCCAAAGCTATTAGAGCTCTATCACAACAGTTGGTCGATAAACACAATGGCAAGGTGCCTGATAATTTTAAAGATCTCGAAGCTTTGCCGGGGGTGGGGCATAAAACAGCTTCGGTAGTATTAGTTCAAGCTTTTGCTCATCCAGCTTTTCCCGTAGACACCCATATCGAGCGCTGTGCTCGCCGGTGGGGGCTGTCAGAGGGGAAAAATGTTAAGGAGGTAGAAAAGGGCCTGAAAAGTCTTTATCCTCCACATCAATGGGGGACATTGCACTTGCAGATGATCTATTTTGCTCGTCGCTATTGTCCCGCCAAAAATCATGATCCTCAGCAATGCCCGATGTGTTCTAAGCTTTCAGGTTATACCATTCATCAAAAATAATTACGCAATATGTAAACGCATTGTACTTTAGATTTGTACTATCGTTTCGATGCCCATATTAATTAATATAAGAAAGTATTAGATATAGCGCAGCGACTTGGTTATTAAGGTTGCTAGAGGTGGCTCCTGGTCGCAATCGGCAAGGGTTTTTTTGATGGCTTTTTCGGCGGTCTTTTGATTATATCCCAAATTTATAAGAGCTGCCATCGCATCTTGGACAGTCTGAGAAATGGCAGAAGAGCCTGTTTTAAGCTCTGGTAAGTTGTGCTTGGTTTGAGGTGAGTGAGCAAACTTATCTCTAACATCGATAAGAAGCCTTTCGGCGGTCTTTTTGCCGATGCCAGGTACTTTGGCGATTGCCGAAGTATCACCCTGTTGGACAGCTTCCTGCAGCATAGAGAGGTTGAGATTGCTGATGAGAGCCATAGCTGTTTTAGGGCCGATGCCGGAAACACTTAATAGCATCTCGAATAGGTTGCGTTCTTTGACATCTAAAAAGCCATATAAAGCTTGCAGGTTTTCACGAAGAATGAAAGAAGTGTATAATAGGATCTCTTGACCCTCTTGAGGGAGCTGGGCATAGTCACCGGTAGTGATAAAGACTTTGTAGCCCATCCCTTTAACGTCTATGATAGCGGCGGTAGGCTCTGCATTAAAAAGGGTGCCTTTAACGAATTCGATCATAACTTACATCCTTGTAGCTGTTGATATTGCGATGATTGACTATGAGAAAGAGCGATGGCTAAAGCGTCAGCAGCATCTTCAGGCTTGGGTATTTCCGACATCTTTAGGATATGTTTTACCATCTTTTGAACCTGGCTCTTGCTTGCTTGGCCGTTGCCGACCACTGCCAGCTTAACTTTAGCGGGAGTGTATTCAAAGACCGGTATTTCATATAGAGCAGCGCTTAAAATAACGATTCCTCGCACCATCCCTAACTTCATAGCGCTTTGGACGTTTTTCCTTACAAACTGAGTTTCTACAGCTAGCTCATCGGGCTGATGCTTCTCAAGGAGTGTCGACAAGCTTTTATAAATAATAAGGTAGCGCTCCGAAAAGCTTGCTTGGCGGGGTGGTCGAATGCAGCCATAATCCTGTACTCGCTCTCCTCTGTTAGAGGCTTTATTGATGACGCCATAGCCGGTAATATATGTGCCGGGGTCGATGCCCATAATGGTTTTAGAGGTGGTGCTAGAGTTGTGCACTGAAGGCAACCTTGCTTATAAATTGAAAAGATTGTTGGGGAGCGGATTGTTTTTAGTAGGGAAATTGAACAGGCTGTGACCTTCTTCATCAACATCATCGCCTGTCTTTTCTGTAACCTCGGTATTATATTCTGAGCTTTCCAAAGAGCTGTAATTTTTAAGGTCCGGAGGAGTTTTTGTTGTTGGGGTGACGAAGTTTGTGAGGTTCGAGAGCATCCCCTGGAGCTGTTTATAGCTGTTTTCCATCTGCTCTAGTTCTCTCAAACGTTTTCCTCGCTTTTCCCACTGGCTATTAAGTTTTTGGTATTTCTCTTCCGATTTTTTTGCTGCTGATTCGGCGTGCTTTAGCTGTTCTTGTAGTTTTGTATGCTGTTGCTCTTCTTCAGCAGCTTTAGCCTTTAATGCTTCCTCGAGCTCATCAATTCTCCGTTGGCTATTTTGAAGTTTATCGTAAAGTTCCTGATTATCATGTTGCTGTTGTTCCATCTGATCATTTAACACGGTGGCTTCTTTGACTTTTTTAGCCATATGTTGCTGGGCCATGCGGATGTGGTAATCTTTTTCCTGAAGTTGGCGACGCTGGCTTTTGAGATGTTCTTGGAGTTGTTCTTGATTTTTTAGCATAACTTCCAGCTGGGAATCTTTCTCTTTGCTCTGAGAGGTTAGCTCTTCGATCTTTTTAGTGTCTTCATCATGCTTGCTTTCAAGATTGCTGCACTGCTGGTTGCTCTGCTCAAAACGTTGGGAAAGTTGCTCGTATTCATTCCTTAGTGCTTGATGGCGCTCTTGGAGCTTTTTATAAGAAGCTAGGGTTTCTTGGGCTTGCTCGAGTTTTCGCTGCGTAGCTCGGTGTTCTTGCTGGCTTTGGTGGAGGTTTTGATCTTTTTCTGCTAGTTTATCTTTGAGGGTTTGGATTTCTTTGACGGTGACCTGCAGCTCTTCAACTTTAGTCTCTAGAGCAAGTCGTTGATCTTGAGAGTTTTGGAGGTTGCTTTCTAGGATGCTTTTAGCTTGAAGGAGGTCTTCGTATTGTTTTTGGAGGTGGGTGTGGTTAACCTCGAGGTTCTTAAAGCTTTCAGCCTTATTTTGAATGGCCTGTTCTTTTTCTTCTAAGGCTTTTTGATAGCTTTGCTCTTGCTCTTGGTGCTGTTGAATTTTTCTGTTAAGATTATCGCGTAGGTCGGCAAGTTCTTCTTCAGTTTTAACAAGCTTGTTGGATTTATCATCAAGATTTTTACGTAGATCATCAGAGGTATTGTGAAGTTCCGATAAGCGGTGTTGATAATTTTCGCTTTCTTGCTGTTGCTCTAAGAGTTTTCTTTGCGCTTCTTCAAGCTGTTGAGCTATGAGGTGTTTGTCTTCTAGTGCCTCATGGAGGTCATTGTTGGCCTTTTGAAGCTCTTGCCATTGGTTTTGGAGATCAGTAAGTTGGGTTTCTAAATCCAGGCGCTGCTGTTTCTCTTTATTGTAGAGGTCTTGGGTGTCGGAAGCACTCTGGAGGGTAGTTTGAAGGCGATTTTTTAGTTCGCTGATCTGTTCTTCATAATCGTAACTGTGGTTTTGCTGCTTTTCTAGTTCCTCTCGCAGATTATGGAGTTCTTGCTCAAGATTTAAGCGCGTTGACTGGGCTTCGGTAAGTAGCTCTTCAAGCTGTTGAGTCTTTTCTACTTCCTTCTTAAAACCTTCACGGGTAGTAACCAGTGATAATATCTTAGCATCTTTTTCACGAAGCTTTTCTTCAATTTCCTTGATTTTAGATAGGTGCTCACCTTTTTGCTTGTTTAGGGCTTTTAGGGCTAGTTCAAGTTTGGAGGCCTTGGCTTTAAGAGTGTTTAGCTCCTCGTTAGTAGAGATGAGAGTTTTGTTGAGCTTCTCGTTGTCATTGCTAAGACTTTTTATCGTTTCTTTGTGTTTATCAACTTTATGTGAAAGATGCTGGTGGGTGCCTTCTAAATTTTTCTGGGAAGCTCTTAAGTTGCTCTGAGTAGATGATAGCAGGGCTTGTAGTTCTTCGGATTTTTGCTCTAGGTGCACTTTCTCTGACTGTAGCTTCTCGTAAGAGGAGCTCAAGGTTTTTATCTCTTGGCGTAGTCCATCGATTTTATGATATGCTGCTGATAACTCTTCCGGCGAGGGGGCGGTTAGAGATTTTTGCATCTTTTCTTTGATTAGAGTATATTGTTGTCGCAGCTCTTGAAGCTCGTCCTCGTGCTGTTTTTTTTCAGCAGCAATTTGGTCGTATTTGTTTTTTAGGAGACGCAAAGCATACGAAGCTTTTTTTTGAGATTCCGCAGGTTCCTTTTTGTTGGCGAGCTGCTCTAGTTTTTCTCTCAGCAGCTTTACCTTCTCTTTTTCAGATAATATTTTTTGAAGCATCTTTTGAAATTCTTCTTGAGAATATGATAAGGTGTTCAAGCCTAGCTCCACAGGTTTTATTGGTAAAATACTTTATACCGTAATATAATTTTAGATTTAAACGTTTATAGTGAAAATACATTAAAATGTGAACCATAATTCGATTATGGCAGGATGTTCGATGAAAAAAATAATAGTAAGAATGCCCAACTGGTTGGGGGATGCCGTAATGGCTACCCCTGTCTTGGAAGGTTTACACCGGCAATGGCCTAAAGCTGAGATTACTGCTTTATCCCGTGGGGCAGGATATCGTCTCCTCGAAGGCAACCCTTATATTACTGATAATATCACTTTTTCACCTGATAAAGCCCTTAGCAAGCAGCAGGTTGTCGAACATCTTAAAGATTCTTCGTATGATTTAGGGGTGCTATTAACGAACTCCTTTTCTTCGGCATGGTGGTTTTGGCTAGGAGGCGTTAAGCAGCGCCTAGGTTATGCAGGAAACTGGCGCAGCCCTTTACTTACTATTGCACAGCCTTTTCCTGCCGAGCGCCACCATCAGCATCTTGTCTTGACTTATCAGCACCTTTTGGGGCCTCTAGGTATCCCCTTTAAGGATAATGGCCCCCGCTTATATTTGAAAGACGAAGAGTTGATAAGAGCTAGGGAGAGCTTAACGCAAAAAGGAATAGAAGATGATAATATTATCATTGGGGTAAACCCCGCAGCAGCTTATGGCTGGGCGAAATGCTGGCTGCCAGACCGTTTTCGTCAGCTTACCGAGAGATTGTTAGAAGTTCCTAAGGTTAAAGTTGTTTATTTTGGCGATGTGAGTGGGGCTCCGTTGGTCTCTTCGATATGTAAAGGTTTTGATCAGCGCGTCATTAACTTGGCAGGTCATACTAACCTACGCGAATTTATGGCTTTGATAAGCTCCTGTAAAGTTTTTCTCACCAATGATAGTGGTCCTATGCATTTAGCGGCAGCTTTACGTACTCCCCTTGTGGCTCTTTTTGGTTCTACTAATGATCGTACTACCGGCCCCTACCGCTTTGGGAAGGTTATTCACAAGCATGTCGACTGCTCTCCTTGTTATTTACGAGAATGCCCTAAAGATTTTAGGTGTATGAAGCAGATCACTGTCGATGAAGTTTATGATGCTATAATACAGGAGATGTTATGACATATCTTGGTGATGAAACAGCAGTGGATTTGGAACTTCTCAGCGAGCAGCGCAGAGTTCTTCAGGAGCCACCCTCAACTACTGAAGGTGAATATTCCTTTTACAATGCCTATGATTCAATAGGCAGCCATAGTTGGCAGAAGAAAGGGCATAATCTTTTGAGGGAAGGTAAAGTGGGGTGTATTATTATGGCTGGCGGGCAAGGTTCTCGTTTAGGCTTTAATGGCCCCAAAGGGAAATTCCCTATCTCTCCCATAAAAAAAAAGACCCTTTTTCAGATTTTCGCTGAAAAAACTTTGGCCGCCAGTATTCAAGCAGGTTGCGACCTCTCTATCGCTATTATGACTTCGCCCGCCAACCATCAAGAAACTGTAGAGTTCTTCGAGGAACATAGCTTTTGGGGGTTAAAACCTTGCCAGGTCGACTTTTTCCAGCAAGCTACCCTTCCTTTCTTAGATGAAGGCGGTAGCTTGTTATGGGAAAACTCTCATAGCATTGCCAAAGGGCCTGATGGCAATGGGGGTGTTTTTAAGGTTTTTTGTGAAGCCGGCTTAGATGATGTCTGGAAACAAAAAGGGGTCGAGTATATCAATATCATCCAAATCGACAACCCTTTAGCTGATCCTTTTGATGCGGAGCTTGTTGGATATCATTGCACTCAGGGTAGTCAAGTGACGCTCAAGGCTATTTTGCGCGATGATCCTCGAGAAAAGGTGGGAGTTGTGGTAGAAAGCCCTAAAGGGCTGAGAGTAGTAGAATATAGTGAGCTGCCTTTAGAGGTCGCTAATAATCCTACCCCTACCCCTGCCAATGCCGGCATGTTTTGTTTGACAATGGACTTTTTAGATTTATGTGCTAAAAATTATAATAAGATGCCTTACCATTTAGCCTGGAAAAAAGCTCTTTGTAAAGGTGTAGAAACTATGGCTTGGAAATTCGAAAAGTTTATCTTCGATATTTTGCCTTTAGCACAGCAGGTGGGCTGTTTGGTTTATCCTAGAAAGAAATGTTTTGCGCCACTGAAAAATAAATCAGGAAGTGATAGTATAGAAACTGTACAAAAGGCCTTGATTCAGCGGGATCGCGAGATTATCAAGGAGGTAAGCGGATGTTTGGTTAAGGAAGAGGTTTTAGAATTGTCACAAAAATTTTACTACCCTACTCCTGATATTCAGCAGTCGTGGAAGAATAAAATACCTAATGCAGGATATGTATTATGAAGATTGGTTATCTAGGAGCAGGGGTATGGGGCTATTGCTTAGCATATGCTTTAGCTACCAAAGGTTATGAAGTTGTAGTGTGGGATATTAGCTCCGCTAAGGTTAAGGAGCTTAATCATAATAGAGAGCACCCCCGCTTGCCGGGATACCATGCTCCACTCAATATGTGGTTTACTGACGATATGTCTGATGCTCTCAATGGTGTGGATTTGCTAGTGGAAGGTGTTACCTCGGGGGGTATCAGACCTGTTTTTGAGAAGGTTAAGAGTTTAGGCGTTCCTGATTGTCCTATAGTTTTAACTTCCAAAGGTATTGAGCAAGATAGCTGCTTGTTGATGCCGGAGGTCGTTACAAATGTTTTGGGGCAAGCTTATCATGATCAGGTATGTTGTTTAAGTGGGCCTAGTATTGCTCAAGAGGTCATTAGAAAGGATCCTACTTCTTTGGTATGTGCTGCCTATAACCATAATATCAGAGAGAAAGTGCTCCAAGCCTTTAGTACCGACTGGATTAGGATATATCTCAATCGTGATATTAGAGGTGTAGCTTTCGGAGGGGCGATGAAGAATATTACCGCTCTGGCTAGCGGCATCTCTGACGGTTTGGGCTTTGGTGATAATACAAAGTCTTTGTTGATAACCCGCGGTTTACATGAGATTCGTAAACTATCTGTTTACATCGGATGCAATCCTCAGACTTTAAATGGCTTGGCGGGTTTGGGGGACCTTTGCGTCACTTGCCTCTCAACGCATAGCCGTAACTATCGCTTTGGTAGGCTTATCGCGGAAGGGATGAAAGCGGACGAGGCTAAAGATGCCATAGGTATGGCTGTCGAAGGAGCTTATACTTGCCTATCAGCATGTCAACTAAGTCAGAGGTCCCAGGTTGAGATGCCTATTGCTCAGGCTATCTATGAAATTATTTATAATGGCTTGGAACCTCAAAGGGCTGTTAAAGCTCTTCTGAGCCGTTCCCATAAAGAAGAATTCGAATAAGGTTTTTAGATGAAGATCGTTACCACTAAAGAAATGCAACGTATTGAAGGGTTGGCTTATGATGAAGGAGCTGATCCTGAAGAATTTATGGATAATGCCGGATGGGGTATTGCCCATTTTATCTTGCAATATATTAGACATCATGAATTGCCGAAGAAATTGGTCGTGCTATGCGGTAGCGGTAATAACAGTGGAGATGCTTATGTGGCGGGAACAATTTTAAGGAAAAAGAAGTTCGACGTCACTGCCTGGCAACTTTTTCCTATAGAGCGTTGTAGTGGCCTTTGTCAAAAAAATCAGGGGCTTTTTATCGATAGTGGTGGAGAAGTTATTAAGATTAATAAGGCCTCGGAGATCGATGTAGATCCCAATATACTGATTGTCGATGGCCTGTTAGGCACAGGTTTTCATGGAGCTACCGAAGGGTTATTATACGATGTTATTGAGAAAGTGAACCTCTTGCCCAACCCCGTTTGTGCTATAGATATACCTTCAGGGTTAAATGGCAACACCGGTAAAGTAGTATCTAATGCTATCAAAGCGGACAGTACGGTCTTTCTCGGCCTCCCTAAGCTAGGCTTTTTCTTACAAGATGGGTGGAATTATATTGGTACCTGCCATCACTTGGATTTTGGGTTGCCTGAAAAGTATGTCGATGCCGCTAACTATAAGCTAACAATGTTTTCAGATGAAGAGGCAGGAGAATTTTTACCTCCCGTAAAGCGTAATAGGCATAAATATCAGGCAGGTTATGTGGTGGGATTAGGAGGATCGCCAGGGATGCCAGGAGCAGCGATATTGGCATCATTGGCGGCTTTGAGAGGCGGTGCCGGCATTGTACGGCTTCTGCATCCCCATAAGATGGAGGGGGAGATCTCTGCCCTTGCTCCTGAGGTTGTACGCCAAGCTTATAGTTATCATGATTCGGAAGCGGTAGTTGCAGCTTTTAATAAAGCTAAGGCGGCTTTTATCGGTCCCGGAATAGGTGTTGACTCTAAGGTTGCTAAGCTTTTTAAAATACTTCTGCCCCAGATAACAGTGCCTTGTATCATCGATGCCGATGGGTTGAACTTGTTAGCAGGCGATAATAATATCGATCTTCCTTCTCAGGCTATCCTTACCCCGCATTGGGGGGAAATGTGCCGCCTTTTAGGTGTTGAAGAACTTCATGGGCTCGATTTAGAGATCCTCGAGCAATGTCAAGAATATGCTAGACAGAAAAAGGCGGTGATAGTTCTCAAAGGAGCACCTACTTGTATCTTGCAGCCTGATAAGCCTATCACTGTTATCCACCACGGCACTCCGGGAATGGCTACTGCTGGAGCAGGAGATGTTTTAGCCGGCTTGATAGCTGCTTTGTGTGCCCAAGGGATAGCTCCCGCGCAAGCTGCTTGCTTAGGGGTGTATTTGCATGCTTGCGCGGGGGAATTTGCCGCCGAGGCCAAAACTCCCTACTGCATGATAGCTTCGGATATTATCGATTTTTTACCCGACGCTTTTAAAGTCCTCATGGGTTAAACGATCTGCGACCTCTAGTATCTTTCATCTTTTGCTAAGTCATCAACTAAGGTTGCTGCGTAACATTAATAACTCAGGGGTGGAGGAGTGAAGTAGTCGCTAGCTAGAGGGTCGAGATGGCCTGCTGATAAACTGTTGATAACCTGCTGGATAGCAACTTTTGCTTCATCGGTAACTTTCAAAGAGTTGCCATAGACAGTTTTTATTCCACCGTCATTATAAGATAAAACGAGGTGTTCGCCACCCTTATGATTCCCTTGAACCTTTTTAATTATACCCTGAAATATTTTTGTCCAGTCATAAACTTGGGAGGCTATCACTACATTAGGAGCTACCGTCGATTGGTCGATGGCTGTGCCTAACCAAAAAATGTCTGCCTTTTCAGCAATGTGTAGAGCACCAATAGCTTGTGGGGCTACGCCGCTCATCACCTGGAGATCGTGTAAAATTAGAAGGCTTGCCGCTTTGGAGCCCTTACTGATATTCCAAGTGCTGTCAACATAATCGATTACAGTATTCGTCGCTGGAGAGGTATGGATTAAGCCATTACGATACCCTGTGATATAATCTTTAATGTAAGAGCTGAAAGATTCGTCAGGGGCGACAAGTCCAGCTTTTAGGACGTCTACCATCAAGGCGGAGATAACACCATTAACATACCCTGCTTGATCAGCAGCAACATAATAAGTATATACGTTAGAAAGTGTGGGGGGCGGAGGAGCTTTGGAGAAAAGAGCAAAGCTGCTGGCAGGGTATTCTTGGGCAACCGTTAAGCCTTCATCGCTAAAATATTCAGCATGAGCGATGATCAGCTGGTAGTTTTCTTCAGCATAGCGTTTCATTAAAATTTTAGCGGAATTGTCATTGTAAACCTTGTCGGCAATGGTAATCTTTAAAGAAGAAAGCGGGGAATTCTTTTTGACCTGTTGCATCGATTGGTACATCGCTTGCGACCAACTGTGGTCCCGCGATTCTGAAGGAAGAATTACAGCCACTTTAAAAGGTTCGGAGAGGTCTGAATCGTCTTGAGTAGATTCTTCAGATGCTCGGCCGTCGATGGTAGCGAAGCAGAGCATGATAAATATTATCATAAAGCGTTTAATAACAAGGGGTATGAAGTCGGTCATGATAATTTCTCCTTTTTGAAATCTTCCAAAATTATGGGGGGCAGAGCTAGGTTTGTTTCTTGATGGTCAGAATAGTCTGCAGAGGTTGAAAGAATTCCTTCATATAAAGCATCTTTTATATCTTTGGCAAGCTCTGCTAGCGGCTGGCTAATAATCAGCTGCTCGTTGAAGGTCGAATAAATGCCATCATTGCTAAAAGTTAATATATATTCCTTCGCAGCTTTTTTATGTTTTTGACATTCATGACAGATTTTTTCTAAGGTTTTAGTCAAAGAGTAGGCTTGAGAGCCAACGACAATATATTTATTCGAGGTGGAGAGGTCACTTTGAACGCCTAACCAATACACATCCAGCTCTTTAATAGCTTCTAAAGCCCCCTTGACTTGGGGGAAGAGGCCACTTAAGACATCGTAGTGGCTCAAAGCCATCAACCGAGTAGCTTCATGGGCTGACGCGCTGTCATCGAAAGAATTAGTGTAGGAGACGGCGATCTTGGTTTCAGGAGCTGCCATGTACACTCCGGTACGGAACCCCTGGATGTATTGCTGAGCTTCACTGCTTTCCAGAGGTGCAATAATTCCTACCTTGTTGGTTTTGGTTAAAAAGGCAGCTATTACTCCGTTAAGGTAACCTGCCTGGCTAGCATCAGCTCGGTAACAAAAGAGATTGCTTAGCGCTTTTGATGGAGTTTCACCTCCAAGGGCAAAGTAAGTATGGGGGTTGTCTTCAGCAACTCTTAAGATCATATCTTGATATTGAGCTCCATGGGCAATGATCAGATCGTAACCTTCTTGAGCATATTCGTAACAGTATTTTTGAGCCTCAGCAGGACTGCTGACGTTTTCTTTGGTGACGATGTGTAGCGCTCCTTCAGGTTGAAGCTCGCTAAGGGATTGTATCATAGCGTGACTCCATGAAAGGTCTTCAGCATCACCAGGTAAGATAACAGCAGCTTTTAAAGACTCTACATCGGCAATGGCCTGATAACTGTAGAAGATTAGAAATAGTGAAATTAAGATAGTGCGCATAAATGTTTTTGGCATAGCTTGTAATTAAGAGCTAATCCTAACCTATGCTACTAATTTATACCAATAATGATTCGGAACCAGAATTATTATGGTTATAGCATAGGAGATTTTTGCTCATAATCGCGGGTATTATCCTCGGGCATAACGCTTTTTTCTTTTACGCTTAGCACGGACCATCGGTAGCCTAATGAAGAAAAAGCGATAGCCGCCTAGGATGATTTTAAAAGGTAGCATTACCACAAACTTGGAAAAAGAGATGCTGAAAGCCATCAGACTAGAAAGGGTTGCGGTTAGATTCTCCGCTAAAGCTTCTCCATAATCGGAGTTGATGGAATCAACATTTGTTTCCTCAGCTTCCCTAGAGGGTGCTTCGGCATGGCGACTTAAAGTGTCCTTGAATTCGGCAATTCCGCAGCACTCTTTGCGTGGCTGCTGGGGAGGTTGCTGTACTTGGGGACCGCTTTTAGGGTTTTGTCCATATGGGTTCATAATTAACCCCACTAAAATTTGGGATTACTATTTTCCGGTGTCCCGGGTTTAGTAAATATAGCCCTTAGTGCTTTAAGGGGCTTGCCGTAAGACATGATCTTGAGCTACCTTTACATACTACAACTCTTATGAGTTGAGCGCGATAAAATAATGATGGCTCATGTCTTTTACTAAGCACTTAAATTAACCTTAATATCTAACCATGTTAGTAAATTAATTTCTTATTTTAACAAAGCTCTGTAACTAACGTCAAGAAAATATAAAGAATTAATTCTTTAGCCCTTGAGGGTGGTTCTGAGCTTGCCACTGATGAAAAATAATCGATTCTAAATCAGGGTATCGTGGTTTCCATTGTAATTCCTGCCGAGCTTTTGAGGACCCCGCCACCAAAATAGGGGGGTCCCCTTCTCTCCGGGGAGCTTCTATATAATCTATTTTTTGCCCTGTAACTTTTTCAGTAGCAGTGATAACTTCACGAACACTAAAACCGGTACCATTACCTAAATTGTAGTGGAGAGATTTTTCTTTTCTTAGTAGCTGCTGGAGAGCAATAATATGAGCGCTCCCTAGATCGTCGATATGGATATAGTCTCTGATACAAGTTCCATCGGGAGTAGGGTAGTCAGTGCCAAAAATTTGGAGAGGTTTGTGCTGTGCCAAACAATTTAAGATTACAGGTATGAGGTTGGTGCTTTGTAAATTATAGTTTAAAGCTTTGCCTAAAGGGTCGCCACCAGCAGCGTTGAAGTAGCGCAGACATGCTGATTTTATTCCGTAAGCTTGATCATAATCGCTTAAAATTTTTTCCACCATGAGCTTGGTGGTTCCATAAGGGTTGATAGGTATGGTGGGATGGTTTTCACTTACCAGCTCTTGTTGGGGAGTCCCGAAGATAGCCGCTGTCGAAGAGAAGATAAAATTCTTGATATCATGAGCAACCATCGCATCCAGAAGGTTGAGGGTGTTGACAACGTTGTTGCGGTAATAGATAGCCGGGTCTTCAACAGATTCGCCGACAGCTGTATATGCTGCAAAGTGCATCACCGCATCGATCTTGTGTTGACTAAAAAGCTTTTCTAAATCTTGACTATTAGCTAAATCTCCTATAACCAAAGTGCCACAATTGACGGCTTCCGAATTCCCTCTGCTGAGGTTGTCGAAAACAACAGTTTTATAACCTAGGCGGTTGAGCATTCGATTAACATGGGAGCCGATATAACCTGCTCCTCCTGCTATTAAAATTTTGATGTTAGACATAAGGGTAAGCAACTATGTTTTTTTGATGAGCAGCATCTATTGAAGTAGTTTGGGAATAAAATTTGAAGGAAAAAATTTAACTTGTGGTAGCAACCCATCCTAATCCTTAAGTTTTGAGGAATGGTAAGATGCTGCGTGTTAATGTTTTTTTAAAATTTCTGGTAAGTTAAAAAAGTGTCTTATAATATATAACGGTAACGGGTTATACTACTCTTTGTCTATGATTAGGAATCCCTATAAGCAGCTATTTGCTACATATTTAGATAATCATATAAGCCCAACCCGTATTCCGCACCCCTCTCCGCGAGCAATAGGGTGCTTATCTGATTTTTTTTTGCCTTAATCAGGGAAAAGAGCTTTTTTAAAAAATTTTTTCTTGTCTTGTCCTTAAAATCAAGAAGATTTTTATTATTTCATGGCAGGAGGAAGCAATGAGCGAAGAATATAGCAGCAAAAACTTTGATCAT
>JBNJDP010000005.1:0-48633 GCA_051744985.1 Chlamydiota bacterium | reverse complement strand
CAATACGAGTAGGTGAAATACTTGAAAAACAGAAGTTGCTATATCACGACCTTGGAATTGAGCCGCCAACCTCGTTATGAGTTGGCGGGAATTCAGGATGC
The DNA here is from genome assembly GCA_051744985.1 of Chlamydiota bacterium. Classification (GTDB taxonomy): domain Bacteria; phylum Chlamydiota; class Chlamydiia; order Chlamydiales; family JABHNK01; genus JBNJDP01. The sequence continues at coordinate 48,532 of JBNJDP010000005.1, read as the reverse complement.
TCGGCACTTTCGACGAGGTCTTCAACAGTTTTATTAGGAAGACCATCAAAGGAATCGTAGACATGCAAGCGCTTGCTGCTGACATAGGCTTCGAGAGTTTTCTGGATGAGGATGGCCGTCAAGCCACGGTAGCATCCCACCTCTACCACATCGCCAGCGACATCGAGAAGCAGTGTCTGAGCAAGGAGGTAATGAAGGTTCAACGCTCCCTCAAAGCTGAGCATAGAGCGGTTTTTTTCGTAGATATCTTTGATAAAATAGTTGTCCATAAGCATCCATTTTACACGGCACCGCCCCACAATACCAGGGTTTTATTTAGCATAAGATCTTAAAATATTGTGTTACACTTTCTTTCCATCCGCTAAGAGTGGACTACTTTATAATTCATTAATAGTTAAGGTTTGCTATGCAAGCTCCTGTAAACATTGAATTATATCCCTGATTATCATATACTTATGCTTAAATTAAGCGTGAGATAATATGCGGTTAGAAAACGAGCAGCAATATATCGACCATTTCAAAGTCAAGACCTATAATCAGCCATGGCTATATCAATGTTTTACTGAAGATTCTCCTGAAGAGTATTTCCCTTATCAGTTACCCCCCAATAAGGTGGGCTTCATTTCTAACCACGAAGTAACCGCCCTCCGCCTTCACAATAACCTCCCCCTTCATAATAATGAAGACCCCGCTTTTGTCCTCAATATCCCCTTCGTCCCCTCCGGTGAAGATTATGCTAAGTTAAATCTTGTGCTTAAGAACATCAAAGAAGAAAGCTATGGACCTCGTTCGGAAGAAAAACCTGCCGTTACCATAGGTTTCAATAAAGTTTATTCTATCGATCCGAAAGCTAATCAACAGTTTAGAGACTATATCGCAAACCTCCCCGAGGTCGAAGGGATAGCCTTTCGGGCCTTGGCATTTTTATGGCAACTGCCATGGGAAGCTAAGCCCTCCTTTCAAGATCAAAAGCTGCACCCTAAAGAAAAAGCCTATTTCCTATTAAAGGTTTTAAAACCCCAAAAAGGTGCCAGAATTTTGAAGGAGCTAGAAACTTCTCAGATCTCCTCTCGTATCCCCTACCAAGCTATCAGAGAGACTATCAAAAACTCCAAAGCTACTGCTGAGCTGATAAGACGTTTTTATGAGCAAGAACACCGTTTAGTATACCTAGCTACCATGGACCCCGACTTTATCAGCATCTGTGACGAGCAAGGCCAAGGCATTTTGAGCCATGCCCGCGATGTTGTTAACCAAGCTAACGAAAACTTCCCCCACCTCCTTACCTTAGGATATTCAGCAGCTGCCGATCAGTGGCCCTCAATTCGCCTAGGGGTTTTGTTGGATATGAAAGTCAGAACAGCGATAAGTGAAATATTCCCTCAAGCCCCTTATTACCCGGAGCCTTTCTTTGCCTGGTATGTCGACCCTGAAGGAAGGAATCTTTCTGCAAGCTTCATCCAAAATAATGGCCGTAGCGCCCGCCTAGAGTCTAGACGTTTGATCGATAGCGGTATACAGCAACGTTTATTCGACCCTCAAAGGATGGCTTTCGAGTACCGCCAGGCGCTAGTAACTGATACTGCCAGGATAGTCACCCTGAAGAGCCAGAAGTTCTCTAAGATAGACGCTTCTAATATAGGACAAAGACAAATTTTAGAAGCTCTAAGAGGCGTAGGCCAGAGCCACTTCTTTCCCAAACAGTTTGCCGATAGTATCTACCATGCCCTCCCCATCACCTGTCGGGTTGAATATATCACTCAACCCATCACGAAAATCTTGGGCGCCTTCGATCCTATAACCTTGAGTTATAATTTAAAAGAAACTCGATACTCTAAAAATGACCTTACCACAGTCATCAATAGCTATAGACCTCGTGCAGACTTACTATTACAAGCTGTCGATGATTACGGACATAAAGACGATTATGCGAGAAGATATGCCGAAACTATCTATCCTCATAATCCTCCAAAACAAGCAGAAGTCATCAGAAAATTTATCGCGAACCTCGACATTATTATGATACAATATCAAACTTTGCAAGATCAGGGGCTCACACCTCAGCAATGCCAAAACATCACCCAAGCATGCTATAAGGCTGGAAAGGCCGCAGCTGAAGTCTTCAGCCAGATTTTATCAAATGAACTGATCTTCATCAAAGCCGAGTGATAAATCAGGGCAACCTCTGGTTTACAAAAACCTGGCCTTCACCCCACAAGAACTGTGCAGGGAACTGATCTATAACTTTAAATTCGGGGCTGTATTCTGCAAGAGAATAGCTGACAGTGATGACTCTAGCTCCCGCCGGAAGGTCTGATAATTTTTCAGCGATGAGAGCTATGATATCATCACTTAGGCAAGTACCGTAAAGATAAACCACCGTAGCACCTTTTAAATCTGCTTCCAACATATCTTGAAGAAGGAAAGAGACCTTATTTGTTTTCGTTAGTCGAGCTATTCCTTGGGCTTTTTTAACGAACTCTGGAATACATTCGATACCGACAACTTGGCATCCGACAAAGCTGCTAAGCCAAAAAACCGTTCTTCCTCTTCCGGCTCCTAGCTCTATGATCTTATCTTTAGCTGACACTCCCCCCCTAGAAGTAATTTTAGCTAAAGTCTTTAAAGGAGTTTCACCATAGACATGGAGGTTATCATCACCGTATTTTTGAGCATATTGACGACTCAGACGATAGGGATTCTTCCAGAGATATCCTAGTATTAAGAGTAAATCAGTAGCAGCAAAACGAAAATGGTGATAGTAAGAGGTAACTTCTTGGAAATATTGAAATAGCCTTAAGAATCTAATCTTGCAAGCGAACAACCACCCTTTAAGCACAGGCTAGCCGAACATAAGGGTGCTGACAATATAAGCTATCAAGCAAAACATCATCGACGACAAAACATCATTAAACGCGGTCACAATAGGGCCCGAAGCTACAGCCGGGTCGATACCAACTTTATTAAAAAATAGGGGCGAGAAAACCCCTAAGCTGCTCGATACCAAGCAAGCGCCTAAAATTCCTGAACCTACTATAGCCCCCAAGTCAAAAGGATGAACATCTGCAGGGTTAAGACCCAAAGCGTACATGGCATAGATCAATAAAAAGCCTGCCACACCAAAAATCGTGCCGGTGATAAGCCCTAGAGAAAGTTCTTTTAAAATCGCCCCGCCTTTTTCCCCTTCCGACAACTCCCCTGTCGCCAAGCTACGCACCAAGATCGTACTACATTGAATACCCACATTGCCAGACATCCCTGTGATCAAAGGTACAAAAAAAGAGATCATCACATACCAAGCATGATGCTGTAAAGCTGACAAGCCAGTAGCAATAATAGTGCCAGCACAAAGAGTTACTATCAGCCAAGGAGCCCGCAAAAGAAAGCGCTTAAAGATCGGCTCATGTTCTCCAACATCTTCAACAGTACCTGCAATCTGAGCAATAGTATCGTCGGCAAAGTCTTCCATAATCTCGATCACATCATCATGAGTGATAACCCCTATCAAGCGATGTTCTTCGTCAATAACGGGGAGCGTCGAAATCTTATAACGCTCGACGATATCGATAAACTCTGTACGAGAAGCATAAGGGCCAACAGTATGGTGAATAGGGCGCATCACGTGACGCAAAAGAGTAGTAGGCTTGTTGATTAAAAGGTTCCGCGCCGAAACATACCCTTCGAGCTCTCCTTCGTCATCCAAGACAAAAATCCGTCGGCTAAAGTCTACCCTAGGGTTGTTACGAATATATTTTGATACCTCACCGATGGTTCTCTCTCGGGAAAAAGCAAAAAATTCATTGGTCATCAAGCGTCCGGCAGTATTAAAGTCATACTGCTCCAATTCACGGATATGTTCAGCTTTTTCCGTTTCCAAGATCTCTAGAATAGCTTTGAAGCGCCATTCCGGCAAATCATCCAAGATCGATACCGCTTCATCTGCCGGCATCTGGTCGACAATAAGCTTAATATCATCATCTTCAAGATGCTTAAAGACGAGACGCCGTGTTTTGCGATCGGTGCTGATTAAGAACACAACTTGAGCATCCAAGCTTTCTAGATGCTCATAAACTTTGAACCTAAATGATGAGGGTAAATTGACAGTAGCGTAAGCTAAATCCAGGGGCGAATGCTCGCTGACGATTTTGGCTATATCGTGGCGCTGTTCATCTTCATCTTCTTTATATAAGGCACGCTCAAGAGTGCCGGCCAGCAGGTCATCGAGTTGAGAGGTTTTTGTGTCAGTCATACTAGTAGAGGCATGGGCGACAATAGTTTCATCTCTTTCTTCAGTCATAAGTCACCTCTTATAGCTTCTATTTACATTATAATTCCGTCACCCTAACACAGAAAGTGAAATTTATACCTTCTAGGCCTTTAATGCAAGCCTATTTTACAGCTCTTCCTGTTCTCTATCACGTTGAACATAATCCAGAAATTCCCGGAATCTAGGCCTGGTTTTCAACCCTTCTAACCAACTATCGGTTAAGATCTCTTCGATTTTCGGTAAGCCGCCTTGTTCATAAGATCGCTCCAAGTAGTAGATAGCTTCTTCATATTTTTCTGCTAGAGAATACAGCGTTGCAAGATTGTATAAAGCTGATAAGTTGCCTAACGAAGCTGCGCGCATAAATTTTTCTTCGGCTTCTGTCTGAAATTTATGATGACTCTCAGGGCAAGCAGGATCGGAGACCATTTGAGAAAGACATAATAGCGCCATCCCCCACTCATTCCAGGCCATATCATCTTCTTCTTCACTATTGATAACACTTTGAAAAAACTCTATCGAACGATACAGGTGCTCCAATTCACCACTAGCAACCCCTAAATGAGAAAGTGCTAAGGCTAGGTTATAGCAAGCTTCATTATTGTCGGGATCGAGAACGATAGCTCTAGTAAGATGCTGTACCGCCAGATTAAAATACTCTTCGTCGCCTGTATGTTCTCCCAGAAAATCTAAAGTGCAACCATAATTATAAAACCATTCCGCTTCTTGACGCTCTTCAGGGTAATTATTCAAGAGGTGCTCGAACTTTTCGACGGCTTCAGCTAGCGAAGATTTATCATCAGAAAACTCTGCCATGCAGATCAATACTACCCCCCAATTATTCCAAAAGCCTGGATAGGTTTCACCAATACTATAAGCCTGTTTAAAGCAATGATCGGCTTTATATAATAGCTCGATATCACGGTTCATCTCGGCTATAGCAAGATAAGCTAAAGCATTGCCATACCATTGCAAAGGAGAATTATCTTCGAGCTTCAAACCATGCTGAAATTTCTGGATAGCTTGGTGGCAATAGCTTTCATCATCAAAATAGCGCCCTAAAGCTATCAAACAGCGACCATAATGGTACCAAGCAGCGTGGTCATCGGGAGCCATCTCCAAAGCTTTAACGATATTGCTTTCGGCTTGTTTAAGGAAGTCTATCGAATCTATCAAGCTTCCTAAAATCAGTAAAACTTCCCCAAATTGTCGATAGACCACAGGGTGATCGGGCTGTAAGCGCTTAGCGCTAGCATATTTGCTAATGGCATGCTCTAAGCGTTTAACATGCCTTCTAATCTTTCCTGAAAAAGCTAACAGCTGCCCCCACTTTAACCATAAGACACAGCGGCTGCCATCGATCCGCGAAGCTTTACTAAAGCTATTGTGGGCTTCAAAAAAAGTTTTCTCTTGGGGGTCTTTCTCATATTCTGAAGAAAGCAGGCAAGCTAAATTATACCAACCATCAAAATGCTGCTGATCTTGCATAACAGCTTTACGGTAAAACCTGATAGCATCTTCCAGGAATTCTGGGCGCTCAGAGATCCTACCCATAGCTGCAAGAGCTTGGGCATAATCATTCCAAAATTGAGGGCTACGCGCTCCATAGGTTCTAGCTTCACCGAACTTATCCAAAGCAATCTTATAATCATAGATCTCCTCAGACTGCCGGCCGCTTTCATACCATGTCAAGCCCCACTGCCAATAGAAATCTCCTCGCTGTTCTTTATTCTGAGGTACCAGCTTTTCGGCGTGATGAAATTTTTCGTCAGCTTTTTGATAATAAAAAGAATCACCCAAAATGTCCGCCAAACGTTTAAGAGAACAGGCCCACTTAAACCATGCTTGCCAAAAGGTGTTATCAAGTTCCACTGTCTGCCGAAAATAGTCGATGGCTGACTTCAAAGAGCTTATACTATTTTTCTGCTTAGCATAAATTTCCCCCTTCTGGTAAAGAACTTCCGGGTTTTTAGGCGCAACCTCCAGGGCGAGATCAAAAGATCGCCGCGCCCCGATTTCATCGGTGTTAAGCTTGGATTCTCCCGCCTTGAGAAACAGCACTCCTAGGAGCTCGCGATCATCATCAGAAAGGCTAGAAATCTTTTCCCAACCTTTAAGCTCATCCAACCGCTCGTAATTTTTCGAGCACAAAACCTCGTCAAGGATCTGCTTAATGTCGCTGCTACCTCTCATAAAAACTCTCATCAATTACTTTAATTTTGATACTATACTCTATCTAAGACTATTTTTAGCAACCACAAAAAAGATTAAAACCCTCATAACTCCTTGATTTCCAAGAAACTAATAACTCGACACCTCGGATTAGATCGCAACCACAGGGTAAAGACTCGAAGGAGAACGCCTCAATGGACTGATATCCCCTAGCGGAGTAGCATAATACCGTAGATTTTTTGGTTTACATATTAACAACAAAGAGCGCTATAACATAACTTAAAGATGAACTTGCTGTCTAACGTCAATAGAAGATGGAGACGACCGAGGTAAAGGAAGAAAGCTCAATATACAGGTCTGATAATCAAGTAATGTAGGAAATCGTTTAGCACGGATTTTTTACCATAACAATCAATACTCTAGGGTGCTTTGAGAGCTTAATGAAGCTAATAACAGAGAGCGGCTAGCCCCCCCTCATAAAATCGGAAGTTGAAATTATTATCCATTGATATTATGACTGAAGCTTAAAGGTAAAAATCAATTTTAAAGGAGAGGTATTTTATGGCTTTGATTCCCTTAAGACCCTTATTAGACTATGCCGCAGAAAATAAGTTCGGCATCTGTGCTCTCAATGTTAATAACATGGAGCAAATTCAGGCTATCATGCAAGCCGCCAGAGTCACCAACAGTCCCGTTATCATCCAAGCTAGCCGAGGAGCACGCAAGTATACTAACGATAATTTCCTTCGTCATCTGATGATAGCAGCTTCGGAACTATATCCCGATATTCCGATTGTCATGCACCAAGATCATGGCAACAGCCCAGAGACCTGCTTGAGTGCTATCCAACAAGGTTTTACGAGTGTGATGATGGACGGCTCCCTCGAGGCTGACGGCAAAACCCCTTCCAGCTACGAATACAATGTCGCCGTCACCCGCTATGTCGTTGATGTTGCCCACTCCTTAGGAGTTTCGGTAGAAGGTGAACTAGGGGTCCTAGGCTCCCTAGAAACTGGCACTGGCGACAAAGAAGATGGCCATGGCGCTGAAGGTAAGCTAACCCTCGACCAGCTACTTACCGACCCCGATCAAGCTATCGACTTTGTCCAACGCACCGGCGTCGACGCTTTAGCAGTAGCCATCGGCACCAGCCATGGAGCTTATAAGTTTACTAAAAAGCCTACCGGTGATGTGCTAGCTCTAGACAGAATTGAAGAAATCCACAAGAAAATCCCTAACTGCCACTTGGTCATGCATGGCAGCAGCTCCGTCCCTCAAGATTTAATACAGCTTATCAACCAATATGGAGGAGAAATCCCCGAAACCTACGGGGTTCCTGTAGAAGCTATCCAGCGAGGAATACGTGCAGGTGTGCGCAAGGTCAATGTCGATACTGATAATAGGTTGGCGATCACAAGCGCTATAAGAAAAGTTATGAGCGAAAGCCCCGAGGTTTTCGACCCTCGCAAGTATCTGACACCTGCCAGAGACGCTATGCAAAAAGTTTGTGAAGAGCGTATGCAGCAATTTGGCCAATCTGGCCATGCTCATGCTGTACCTTTTGTAACTTTGGAAGAGATGGCTAAAGAATATAACCTTGGAAAATATGGCGAAGCTGCTAAGCCCCGCCAAATCCAAGCTTAAGAGCAATAATGTTATTAGAGGCCTCGCTCCATAGAAAAGATGCTTCCTGCCCCTTCGGCAACCCTAATATCGAGATCAGTCTCGACTACGGAGAAGCTTTATGGCTGCGAGGCCCCTCAGGCATAGGAAAAAGCTCCATCGCCAACCATATCACGGGGATGCAATATCTTCGCGGTGCCGACGTCAAGATGTGCTGGGATAAGACCTTAAACCCTCAAGAGCGAGCGGGGATGTTCTTTCAGCAGGGAGTCCTTATCGACACCCTAAACGTCAAAGAAAATATAACCCTAGGCCTTAAAGCCGCCAATCAGCCGATAACGTCCGATAAAATTGATGAGCTTATAAAAGCCGTCAACCTCACCTCTGATGTTCTTCCTATGATGCCGGGGCAACTCAGCGGAGGAATGCTACGTCGAGCAGCATTAGCACAAATTTTGGCTCAAAAAAAGCGCCTAGTAATCCTTGATGAACCTTTTGTAGGTCTTGACCCTCTAACAGCCAGAGAGATTGTCAAGACGCTTCAAAAGCTGCTAGATCAAGGGCTATCATTTATTATTATCTCGCACCAGGAACAATATGCTTCCCAGCTCTCTTCCCGTAGTATCGATTTAGTCGCTGCCAGCCACAAAAATTATGCTACTCCCCTTTCAGCTACAGGTGAAGGCTGGAAATTTTATCAGCGCACCTTTAGCGCCATCACCGATTACTTACTATATTCTTTGCCTCTGATAATATTGGCCTTTTTAGCCGCGGGTTTTGCTATCAATATCCTCTTCTCGCAACTGCTCAATGAAGTCGATGTCACTAGCTTGTTAAAAGTGATCTTAAAGAAACACCCTTCGATTTTTGGTCATATAGTATACAAGGAAGCTAGCAAGATGTCCGCTGCATTCATTCCCTCCATCAAGCAGCACCTTTTTAGTTATGGTATCGCCAACCTATTCGTCATAGAAATCGGCCCCCTTTTAACAGCTCTTTTACTGGCAGGGCGCATAGGCGGCAGTTATGCCGGAAAGGTCGCTACTATGGAAGCTACCAAACAAAATGACCTTCTTAGAACTCTGGGCATCAGCCCCCGCCGCTGGGCTTTGCTTCCCAGCATGATCGCAGCCTTGATAGCAGCACCTATCTTAACAGCTGTAGGGACGGCCTTTGCCCTTATGATTGGGCAAATCGTAGGGATAGGTGCTCCTTACAACTTTTTCCCCGACGCCTCAGCATATTGGACTTCGATCCATAAAAATCTTTTTCCTCCTAAAAACTTTTGGCAGTGGTTGCCTGTTATTAATGTCTATCGCAGCCTCGCCTATATTATCATCACCATGGTTACCGCCGAGATTTGCGGCAGCAAGGATCATCATCTACAGCCCCGCGATGTCCCTAAGGTTATCACTAAAGCTGTAGTTCTTGGAAGCTTAACAATCATCATCGTTGACTGGGGATTCTCTCATTTGCTAGACTTTGACAGCCTCAAGGTCCTTGGCAATTAAGCCTCATTATGATACCTTGGCACTCTAATATGGATAAATTATGACTGACAACAATCACCTTCCCGTTAAATTCTTTATAGGGGTAAAACTCACTCCTGAGCGCAGCTATACCTTACAACATAGTACTGCCTGGCAAGAAGCCCAATTCTCCACCTCCTTAAAAGTCATTACCCACCAAGGGAATCAATTTCTGGGATTTTTTGTAGCTGAAGAGCAACCTTCTTTAGATACCGTCAAGGAACAAGAAAGGACCCTGCGCCGCCAGCTTAAAGGTGACTGTCCAGAAATTACTCCTGAAGCTATTCCAATAAAAATCTTCCCACAGGTATTTATCTCATGAACAAAAAACTTATCTTAGGGTCACAATCTCCTCGCCGCCGTGAGATTCTAGGCTACTTTTCGGTACCCTTTGAGGTCGCCTCTCCCAACTTCGACGAAGATTCTGTTATTTTCAATAACAATCCTCACGACTATGTATGCCAGCTTTCCAGTGGCAAAGCAGCGTCTTTGGCGGCAAAATATCCTGATGACATCATACTTACCGCTGATACTATCGTCTACTGCCACGGCAAAATTTATACTAAACCTAAAGATTCCGAAGATGCTTTTCGTATTCTATGCGACCTTGCCGGCAACTGGCAAAGCGTCTTTACCGGACTAACAGTACGTTGCGGCGACGAAGAGTATAGCGACAGCGAAGAGACCAAAGTTCTCTTTCACTCCCCTTCCCCTGATAAGCTACGTCTCTATCATCAACAACTCCACTGTGATGATAAAGCGGGGGGCTATGCCGTACAGCAATCTGGCAGCATCATTGTCAAAAAAATTGACGGCTGCTTCTATAATGTGATGGGGATGCCCATCAACACCACCCAAAAGTTATTAGCAATCATGGGCATTGATTTATGGGACTACCTCGCCTAGCAAAAGCATTAACAATCCTAAGCTTAACGACCGCCACAGTTCTGCCTGCCGATTACTTGGAGAGTCGCATACTATATCTTGTTCATGAAAATAATCTCGATCAAGCCTTGGAGCTTTATAACTCTCATGCTCCCGATTATGATGTTTTGCGTAAAATGGCCCTCATGATCTTAGAGCAAGGCTCGATGAGTAACAATCATGAAGACCTCCTGTTAACTGTCTACGGTGCTGGGATCATCAATGACCGAGCAGCTTTGCCTATTCTCGAGAAAGGCTTGGATTACCCTAACCCTCAGGTACAACTGGCGGCTATCCATTTTCTAAGCCAGCAGCAAAATAGTCAAGCCGACCGTATCCTTCAAAAAGCTTTGAGCTCGGATTTCCTGCTCTTAAGGTTAGAAGCCCTGTACTATCTAGCTCCCAAGCGCCTGCCCGAGACTCTTTCCCAAATCGAGGCTTTAATGGTTAAAGTACCTCATTCGGTTCAAGTAGTCTTTCCTGAACTTCTCGCACGCCATGGAAGCCCTACGGCTATTAAGCTCTTAGCAAGATTCCTCAACGACGCCGACCCTATGGTTCGTAATGCAGCTATCACTAGCGTCGCCAATTATAAAATCGACACTTTATTACCATATATTCGGCGCCTAGCGAGCCAGCCTAGTGCTTCTCAAAAAGAAGCTAGCCTCTGGGCATTAGGAGTATTTGATGACACTAAATCTTTACCTTTATTAAAAAAAGGTCTGACATCATCACTCGACGATATTAAGATCGCAGCAGCATTAGCTCTATACCGCCAAGGTGACCACCAAGGTTACCAAACTATTCTTAAGCTGATACCTCATAATCTTTTTGCCATCTATGCTTTGGGTGAAATCGAAGGCACCCAAGAAGAGCTTGCATCGCTTATCCATCACAAGGATCTGCAAATTAGCTATAATGCTGCTTGCGCTTTATTGCAGCACCGCGATCCTCGGTGTGTAGAGGTGATAGGCGAACTCTTATTATGCAATAAGCAAGGGTTGGCTGTAGTTCCGACAACTTCGACGGGAAAAGTTCTGTCGGCTATCAAAACAGTTTACGCTACTACTTCCAAGCCTCATGACAATGCTATCATAGAAGAAATATCGCTAACTACCAAAGAGAAAATTCTTACCGAAGCTTTTAACCTCCCTGGTGATAATTTTATTACGCTAGCGGAAACAATCTTTAGTAATGAACAGAATGACTTAATACCTGCTACGGTGAGTCTTCTAGAGAATATGCAAACCCCTAAAGCTGTCGCTCTTCTCGAAAAACATCACCAGCATTTAGGCAACCCCCTGATAAGAAACTATTGCAACCTTGCTCTTTACCGACTTACGGGAGATGAATTTTACGAAAATCAGCTACAAAAGTGGCTCAATAAACAGCAAGATCAAGCGCTGATAGAATTCCGCAGCATGGTACCCAGAAATTGGGATCACTCCCGTACTCATCATCAGCTAACCCCCAAGGAAACTTCACAGCTCTTGATAAACTCTTATCAAACCCTTGCGGAATCCCATACTCGAGAAGGCGTCCAAATGTTAATGGAAGCTATCGTTAATGGGAACCCCAAAAACAAGTATGCCTTAGCAGGCTTACTTTTTATCGCCACACAATAATTTTTTATTATGCTTATGGGCTGTATAGCAAAGTCATCAGCTCAACATCTTTAAAATCCTCGCTTAACTTAACAGTCAGCCTAGCCTGATAACCAGAAATCTCTGGCAATGCTAGGCACTGAAAATTATCCTTAACTTCACGAGGTGCTGCTATAACCTCATTAGCTTGTTCCGAATCCCAAAATACCGTCAGCTCATCTAAAGGCCAAAAAAGTCCAACCCCTAAAGCTTTAACAATCGACTCCTTAGCGGCCCATCTCCTAAAGAAAGATTCTGTCCTTGCTTGAGATGTCAAAGTTTTTATCTCTTGTTTTTCTTCATGAGAAAAACAGCAGCTTATCAACCCTTCGACCTCAGTGAAAGATTCTACCCTAGTAATATCTACGCCGACTTGTGTTTCAGTAGAGAACGCCAAGAGCGCCAAATTGTTGGAATAAGAGATATTAAAATATATTGAATCTCCCACTAACCCCGGCTTACCATAGTGATTATAATAATAACACACCTCACTAGGATCCCTTCCAAGCTGGTAGGCTAAAAGCTTACGAAGCACACCATGAGCAAGAGTATAACGTTCACCGTAATATCGTTCCTTAAACCCATCGGCACGCGCTTTCTCTTCTTTAGAAAGTGTGGCCCTGAAATCTTCTAAGCAAGCTTTTAATTTTTGATTGGAAAAATCCACCAACCATACCTGGATAGCATCCCGGGTGAGTGTCTTGCCTGGCGACCATAATCTCCAACAGCTATCAACTTTCACAACTTACCCCTAGATCTTTTATTATAGCGCTCAAAGTCGCCAGGTTGGGCTGCTCGAAGATTGTCCAATGATCTCCAGGGATTTCATGTATGTTAAGGTTGCTCACAAACTCTTGCCAACCTAAATCCAATGCCTTTTCAGGATTATCCTCAGCTTTAATCAGAGTAACAGGAACGTCGAGCGCTGGAATATCATAATACTTCAAAGCACGGTAATGAGCTTTAGCTACAGCCGCTAGCCTAGAGGTATATTCATCTGATGAATCCGTCGGATTTTTCAAGCCATTCTCGATAAAGTTTGCCAACACATCATCGACATGGCCTTCTTCGATATCATCAACCTCCACACCAAACTGATGAGCGAGATCTTTAACAAAAGCTGCTTCATCATCCAAATCCATAGCTTTAATAGCTGAGAGATTGGAAGAAGCATCTAACAGAAAAACCCTTCCCACAGGGTAACCTGCATCGTGCAACTGCCTAGCAACCTCTATAGCTACTAACCCGCCAAAGCTCCATCCCCCAACAAAATATGGACCTTGAGGGTATGCTAAGCATATCTCCTTAACGTATTCCGCTGCCATAGATTCTATAGAACTATAAGGTTCCTGTCCCTCCTCAAACCCACGAGCTTGAAGGCCATAAAAAGGATGTTCCTGGCCTATAGATGCTGCAAGAGGCTGGTAGCACAAAACATTGCCTCCGATAGGATGGATACAGAAGACCGGAGTCTTATTACCTTTAGACTGAATGGGCACTAGCGGCGACCAGTCAACACCATGCTTAATTTCGTTAATAGCATGAGACAAAGTCCTAACGGCAGAATGCTGAAATAAGCTCGCCAAAGGCAGCGAAACTTGAAAAGCATGACGTATCCGCGCTATCAGGCGCACTGCCAATAAGGAGTTACCTCCAAAATCGAAGAAGTTACTCGTTACCCCAATAGTATCAAGCTGTAGGATCTCGCACCACATTTCTAACAAGCGCTCCTCACGCTCACCTTCTGGAGGAACAATTTCACCACTTTTCTCTTCGATGACGGTAGGCTCCGGCAAGCTCTTTCTATCTATTTTACCGTTCAGCAAGGTAGGATAGCTTTCCATGACAGTATAAAACTTTGGTATCATATATTCCGGCAAACTACGCGACAGCTCTTCTTTGAGCATTTCTGTTAAGTTCGTACTCTCATCAAGCTTCTCCTCAAGAATAAGGTAAGCAGCCAAAAATTTCTGTCCTGAAGGATGTTGCTTAGCTTCCACCAAGGCTTCTTGAATTTTAGGGTGACGCATTAAAGCAGCTTCGATTTCCCCTAATTCTATCCTAAACCCACTAACTTTGACTTGGTTATCACCTCTACCAATAAAATCTATCACACCATCGGAACGATATTTCACAATATCGCCACTTCTATACATTCTCGCCCCTGGCGCAGAATTAAAAGGATCGGGAACAAATTTTTCCGCCGTCATTCCGGGGAGGTTGAGATAAGCTCTCGCCAGCCCTTTGCCTCCGATATAGAGTTCACCGGGAACACCCACTGGCACGGGATTGAGGTTGCCATCCAAAATATATAGCCTAGCCCCGGCCATCGGCCTACCTATAGGGGCTATCCCGCTATCGAAGCTACGTTCACAAGGCCAAAAGCTAGCCTCCACCGTCGCTTCCGTGGGGCCGTAAGTATTATGCAACTCGGCGTGGGGAAGCTTTTGGTAGAAAAGCTGAACAATCTCCCCTGACAATGCTTCTCCCCCTGAGAAGACAGTTTTCAACGAAGCACATTTGTTAACATCGTGCTCTTCAAGTATAGCATGAATCAAAGACGGCAATAGGTCTACAGTTGTAACCCTATAATGATTAATGAGTTCCAAGAGAGCATGGCTATCCAAACGCTCTTCCGTAGAGGCGATCACCAGTTGAATGCCGTAGCATAAAGGCCAGAGGTAGTTAATAATCGATCCATCAAAAATAAACGAGTAAGTGTGTAAGACCACATCATCGCTATCAAGAGGATATTGAGCAGCCTTCCAAGCTACCCTATCACAAATGCTAGCATGGCTGATCTCTACTCCTTTAGGTTTTCCTGTAGACCCCGAAGTATAGATAACATAAGCTAAAGAGTCTCCAGAAACTGCTCGCTGAGGGTTAAAGGCTTTTTCCCCTTCAATACCATCAATATTGATAGTTTTCACTCCTAGTGGAGTGATACGCCCTGCCGTCGAACTAACTGTCAGAGCCAAGGGCGGGTTGATATCCTGCAAGATATAAGCAATTTTATCCTGCGGAGCATGGTGATCTATGGGTACATAAGCACACCCTGCCTTCATAATCCCCAAAATACCCGCAAGGAAATCCGCTGTTCGCCCTGCACAAATTGCTATCATCGCCCCCGGTTTCACACCGCGATCCAGCAAGGTGTGGGCTACCATATTGGCCTTAGCATTCAAGTGACGATAATCCCACGATTCTCCTTCGTAAGTTACAGCAATGGCGTCGGGATTTTGAGCTGCGCACCGCTCAAAAACCTCATGAACAATCTCATAATCTTCATAATCGATATTAGGCTTGTTCCACTCTTCAAGGCAGGTATGCAACTCCTCAGGCGACAACATTGGCAGTTGGTCAGCCTGCTCAGAGGGGTTATCTATAATACTTTCTAGCAGATGAAGGTAATGGCCGGACATTCTTTTGATAGTCTCTTCCTTAAATAGATCAGTACTATACTCGAAAACGGCTTTCAAACCTTGAGGTGTCTCTTGCACTGACAAGCTAAGATCAAAATGTGCCATCCCCCTGTCGACCTCATCGACAGAAATATCTAGCCCTCCTAATGTTGCCTGATCTATAGGAGCTAACATGTTAAACATCACCTGAAATAGTGGCGAGTAACTCAAAGAGCGCTCTAATTGCAAGTGGTCGACGAGCTCTTCGAAAGGCACCTCCTGATGAGCATAGGCTTGAAGAGCAAAATCACGTACTCTCTCAACAAGCTCTTGAAAAGAAGGCTCCCTTCCCAAGTTCGTTCTAAAAGCCAATGTATTGATAAAACATCCTAGCAACTTTTCCTCTTCGGGGCGCTGACGCCCATCGGCAGGGACCCCTACGATAATATCATCCTGCCCGCTATAGCGCGAAAGGAGAACTTTAAAAGCTGCTAATAATACCATAAAAGTCGAAGCATGACATGTTTGCCCCCAGGCTTTTAAAGGAAGCAAAATTTCATTGGGAACATAAAACTCCCATAGAGCACCCCGAAAAGTTTGTACTGGCGGGCGCGGGTGATCGATAGGCAAGTTTAGAAAATGTGGCGCTCCTGCCAAGGACTTTTGCCACCAGTCGATAAGGTTATGCTCCGTGGCCTCATTATCATGGCCATGTTGCTCCCAGTAGGCGTAATCAGCATATTGGATCGATAATTGTGGAAGTTGTGCATCATCCTTCTCACTATATATATGACAAACCTCTTTAAGAAAGAGCTCTATCGATCTACCGTCAAAGATAATATGGTGAAACGCGCAGGCCATAAAACTCTTTTGGCTGTTAACCTCTACCAAAGCAACTCTAAAAAGCGGTAAGCGTGTAATATCGAAAGGTTTTTGGGCCTTCTTAAGAATCTCTTGCTGTGCTTCAGCTTCATCGGCAACATTGGAAGTTTGCAATCTAAAGTTAGCACGAGGTGCAATATCTTGATAAGGTACTCCATCTTTAGCGGGAAATGATGTTCGTAAGATCTCATGGCGCTCGACAACAGTATTGATAGCCTTTTCGAGCCTAGCAGCATTAAGAGTCCCTTTAATAGTTACCACATAAGGAACATTATAGATTGGGCTATGCTCTTCAAGCTGATCGAGGAACCATAAACGGTTTTGAGAGTATGAAAGAGGTAACATTTCCGAGCGCGGGCATAGCTTGATGCCTGCCTTGCCTTCGGAAGCCGTACAGCTAAGCTCATCCGCAACTTCATGAGCTAAGAGCTCAATAGTAGGCTTTTCGAAAATCACTTTTAAGGGCAACGCTAGCTGAAAACGCCGGTTAATTTTATGCACTACTTGAGCTGCTAAAAGCGAATGGCCTCCCAATTTAATAAAATGATCTTTGACGGACACTCTCTCTAACTTCAAAATTTCTTGCCAAATTTCTGCTAAAGATTCTTCTATCTCATTTCTTGGCACTACCATTTCCGATAAAGCTGTAAGGTCTGCTGCTTTGGGTTTAGGCAGCTTTTTACGATCGATTTTGCCATTATGCGTTAAAGGCATGCTTTCTAAAGCTATGTAGGCTGAAGGTATCATATATGCCGGCAGGCGCTCTTCGAGCAGGTTATTGACCTCAGCTTTGTCAACGGAGCCTGTATAATAAGCTATCAAACGCTTACCTACTTCGGGGTCATCATCGACGTCTACTACAGCATTGGTCACCTCCTGATGGCTGGTAAGAGCTGCTTCTATTTCCCCTAACTCAATCCTAAAGCCTCTGATTTTAACTTGAAAATCGGCGCGGCCCAAGAATTGCAACCTTCCCGATGGCAAATAGCGGGCAATATCGCCCGTCTTATATAATTTGCTACTTAAAGCGTTATCGAAAGGGCTTTCTATAAAACGTTCAGCTGTCAGATCGGGACGATGACGGTAACCCTCTGCTAGTCCTATGCCACCGATATAGAGCTCTCCTAGAACTCCTAAAGGTAGCGGATTTAAATTGTTATCAAGAACATAGCATGTGGTGTTGGCAATGGGGTAAGCAGTATTGAGCTTCTCATCGACGTTTTCGATCTTTCTCACCGCCGACCAGATGGTAGTTTCTGTAGGACCATACAAGTTCCAAAGCTCTAGACATCGGCAACGCAAAGCTTCTGCCAAGCTGTGGGGTAAAGCCTCTCCCCCGCTAAGAATCTTAAGATCATTTTTTCCTTCCCAACCTCCATCGACCAGCAGGCGCCAAGTAGCAGGGGTTGCTTGCATGATATTAATCTTATAATCTTCTATTGACTGAGATAGCGCGACGGGGTCTACAGTTGTTGCACTGTCAGCTATAACAACGGTAGCTCCTGTCATTAAGGGGAGGAGGATTTCCATGTTAAAGATATCGAAAGATACCGTGGTAACAGCAAGCCAACGGTTAGCAGGGCCTACCTGAAAAAATGTTTGCATAGCCTGCAAAAAGTTACTCAAAGCCCTATTGCCGACCTCGACCCCTTTGGGCTGTCCAGTAGATCCAGAAGTATATATAACGTATGCTAAATCGTCAGGATTAGGTTCTTGAGAAGGATGAAAATCGTTGGCATCATCCCAATCATTAAGACAACTACTATACTCCAGCACTTTGCCAGCATAATCCTTAAAGATCGCCTTATATTCATCAGTGGTTACTAGAAGGTTGGCCTTAGAATTTTCGAGGATATAATTCAGGCGCTCCGCAGGCTGTTTATGATCTAATGGAAGGTAAGCCGCTCCGCTTTTCATCACACTAACCATAGCAATGATAAAGTCTATCCCACGGTCTAAGCAAAGAGCTACTAAGCTCCCTCGTGTTATTCCCTCTTGCTGAAGCAAATATGCATACTTATCGACTTTCGCCTTTAGCTCTTGATAGCTAATCTTTTCTCCCTGATATTCCGCTGCTATACCATGAGGAGTCTGCTGGCACTGGCGCTCAAAAAAATCTATAAAATTACGCTGCAGGTCAAAGTCAACAGCAGTATCATTGAAGTCGCAAACCACTTGCTGATACTCCGAAGGGGATAGCAAACTAAGCTCGGAAACTTGCTTATGAGGATTATCTGCAATAGAGTATAGAAAAGTCTGAAAGTTCTTCTGCAGGCGCTCAATTTCCTCGTAGCTATAAAGTAAAGCATTAAAATGATAGGAAAGATAATATCCTTGAGATGTTTCGACCACCGCTAATGTTAGCCCTGTCCTTCCCACAGGAAAGTGCCCCATACCTATCGATTCCAGCTCAATATCACCGAGTTTCATTTTTACCCCTGCCTTAGCAACCCCAAAATCTATCAACTGGTGATAATTTCTAGATCTTTGAGAAACTATCATTGTTTGGAATGAAGCATCCGGACAAGCTTCTTTGATCATTTGGAAGGGCATACGACAATGTTCTACTGCTCTTTTGAGATCTGCGCTAACTGCGACTACCAAAGAACTAAAAGGTCGTGTTTCCATAAAACTATTTCTTATAGGCAATGTGTTAACACTATAACCTATAGAAGATAAAGAAGCTTTAGATCTTACAACTTGAATAGGTATACCGCTGATAACCTCTGGTTGGCCGGTGTAGCGATGAAGGAAGGCCTGAAATGCGGCTATCTGCAAAGAAAAAAATGTTGCATGCAATGCTTTAGCTGTTTTTTTTAGCCTAGCTTCTAAATCTGCATCCAATTCGCGATAAAGCACCCCAGAATGATACTCGGAATGACTATTATGCAAAGGCAAAAGAGGAGGCTGCAATTCTCCTGAAAGATACTCCTTCCAGTAGTTCAAATCTTCCTTACCCTTCTCGGAAGCGAGGTATTGTTGTTGCTGCAGAGCAAAATCATCATCTTTAGAGGGTGCAGGGGCTTCATCAAGGTTTTCAGAATAGACCTCAAAGATTTTAGGAATCAGGTCAATGTATCCTGCAAGATCTAAAGCTATATGGTGAATGATAACCTGCAAATAATTATTGCCATCAGAGGTTTTATATAAGATAAAGCGCGCCGGAAGCTCTTGCAATAGGTCGAAAGGTTCTTGATAGGCGCTCTCCGCTAACTGTTTAACAGCTTCTTGATTAGAGCACTCTACTATCTTTAGTTCTAATGAATCTGAATTTTGATACTCCCTTTTAGGTACACCTTCCACTTCTTTAAACAGGGTGCGCAAAAAAGGACGCTGTTCAGCAATTATCCTAATAGTTCCCTGAAGTCTAGCCGAAGAAATCTTATGATTTAGTTGGGCAACAAAATTGAAATGATAAGAGTAATCATCGGGATATAGTTGGCTTTCCTGCCATAATGGATACTGTTCACCTGTTAGAGGCAGAAGAGAATCATTTTCAGGCGCATTTTTCATATAGACTCCTTTTCATATAAAGCTTTTCTATTATCTTAATTTAAAAATCTAAACCCTCGTCAGCTGTTTCCTTAATTGTTAGAACAGTCCCCATTACGAGAGCAGCTCCTATAATAAAATAAAAAAGTGGGGCTAGCTTGTAATGAGTTTCCGCAATAAGCAAATTAACAATATGAGCTCCTGCGGCTCCTCCAAAAAAGGCATATGTTATATTATACCCTAAAGCTGCACCAGTAAAGCGGACGTTTATCGGCAAAAGCTCTAAAGCTGCTATCAAGGCAACTCCATAATAAGCAGAAGCGATAAATGCAAAAATAAACTGTATCGTGATAAAGGATACCAAGGACTTCACTGCCATTAGCTTAAATAAAGGCAATCCCAAGATCAAAAAAGCCCCAGAAACTCCTATCAAAATAGGCTTGCGCCCCACCTTATCGGATAACCATCCAAATAGAGGAGCAAAAATAAACATCCCTAATGACATGGTATTAAACCACATCCCCTTTTCCTGAGAAAATCCGAGCTCTTTAATAGCCACATAAGGCAGAAAGCCGAAAACTACAATAGTGATAATGGGGGCTAAAGTGGTGATACCGATAATCTTAATGAATTTACCAAAATTATTTTTAAATAACTCCAATATTGGCCATGCTACCATATCGTTTTCGGCTTTCTCTTCCATAAAAACTTCGGTATCTCCATGCAAGTGATAAAAGTATAGTGCTAATAATATACCCACCCCGCCTAATGCTAGGGGTATGCGCCATAGCCAATTGGAGTAGGGATGATCCAACA
This sequence comes from Chlamydiota bacterium, assembly GCA_051744985.1. GTDB lineage: Bacteria > Chlamydiota > Chlamydiia > Chlamydiales > JABHNK01 > JBNJDP01. The sequence goes on along the minus strand of JBNJDP010000005.1, from coordinate 27,783 downwards.
AATGTAATGCTGAAACCATAAGAGAAGCTGCTAGCACACCTATAGCAGACCCACAAGAAATAATACCTCCCAAAAAACCGCGACGATGACGAGGCGCTTTTTCCATTATGAAGGTAAACAAACCTAAAAATTCCCCTCCAAAAGCCATTCCCTGGATCGAATGAAGAATGACAAATAAGATCGAAGCCCATATACCGATGTGGTCATAGGTGGGCAATATGCTCATAACAAAAGTAGGAATAGCTACTAAAGCTATCGTCCAGGCAGAAATTATTTTACGTCCTTTAGTATCGCCGAAATGGCCACAGATAACGGCTCCTAAAGGTGCTAATAAATAACCTAAGGCTATCGAACCCCACATATGAAGGTGGCTACCGCCTGCAAAAAAATAGGGAGCGATAATAGGAGCTAAATAACCATAAATAAAAACGCTATAATACTCTATCCCGATCGCTAAAGTCGCTGCTAAGCCTTCGCCCCATAAAATTTTTTGCGCCTTTAATTTAACCATCGTTTACCAATATTTTAAGGTTTCTTCATCCAGAAAAGCCTATAGGGTTATCTTGTTCCAATGCGCTGATTTCCGGTAAATCATCTTCAATATTTCGCAAGACTTCGTTCTGCTTAATTCTTTCCGGTATAGGCTCCTGTGAATAATGATAGATCAAAAGAGTAGCCATGGAAAATAACATCAGCATTCCCAAGATTCCTTTGATCATCACTTTCCTGTTAAAGGAATTACCTTGGCCATCTCTCATCTTCCATGCTTGCCAAAGAAAATATACACCTCCAACAAAAAAAATGGCCGCCAGCCCCCTTCCCCATTCATATAATTGCAAATTGTTAATCATCATTACAAAGCCGTCCTTCTCTTTTAATAGAAGATATTTTTTATTTCAATTTCCTGCAAGCCAAACTAACAGCAAAGAGCTCGTTCTTCAAAGGATAAAAAATACTCTGCCCAGCCGCCTAATCATTCACAAATGAAAATAATCTTTCTCTTCACCGGCAAAACACTATAATTTTCTACCCTTCTTCTGAAAGGTTATAAGCTTAGCATTGATAGCTACTATTATTGTACTCAAAGACATTATCAAAGCCCCTACCGCCGGCGCTAGTATTATTCCCCAATGATAAAATACCCCCGCCGCCAAAGGGATCGCAAAAACGTTATATCCTGTAGCCCATGCAAGGTTCTGCACAGTTTTGCGATAGGTTATCCCTGATAACTGGATGACACTAAGAACATCTCCAGCATCACTGTCGGTCAAGACCACGTCAGCGGCTTCACCAGCGACGTCCATGCCGGCTCCTATAGCTATCCCAACATCGGCTTGTGCTAATGCAGGTGCATCATTTACGCCATCGCCAACCATAGCAACCTGTTTTCCCTGCTCTTGGAGCTCTTTAATCTTCTCAGACTTTTTATCAGGCAATACTTCAGCAAAAAAATCGTCTATCCCTAATTCGTTAGCAACAAATTTCGCGGTAGCATGGTTATCACCTGTAATCATTCCAACCTTAATACCGCTCTTTTTAATCCTTTGGATAGCTTCTTTAGCCTCCTCTCTGATAATATCGGAAAGGGCAATGACCCCTTGAACTTGTTTGTTGGCGACAACAAACACCAAAGTCTTACCTTGAGAAGCTAGATCCTCACTTTTTTCTCGTTCCTCAGAGGATAAAGAAGCTTCTCCCTTTTCCAAAATACCTCTATTGCCAACAAAAATCTCCTCTTTTTCAATACGCGCTTGGGCTCCCTTGCCCGGCAATGAGGAAAAATCTTCACTTTTGGGCAACGAAAGTTCCTGCTGTTTGGCCTTATTGATAATACCCAAGGCAATGGTGTGTTCAGAATGGGTTTCAATAGCGGCAACTTTTCTTAGCAGCTCTTCTTTTTTCCAATCACCAAAAGATATAATATCCGATACGCCGAACTCCCCTTTTGTCAAGGTTCCTGTCTTATCGAATACGACAACATCGAGGTTTCGAGCGCCTTCGAAAGCTGTCCTATTTCTAATTAGAAGGCCATTCTTTGCGGAGATCGCTGTGATAACTGCGATGACGAGAGGTATAGCCAATCCCAAAGCATGGGGGCAGGTAATAACCATCACTGTCACCATACGCTCTAGGGCAAAGACAAATTCCTTGCCGACAAAAAGCCAGCTTATAAGAGTTATTACCCCTACTGAAACGGCTACCAGTGTCAGCCAAAAAGCAGCCTTATCCGCAAGACCTTGAACCTTGGACTTACTTTCACTGGCTGATTTTACCAATTCTATCACTTGGGAAAGATAAGAATCTTCTCCCGTTTTAGTCACCTCTACCGTTAAAGAACCTTCGCCGTTGACCGCGCCTCCGATAACCTTATCACCCTCCTGCTTAGTTACTGGTTTTGACTCTCCGGTTATGGCAGCTTCATTAACCTCCGAAGCTCCTTCCGAAACTTTTCCATCGACGGGTATTTTCTCTCCCGGCTTTACCAAAACCTTATCGCCCGCATGCAATGCCTCAAGCTTAACGTCAACAGCTTCACCATCGTCCTTTAAACGATGAGCCTCTGAAGGCATGAGCTTTGCCAGCTCTTCCAAAGCTTTGGAAGCTCCCATTACGGACTTCATCTCTATCCAATGGCCTAGGAGCATAATATCAATAAGAGTTACCAACTCCCAAAAGAACACTTTACCTTGTAACCCCAAGGCCACTGCGGCGCTATAAAAATATGCTACCGAAATAGCTACAGCGATAAGAGTCATCATTCCCGGCAGCTTTTTGCTAATCTCGCTGACTAGCCCCCTTAAAAAGGGCCATCCTCCATAGAAATAAACAAAAGTAGATAATACTAAAAGGGTAAGTCGTGAACCAGCAAATTCTAGGTGATAACCCCAAAAGGATTGAATAAGCGGCGATAGTAACAAAACAGGTATAGTAGCTATTAAAGATACCCAGAACCTTGTTCTAAAGTCAGCAACCATATGAGCATGATGAGAATTATCTCCTCCGTTGTTGCTACTATAATTTTTATTGTCCGACTGCATCTTCCCCTCCTAAAACAATATAAAACTAGAGGCCCGCATCTTATAAAAATGCCTCTGCCTATCAAAGATTTAAGCTATTATAACTTGAATCTTTTATGATCCGGTCCGCTTTTTTAGTAAACGGAAAATTTTAATTGTTGCTCATATCGGTAGTTGTGAAATATTTTTTAATTTAATTTTAACTTTAATTATATAAAAATTCTCTAAGCTTATTATGGAGATAGAAATGAAAAAGTTACGATATTTATTATTACCTCTCTTGTTCTTAACAACCGGCGGATTATTTGGTAGCAACAGCTTTTCCAGCTTGCAGACTTATAGTATCGATTTCGCTCAGACTTACAATTTATCCTTGGTAGATTTATCAACAGACCCTCTTAGTGATCATTATGACTTTGTTTTTATTGCCAACCATGATTACACACCCGAAGACCTGCACATCCAATTTTTAAGTCTTTTATGGGATATTCAAGAATTTGTGAAATCCTCAGATTCCGCCCCCTCCTCGTTAGATCTCAACAATATTCGTTTAAGAGTACTGCAAAAACAAGGTGATTGCATAAAAGTGACCACCTTTGACAAAGGTGCTATCACCCTCGATAATATTGACTTTTCCAGTAGCAGCTTAATATCGGACAGTCATGTCATAAGGTTGGAGGATGCCTGCAAAAAGCAAGCGTTAGACCTCTCCCTTTTTGAGACACCTACCGACCTTGAGGTACCCCAGCCTACTAATTGGAATAAATGGGCTCATGTTTTGGTATGTCGATATGAGCTTGATAAAGGCGTTCTAGATATCTCATCTGGAGTTGATGATTATGTTGATTTAAAAGTAACCGGTCAATTTATAAAAAAAAACCTTATGGATAAGTCGGAGGTGAGACAGCTTATTTTTGGGTTAAGGGAGGATATTACCAAAATCACTAATGCTTTACCTCAAAATATTTTTTTTAATATTTTAACAGTAGCCCCTGGATTAGACTTCGAACAATACTTTTGCTCTAGCAATACACTAAACGATTTTGGATTGCCTCTTGATAAGGATCTTATCAGGGTTGCTATCGCTGAGAAAGGCTATATCAAATACAACCCTAGCTATCTCAACCCCAACTTAGAAATGGAAGATTTTGAACTTGTCGAACCCTTAGGAGAACGATATCTTAGTTCTAGGATTAATTTCCCGCCCACGGTCGCAGAGGTTAATTGTTGTAGCAAAAATAAAAATTTAAGTCCTGAAGCCAAGAACGCATACAAAATTCTTGATAAAGCTAAAAAAGCAAAACCTAACTTCTTCGATTGGCTCATAGAACATTTTGAACAGGGAACGAGTTACGAAACAGCCAAGGCACGAAAAGCTCTACCATATTATAATGAGCTCTTTAACTCTGCTGCTTTCCATAAGCTAAAAAATAAGGGTGATAGAAGGGAGTTTTACTCGCTAGCGACCAAGATGATTGTCGAAAAAGACCATTCTAATAGGATTCTAGGGTGTTACAGAAGTTTCGGTTTTTCACCTATAGAGAACCTAGTGCTCTTAAAATATACTATAGGTTTACACAAAGGATCCGTTAAAAATATCTCCCCTGAAGATATGCAAATAACGGTCAAAGAACTGAATAACAACCCTGGTTTAACGCTCACATTATTAAATGATTATATTGAAAACACCCCCTCCTCATTTTTAAGCTGGCGTCCACCATTTCTATGGGAATGGATTACTGATGGGGCAAATATATATTTTAAAGCTATCATGGAGACTATCAAGCACCTTAACGAAGAGCATAATTTGAGCGATGACGAAAACCTTAAATTTTTCCTTGCCTTACATACGAAATTTGAAACCGACAGTATCCACTATGCGCCGATAATAAAAAATTTGGGATGCTTGAAGATTACAGATCCCCGCATTAGAATGTTAATGGCAAAAAAAATCCTCACCAAAAAAACCTGCAAAGGTTTTTTTAAAGATAAATTCGGCAAAGAAATCGGCAGCCCATTAGGACAATTCCCTCATCTTTTAAAGGAAATTTTTATCTGGGCTGGCCAAGAAAATTATGAAGAGGTTAGCAGGATTTTTTATGCTATCGATGATATCCCAGCCCTTGAGAGTGACGACTTAGCAGCTGGTCTCTTGATCTTCAAAGACCTTCCTAGAGATTATCTAGTATGTGTCGTTGAGCAACTTTTAAAAAGTTGTGCCACACGCCCCAACTATTCAAAAGCGTACTATTCCTTATTAAAATCTCTGAGAAAATTAGAGCTAGAAGCCTCTTCTCAAAAGATGCTAGCGGATTACGTGTTTGCTGCGGAAAATACCACCGCTATTGCTAGCTGGATAAAAAACGCTGATAAATTCCTTAACAACCTCAGTCAGCAGGAACGCGTAAACTTTTTATACTCTGTGCTAGAGCTAAAAAACAAAAAACTCAACGATCTTTGTTATGACAATATCGAAAAGTTTCATATTACCCCTGAAGATGAAGATGGTTGGCTAAAAAAACGACGTAAGGCCTTATGAAGGTTAACCCCGTGAATAATTATGGGTTGAAGATTGTGGTGATATTGACCTTGAGGTGGCGCTTGTTAAGAGCGCCATTTTTTCTTTGAGAGCTTCTTTTTAAGCTTCTTGAGCATTTGATCTATTTCTTTACGCTCTTTAGCCATCATCCTGTCAATGAACAAGACTCCGTTAAGGTGATCATTTTCATGCATAATTTCCCTAGCAGGATAGCCATGGAAAGTTTTAGTGAAAAAGTTACCTTCAAGGTCTTGAGCCTCTACAGTGATAGCCGCCGGCCTCTCGATCTCTGCATAAACTCCCGGCACTGACAAGCAGCCTTCTTCGTCCTCCAAGATCTCTTGCGAAGGGTAGGATAGCTTAGGGTTGATAAAAACCTGTGGCTCCCCTATATCCCCGCTGGTCCCTTTGTCATATTGTCTGATGATAAAGATACGCAAAGACTTGCTAACTTGAGGAGCCGCTAACCCTATACCGCTTTTTTGGTCCATAACGTCAATCATCGCAGCCACTAAGGCTTTGATTTCCTCATCGATCTCACCAACTTCTTGAGCTTTTTGGCGTAAAATGGGGTCGCCATAATAAGCTAATTGCAAATCCATAATCAATTATTTTCTGTTTGTTCCAATATCACAGGTGAAGCGCTATTTTTGGCCCTACCTAAAGAAGCGGTCCACATCGATAACATGATGCAAGATACTACAAAAATAACTACTAACCACGAGGTAAATTTTCTTAGAATATCAGCAGTAGAAGTTCCAAAAAGGGAATCACCTGAGTCGCCGGCACCAAAGGCAGCTCCCAGCCCTGAGGATTTACTTTCCTGAATTAAGATTACAAAGCACAGTAATACTGTCAATAATACGAATGAAATTAGAGCGAGATAGAATACAAAACTCATTATCGGTCACCAAAATTTGTTATTTTACTAAAAGTTTCCGGATCTAGGGAAGCCCCTCCTACCAAAGCACCATCGATATCGTCTTGACGCATCAACTCGTCGACGTTAGCAGGTTTTACCGATCCGCCATAAAGAATACTCAGCTCAGCGGCAACTTTATCTCCCCATTGTTCTTTAACTTGCTGGCGGCAATAGTGATGGTTATCTTGAGCAACATCAGGGGTAGCGGTTTCTCCTGTACCTATAGCCCAGATAGGCTCATAAGCCAAAATCACCTTCGAAAGCTCATCAGCACTTATACCTTGAAGGCCAGCTATAATCTGATTTTTAAGAACCTCCTGGGTCTTACCATCTTGCCGTTCTTCCAAAGTTTCCCCAACACACAAAATTACTTCCAAGCCATCGAGAAGAGCTTTTTTAACCTTTTTATTGATGAAATCATCACTTTCAAAAAAATATTGACGACGCTCGGAATGGCCTAAGATGACAAATTGAGCCCCTGCATCGACGAGCATCTTGCCAGCAATTTCGCCAGTAAAACCCCCTTCACTAGCATCGTTCATGTTTTGGGCACCGATAACTATTGGCGAGCCGTGAGCTTTCTCTGCTGCGGGCTTAATAGCTGTAAAAGGCACTCCCAAGTATACTTTGTGAGGAGTATCTTCCACCAAAGGGCGCAATTTTTCGATAAAGCCTACTGCTTCATCGATAGTCTTATACATCTTCCAGTTGCCGGCCATAATATATTTTTTTGCCATAACACAAACGCCTGTTGAAGGTTTAAAACTTTTAGGGTTTAATAATAAACTAAGCAAAAACAATTTTACCTTCTCAACCCAAAAATATTCAAGGTTAAAAAACAGTAATGCTCAGCTTGTCGACATGAAAAAAAACTTCCCGCCACAACCTAGAATCTTAACGATCTCGCAGATAACCCACCTTGTTAAACAACAACTAGAAGGCTCTTTTAGTAACATTGCTCTTCAAGGAGAGATCAGCAACTTCAAGCGCCAATCTTCAGGCCACCTCTATTTTTCTTTAAAAGACAATGCTGCTCAAATTTCGGCCGTAATGTTCCGCAGCTCTGCACAACAACTTGCAACCCTCCCTAAAGCTGGTGACCAGGTTATCGTGCAAGGTGCTCTCAACGTATATCCTCCTCATGGCAAATATCAAATTGTTGTCCAAGAATTATTCCATGTCGGCCTAGGGCAACATTGGCAGCGTTTTGAGGAATTAAAAAAAGATTTACGTCAGCGCGGCTGGTTTAACCCCGAGCACAAGAAGGAGCTCCCCCACCTCCCCAAAAGAATTGGGGTTATTACCAGCCCGACAGGTTCCGTAATTCAAGATATTCTCAACGTTCTCAACCGCCGCTTTAGTGATTTCCACCTTACCCTCAACCCAGTAAAAGTTCAGGGCCCCGAAGCATCTAAAGAAATCGCTCAGGCCATCGAACAATTCAACCGCTACCAACTTGCTGATGTTATCATCGTCGGCCGTGGAGGAGGTTCTATCGAAGACCTTTGGGCTTTCAATGAAGAACTCACTGCGCGCGCCATCTTTGAAAGCCAAATCCCTATCATTTCCGCTGTAGGCCATGAAACTGATTACTGCATTGCCGACTTTGTTGCTGACCTTCGCGCTCCTACACCTTCGGCCGCTGCCGAAATAGCGATGGCTGAAAAAGCCCAGCAGGAAAAAAACCTGCAACAAGTCCAACGTCGCCTACAGCAAAGTTTACAGCAAATTATCAGGCATGACCGCCAGCGTTTAGCAGCTATCACCGGCCATCCTTTTTTCACCAATACTGATTACTTGCTAGGCACCTATTTCCAAAGGGTCGATGATTTCAGGCATAACATTGACGAAGCCATCTTCAATTTTATTGATACTGAAAAGGCTAAGATTCAGGCTAGCCAAAAGCACCTTATCGCACTTAAACCCCAAGCACAGCTATCTTACTATTCTAATAAACTTTGCCAGCTAAAGAGCAGCCTCAACACCGCCATAAACCACCTTATCGCTAGTAGGCAAGAAAAGCTTGCCGCTGTCAGCAACACTCTGCAAGCCTTAAACCCTCGCAATGTTCTCCAAAAGGGATACAGTATTATCTTTTCTGAAAAAGAAAATTCAGTTATATTTTCTACGGAAAATGTTAATAAAGGCGATAAATTAAAGATCCATTTATTTGATGGTGATATAAAAGCTGTAGCAAACGAGGTAACAACCAATGACTGACAAAGAACAGCAAGAAGTTCAGTTTGAGAAAGCTTTCGAACGCCTAGAAGATATTCTAGAAACGATGAACAGCGGCAATGTTCCTCTAGAAGAAGCTTTAAAGCTTTATGAAGAAGCCGACAAGCTTATCGCTATCTGCCAAGGTCGCCTTTCTCAAGCGGAAAAGAAAGTTGAGGTTCTAATAAAAAACCGCCAAGGTGGACTAGCTACCGATGAAAACTCGCAGCCTTTAACTCAAGATTTTCCTTTCTCTGAACAACCATAGGAAACAACTTTTATGACCCTATCTAGATTACCTTCATTGCACTCTCCCGAAGACTTAAAAAAACTGTCTGTCGATGAGCTTCCTGCTGTAGCCGAAGAAATTCGTCAACGTATCATTGAAGTTGTCTCTCAAACCGGAGGGCACCTATCTTCCAACTTGGGAACAGTCGAGCTTAGCCTCGCTCTACACTACTGTTTTAATTCTCCTAAAGACAAGCTTATCTGGGATGTCAGCCATCAATGTTATACTCACAAAATATTAACGGGACGCAATGAAAATTTAGATACGCTACGCCAATACCAAGGTGTTTGTGGTTTTACCTCTCCCAAAGAATCTCCCCACGACACTTTTTTAACAGGCCATGCCGGAACGGCAATATCTTCTTCATTGGGGATAGCCGCAGCTCGCGAACTTTATAATGAAGATTATCATGTTATTCCTGTTAGTGGCGATGGAAGTCTCACCTGCGGATTATCATTAGAAGCTCTAAACAACATCCCTAAAGACTTACGCAAATTTATTATTATCCTTAATGATAACAAGATGTCGATCTCTAAAAATGTGGGGGCTATTTCGAGCATCCTTAGTCGCTGGCTTAGCAACCCTAAGATGAGTAAATTCTATCATGAGCTAGAAACTCTGCTATCCAAGGCCCCTTACGGGACGACTCTTGCGAAGCAGAGCAAGAAGGTTCGTGAATCGATCCAAGGGTTAGTAAGCCCGGCAAACTTTTTCGAAGAGTATGGCCTTTCTTATCTAGGCCCCTTTGATGGACACAACATCGAGCAGCTCGTCGGTGTTTTTGAAAGTGTTCGCGACTCCCAATGGCCTGTGATCATCCACACCGTCACCAATAAGGGTCAGGGGATGGATGAAGCCCTCAAAAACCCTACCGCCTACCACGGTGCCAAACCTTTTTGCACTAAGTCCGGAAAATTTAAAAAATCATCTGGCGGAGCTTCTTTTCCTAGCATCTTCGGTAACCATATGGTGAAAATGGCTGAAACTGACAACGACCTCATGGCAGTAACGCCGGCAATGTTGGCGGGGTCATGTTTAGAAAAGCTTAACCAAAAGTTCCCTGAGCGCTGCTTTGACGTAGGTATTGCCGAAGGGCATGCTGTAACTTTTGCTGGTGGTCTTGCCTATAAGCATAAAGCCAATGTTGTCGTCTCCATTTACTCAAGCTTTCTACAGCGTGCGTTCGACAATCTTTTCCATGATGTTTGCCTGCAAGAATTACCGGTTGTTTTTTATGTTGACCGAGCAGGGCTTTCTGCTGCCGACGGAGCTACTCACCATGGAATATATGACATTTCTTTCCTCAATACTATGCCCAACATGGTCATCGCCCAACCTCGTGATGGACACCGCCTCAAGGAATTGATGAGTTCAGCCTTTTCCTGGCAGCGCCCGACAGCTATACGCTACCCTAACCTGCCAACCACTGATGTTGAACTGCCACTACAGGATCGTCCTCTAGGTAAAGGTGAAGTTCTTATTGAGGGAGAAAATATCTTGATAATAGCCTTGGGGCACATGTGCGAAACAGCCTGCAAGGTGCAGAAAAAGCTCTATGAAGAAGCCGGCATCAAAGCTACTGTTCTCGACCCTATCTTCGTCAAGCCTCTCGATAGCGATCTGCTTTGCGATTTGCTTACCACTCACCAGAATATTGTAACTATTGAGGAGCATGCCTTGTCGGGAGGGTTGGGCTCTATCATCAACAACTTCCTCGTAAGCCATGGCTATAATAATATTAAAGCCTTAAACTTTGGTATTCCTGACACTTTTGTAGAACACGGCAGCCAGGAAGAGCTTTTAGCAGAATTGGGCTTAACGCATAAAGATATTGCTACTAACATAATGAATAATATACCCTTAGATAGTGGAGTTTATGCCACCACGCACTAGGAGTATATCCAATGATTATAGCCTTATTTCCCAATACTAACAAAAGCGCTAGCAAAAAATTAGCTTTGGGGATATGCGAATTTTTGAAGCAGCGCAAGGTACAAGTTGTCACTCCCGATGAATTTGCTGAAGAAATTTGTGCTGACCCGCTCTCTTCGATCACTGCTAAAGATGTCGATTTTATCATCTCCATGGGCGGTGATGGCACTATCTTAAGGCTTGTCCACGAATACCCTCAGCTTGATGTACCCATTATCGCTATAAATTTGGGTAACTTAGGTTTTCTAGCAGATGTCCCCCTCCCCGATGTATATCCTAGCCTCCAAGATATCTTGGACGGCAACTATAGGGTTGAAGAGCGGGTGATGATGCAAGGCAATACTAATAATGGTGAATCGTGCTTGGCAGTGAACGAGATGGTCTTACACCGTGCTCAAAACCCTCATTTAATCGACCTTGCAATCCATATCGATGGAGAGTATCTCAACACTTTTTCTGCTGATGGTATTATTGTAGCTACTCCTAGCGGCTCTACGGCTTATTCTTTGGCGGCAGGAGGGCCATTGCTATACCCTGAGCTTCACGCTCTGGTGCTAACGCCTATCTGCCCACACACCGTTTCCAATCGCCCCTTAGTTTTTCTACCTCACCAGGAAATCCAAATTCAGTATCTTAGCGACTATCCTCCCGTTGAAGTTGCTTTCGACGGCATCTCCAAGTTCAACCTTGCTACAGGTGAAGTTTTTCATATCACCTATTGCCAGCGCCGCTTCCGCCTAGTAAAGTTCAAGCGTCACGACTATTTTTCCACACTGCGTGAAAAGCTAGGCTGGGCAGGCACACTGCGCCATTAACCCATTCTTCAATCTTACCATGCGCGATGATTTTCAAGGTGTAGCACTATTCAGAGTTATACCAATTATCAAAAAAAATCAGACAATAAGATACCCCTATGGCCTATGCCATAGGGGTATCTATCATACAGCTTATCGAACTATAAAAACTTTTTGTGAATGCTAAACCTCAACTGCTGGCCTGTCTTCTTGATCCAACGCTTGGTAAGCATAGATAAAGCTGGCAACCCATGTAAAATACCATAGCAAAATGGCAAACAAGAAAACAACGCTTCCAAAACCCAAAGCCCACTGATTAGTGATCTTGAGGTAAGAAAAAGGAGCTGTCACCAACACCACCACCCACGCTGCAGCCGCTATCATCAGAAAATGGAAAACCAGCATTTTAAACTTATTGCCACCCATGGTGATAGCGCTACTTCTTAAAGCCTTTATGGGCCCTATCTTATGATCCAAAATATAGAGCGGGAAAAACTGGTAGCGTAAATATAGGTAAATCTTGATCACCAACAAGTAAGCTGCTGCTGCTATTGTCAGCCACAGGTTATATTTAATATCCCCTATCGAAGCTTGTCCCGTAGGATATTGTGTGCCTACCCATACAAGGAACACTGCCGGCAAACTACAAAGGATGACAAGTAAAACAAACAATAATGCCGAGCCTAAATATTTCAGGAATAAGCAAATATTGGGAAACAGATGTCTGAAGCGCATTTTACGCCCTTGACTCATTTTTAAGATAATGTTGACAAATCCCAGGCCTATCCAACCGGCAACAAAGCAATACCCAACACTATAGGCTATGGTTAAAACCTGATATAGCCGGGTTTTATTTTGTATTTTTTGCTGATATCTTTCTTGAAGGTTTTGAAGATTATCACCTTGAAGTTGATCGTCTTGCTTGAGCTCCTGAACCTCTTCATAATACTTCTTATTGAGGTCGAGGGTCTTGGCTTCATAAGTGTTTACCAAGTATTTACCCACACCTCCTAAGGCATATAAAAAGAGCGTAATAAAAATTAGAAAGCCCGTTAAAATAAACCATCGTCGCAATGCCAATACAAAGCCATCTTTGATGGCACGAAATATTTTACTCATTATCCTCTCCCTCGGTATTTTTTTAACTATTCTACTTGCTGTTCTAGCTGCTGTTCTTTTTCCAGCTCTTCCTCTTCTTCTTTTTCGAGAATTTCACGATACTTTTCGCTTAGCTTTTGATTATGCTCTTCGACAGCCTCTTCCATTCTTTGGTAATCTTTTTCAATCTCTTGCCTTATCTGCTCGACTTCTTTTTCTAGCGATCCCCCCATTTTTTTATCGGTTTGAAATTGCTTGCGAAAATCGTCAACCATAGCAGATACAACCCTGATAATATCATCATCGACCCTATCGCGGCGAGTGAGCAACAGCTTCTCATCCTGCCAAGTAATGGCTTGCCATGTAAAGTCTTTAGCCCAAGAATCTCTTTTCAAAGTTACTTCTTCTACAAGACGTAAGCTGCAGTTAACAGCATAAGTCAAACCTGAAGGCATAATAACTACCGAAGCATGCAAGAAGGGTAAAATATCATCGGGATTTAAAGGAATTTCTTCTACAAAACCTTTGTCTTCTAATGTCGCCTGCATGGCACTACGCACTTGATTTGCAGAAATCCCCGCATAGGCACCTTTCGGCGAAGTTACTTGAGCAACGACCCTAAGGCTGTTTGTTAAGCCATCGAGATCTTCATTGCCGGTCCAAATTCCATCTTTATAAAGAGTATTGGTAACCCATCCCGGCTTATAATAGATTTGAATTTCATTATTTTCTTCATCGCCGATAGTCTGAATAGTATGGTTGTTACTGTTTAAAGTAGCACCAAAAAGCTGTACACTACTTAATAGCATTGCTAGGGTTATTTTTCTTAAAAGCGCCATTATCCTTCCTCTTTCCACATTTATATCAATACAGGGGTAACGTATACCCATTCATTTTTGTCTAAATTGGCAGCAACATAACCTTCTTGAGAATAGTATGTGCCAGTATCATGAACCCTTATCATCAACATAATAGTGTCACCATGTTCCCAGTCAGCCAAATTCACTCCTTCTTCCGACTCGATATGCCAATAATAGTTCCCTTTAAGACGCAGCATTCCATGTGAAGCGTATTTTTTTTCGCGGTAATTATAATTTCCTCTCGATGAGCTTTCGAGGCCGTTTTCGAGCTCATCCAAAATATAATAAGAGTCTAATAAATGTTCTGATTGTTGGGGAATAAAGGGGTCATCATCATCAAGGCGTATTAATGCTATCTTAGCTGTTGCCCCATCATCAGTATAATATATCAGATGAGGATATTCATAATCATAGCTGGATTGGATCAAAAAGTTATCCTCCCTTAAATGATTATTGAGAATATAAACATCTAAAGGATCGATAATCCAGAGGGAGCCGTCGCAAAACTGTATGTATTTATGGCTGCCATAATCCTTAAAGCCCGTAATGGTCATACATTGACCGTTTTGCGGTTCATCCAGAGGCCCTTGAGCTTCTACCCCCCACAATACTAAAGGGGTTATTAGCAACAAAAGGGCTATTTTGACACTCTTACACATATTTCCGCCTCCCAAAAAATGACTATAATTAATTTGGTTTTACAGCAATCTAGGAAAAGATTTCAACTTTATTAACTAAATATTGCGCACCACCCTTGAGTTATGGCTATTGACAACTTGTGTGTTTACTCAAAAATTTCTATCTGATACATGTGAGGGAAGAATAAAAATAACACTACCATACGAGGAGGATTATATGAATAGAGTAAAAGGCAAGGTAGCCATTATCACTGGAGGCGCCTTAGGGATCGGAAGAGAAAGTGCGCTACTCTTAGCTAAAGAAGGCGCAAAAGTCGCTGTTACTGATATCCTGGAAGAGGAAGGGCAGCAAGTAGTCCAAGAGATTAAACAAGCCGGAGGCGAAGCAAACTATTGGCATCTCGATGTTTCCCAAGAGGAGGAAGTTAAAGATACTTTTTCTATGGTAATGGAAAAGTTTGGGAAAATCGATATACTCGTAAACAACGCCGGAATTAGCGGTGCCAACAAGCCACCCCATCAAGTTTCCGAAGAAGAGTGGCAACATGTTATGAATATCAATGTTAATGGAGTATTCTTTTGTACCAAACATGCTATCCCCTTCATGGAAGACAGTGGAGGAAGCATTATCAATCTTTCTTCCATCTATGGCATCATCGGCGCTGCCGATATCCCTCCCTACCATACTTCCAAAGGAGCTGTGAGGGAGATGACCAAGACCGATGCCATCTGGTATGCACCCCAAAATATTAGAGTCAATTCCGTCCATCCCGGTTATATTTGGACGCCTCTAGTAGAAAATTTGGCAGAAGAATCAGGGCAAGGTGTTGAGGAATTTCGCCAACAATTAGCTAGCAAGCACCCTTTAGGTTATGTAGGTGAACCTTTAGATATTGCCCATGGCATTCTCTTTCTTGCATCCGACGAGTCTAAATTCATGACAGGCAGTGAATTAGTAATCGATGGTGGATATACGGCGCGTTAAGCCCACGACTAGGATACTTTAGCGCCTGCTGGCAGCTCATCGATTTTGGCGATTCTAAGCATCCCAGATAGGCTGCCAGCTAAAACCATTCCATGGCTAGTTACTCCCATGATTTTTGCTGGCTTGAGGTTGGCGACGACGACAACTTTTTTACCTATTAGCTCTTGAGGATCATAATGTTGGCTAACCCCTGATACAAGGGTACGCTCTTCTAAGCCTATATCGACTTTAAGCTGCAGGAGCTTTTTACTTTTTTTAACTTTATGAGCTTCTTTAATCTCCCCTACACGCAAGTCAAGCTGATCAAAGTGTTCATAGTCAACCTCTACCTTTAAAGGGGGTAGCTCTTCTTTTAAAGACCTTTGTTTTTGTTGTGCTTGAGCTAGGTTATTTTTTAATTTAGCGATTTCATCAGCTGTCTGCTGATCTTCAACCTTAGAAAACAAGATCTCTGGTTTAGGCAAAGGTTGTCCAACAGGCAAAGGCTGAGAAGCTACGTCTTTCCATAATTGTGCCGCTAAAGATGTCGTATTACCTAGCATCTGCCAGACTTTCTGAGCCGCATCGGGCATTATCGGTGAAGATATCAGTGCCATAGCTTTAACACACTCCAAGCAACAGCTAATGGTATTTCTCAAACGTTGCTGGCGCTCAGGGTCCTTAGCATCCTGCCAAGGTTTCTGCTGATCAAAATAAACATTGCCCTGCTGCGCCAACTCCATAATTGCTTGAGACGCTCTTCTCAAGCTATATTGCTCATAATTATCGGCTGCCAAGCTGATAGTGGCGTTAATATTACCGAGGAATTTCCGGTCTTCAGGAGATAGATCTTGGCAATCTGGCACTTTAGATTGGCAATGCTTGGCAGCAAAAACCAAGGTTCTATTAACAAAATTACCGTACTTCCCTAACAGGTCTACATTACAACGTCGTTGAAAGTCACTCCAAGTAAATTCCGAGTCAGCATTTTCAGGTGCATTGGCAGCAATAGTATAGCGAATCTGATCAGCAGTATATTTGGTAAAGAAATCTTGCAAGTCTATATACCACCCTTCAGACTTACTAAACCTGCGGCCCTCAAGGTTATAAAACTCATTGGCTGGCAAGTCATCGACGAGCTTATAGGGCTTATCTTGTCCCATAATCATTGCAGGAAAGATAACAGAGTGAAAAGGGATATTATCTTTACCGATAAATTGAACCAACTTAGTATCATTATCAAACCAATAATCTTGCCATTTATCAGGTTGACCTAGCTGTTTAGCCCACTCCATAGCAGAAGTTATATACCCTACAGGGGCATCAAACCAAACATACAGAACTTTACCTTCAGTATCTTCCAGTGGTATGGGGATCCCCCATTTAGAATCGCGTGTAATAGCCCTAGGTCTAAGGTCATCGATATAATTTTTGATAAAGTTAATAACATTAGGCTTCCAATTTTTGGTTTCTATCCAGGCCGATAATTTATCCTTAAATTTATCGAGTAGTAAAAACCAATGTTTAGTAGGTCTTTTCACCAAAGGAGCATTAGAAATCTTAGACCGCGGATCGATCAAATCCTCAACATCATAAGCAGCCCCACAATGTTGACATTCATCACCACGAGCATTATCATAGCCACAGCGTGGGCATGTTCCTACTACATAGCGGTCAGCAAGAAATTTTTCATCGGCTTCAGAGTAAAGATGGTCGGAGACTTTTTCTTCGATGTAGCCATTTTTTAGGAGGTCGAGGAAAAACTCTTGGACAGGAGCTTGGTGCTCAGAAGAAGTAGTCCTAGAGTAATGGTCAAAGGAGAAATTAAGCTGCTCGAAGAGAGCCTTGTTAGTTTCATGAAAAATATCAACATGCTCCTTAGGAGTTCTTCCTGCAAGCTCAGCGCTCATGGTGATAGCTACTCCATATTCATCGGAACCACAGAAGTAACGGACATCATTGCCGTGCATTCTTTGAAAACGAGCATAACAATCCCCTGGCAGATAAGCTCCGGCGATATGGCCAAAATGCAAGGGTCCATTAGCATAGGGTAGTGCTGAAGTTATCAAAATTTTTTTCATCGATCGTTCCTATTTTGCGATTTCTGGACTATCATCACTTCCAAAACAGTATCAGGCACACATTGCCAGCCTAGAAGAGTTTTTGTTTTCATATCTACATAAAGAGGCCCCGGCTTCTCGGTATCAGGGTAGTCTAGATTGTAATCATCGAAGGTATCGTGGGACTTACGGATATCTTCCTGTTCATCTACTGTCAAGGTTTCCCAAGCTTTATAATCCCCAGGGTATCGCCTAGCTAAAAAGTTGCGCCCTACAATAATAATACCCCAAAATGTCGTAGCATTAGGGAACACTCTACCTGTTTTCTTGCATACTGCTGCCTTAGAAAATTCGAGGTTAGGATTGGCGTCGGATTCAAATCTAGTAAGATAATGATCAATTTTTTTGATAGCAGCCATAGACAATTCTGTCCCCCGCAACATCTGCCCTCCGCCATAAGGACTAACACCCCCTGGTCGCTTGACCATCCATCTAGCTCCCCAGAAAAGCCCTACCACGAGAGCTACTGTAGCCAATGATAAGCTAATCAAAAAGAGGGTCGATGCGAGGTTAACCATCGAAGTTATTTGTGTCCGGAGATACCAGCATTGGCAATTTCTAGGCCTTTTTTAGCCATAGCCTCTCTAGCTTCTTGGAGAGCTTGGTTTTCATCTTCATCTTCGAATTCCACCAATTCATCAACACCTTCGATAATTTCTTCTAAGGCTATCAAGGCAGGGTTTTCATACTTATAAGCAGCTTTAGAAGGTCTGCCTGTTTTGATGATGTTATGCGACAAAGCGATGGCATAGTTAACCAAAGCAAAAGAGCTGTTGAACTTTTTACGCAACATCTCAGTAGTCATCAGATCTTTCAAATAAACCATTAATTTTTCTCCTAGTTATGATAATTTCTAATTTTATATTCTTCAGCGACAACTACGCTCTTAAAGACTTGATAAGCAACTTCTAGGTCATCGTTGAGGATATTATAATCATAGTCTACAACAAACTTCATCTCATGAAAAGCTTCTTTGATACGCTTATCAATAACTTCCGAAGGTTCAGTATGTCTGCCTTCTAAACGGCGGCGAGCTTCCTCTAAAGAAGGAGGACTAATAAAAACAAAAACCGCTTGAGGAAAACGCTCTCTTACCTGTTGAGCTCCCTTGACATCGATAACCATAAAAACGTGCTTACCTTGGCGGGTCTTTCTCAAGACTTCTTCGCGCAATGTACCATAATAATGCTTGCCAAAAACTTGAGCATACTCCAAAAACTCTCTCGCGACGATTTTGTT
Source organism: Chlamydiota bacterium (assembly GCA_051744985.1). Classification (GTDB taxonomy): domain Bacteria; phylum Chlamydiota; class Chlamydiia; order Chlamydiales; family JABHNK01; genus JBNJDP01. Next base: position 9,154 of record JBNJDP010000005.1, on the reverse strand, counting down.
TTCGAAATCTTCACGAGACAGGAAGTTGTAATGAACACCATCAATCTCTCCTGGGCGCTTGGGGCGTGTTGTACAAGAAACACTTTCCTGGACGCAATCATACTCATCCATCAACCGATATAGGAGAGTATTTTTCCCTGTGCCTGCTGGAGCACTCAAAACAAAAGCAATACCTTGATCTAAGTTTCCTAGTAATTTCTGGCTCATTCTACGTTTTGCAGCTGTTCTCTAATTCTTTCTAACTCTGCTTTGGCTTCAACGACCTTATGAGAAATTCGGCTATTAGAAGACTTAGAGCCTATAGTATTAATTTCTCTATTAAGCTCCTGGACAATAAAATCCAAAGTTTTGCCTACCGATCCTGTAGCATTTTCGACTTGCTCACGGAAATGGGTCAAAGCACCTTTAAAGCGGGTAATTTCTTCCGCGATGTCCACCCGTTCAGCGTAAATAGCGACCTCCCGCAAAACTCTTTCTTCAAGATCGGTATTAACACCTTCAAAAAGCTCCTGAAGGCGGCTGTGGAGCTTTTGGCGATATTTTTCTGTAGCGTCGGAGCTATCATTTTCGATCTTAACAATAAGCTCTTCAAGGATGTTGAGGCGTGACTCAATATCCCGATAAAGCATCAAACCCTCTTGCTCCTTCATAGCATTAACATTTTTAAGAGCTTGATCTACAGCGTCTAACAAAGGCTGCCGGTAAACTTCGCTATCACTTATATCGGTTTGAAAGGACAGCAACATATTATCTTTTCTTAATATATCAGCAGCAAGCTGGGGAGTAAATTTTTCACCCAATTCATCCGCGAGCTCTTCCCAGCACTTTTTTAATTGCCTTACAAGCGGCAAGTTAAGTTGAACGGTTACGGGTGATTGTCTTTCATAAGAAGCTGTAATAAAACAGTTAACGCTTCCCCTTCCCATGGCTGCAATAAAACGCTTTTTTACCTCGACTTCAAAACATGTCAATTCCTTAGGAAGTATCACCTGAGTATCCAAGTGTTTTTTGTTAACAGAGCGAATTTCCACTACAAAGCGGGCAGCAGACGCAGAAACTTCTGCACGACCGTATCCTGTCATACCCCTAATCATCAACAAATCCTATGATGCTAAATTAATATAGTAAAAGAAAGGCGTATCGTACCATGAAAAATTAAGGTTTGTCAATCTAAACTAAAAATAGTATCATAGTTAAAAAAATACTTACATCCCACCTTAGGCGCTAATCTTCTTAGGCATAAGGTCTATTTTAAAAGCAAAGGACTCCATCTATGGGAGATTACAAATTATTAGATTCCCAACAAGTTCATCGTAATCCCCTTTTCTCTGTCGATGAATGTCAATTCCTACAACCTACGGGTCTTCAGATTTCGCGATATATTGTGCGTCATCCCGGAGCCGCGGTTTTTATCCCTCAAAATAGTGCAGGAAACCTAATTTTGGTTAAACAGTACCGCGAAGCTGTTCAAGAGTATCTTTTAGAGTTCCCTGCTGGCACTTTGGACAACTCCGAAGAGGCACCTTTGGCTTGTGCTCAACGTGAGATGAAAGAAGAGATAAAGATGAGTGCCAACTACTGGAAAGCCATAGGTAAAATTTATACCACTCCCGGCTTTAGCGACGAAATTATCCACTGTTTTTATGCCTGTGGTCTAGAACCTGCCGAAGGTCAAGAGGAAGAAGACGAGATCATTGAAGTTATCGAGATGACTATTGAAGACTTTGAAGATAGTATCCGTGAAGGAAAGATAAGCGATGTAAAAACTATTGCTGCCTACGGGCAAGCCAAGCTCAACAACATATTATAAAGCTGTAAATAAACTATGCGCTCTACTTTCTATCCCCGTTTACCTACTGTCTTTGAAGACAAACCTTTTTTTGAACCCCCTCAAAGGAAACTTGTCGAAACCCCTCCTTCAAGCCAACATATACTCGATGTTGTTAAAGAATATGATGAATACAGAGCACAAGAAACGTACTTACATCTCGTCGATTGCTTAAAAGTACATGCTGAATATGGAAATCGATCGCTACTAATAGAGAGTCTTTCTCAAGAGCATAATGGCAGTAAGGTTATTCACTATTTATTTGCACGCCTCCCTTTTAATATAAGCTATGCTGAGCGCGACAGCGAAAAAGACTTGGCAGGCTTTTATGATTTAGCTGACAACCTGGATTACCTGGTAGAATTCCTTGCCATAAGATACATCGATATTAGAGAGTTGCTAGAGGCTCGCAACGATGCTGGCCACACTCCTGCAGAATTAGCAAGGAATTTCCGTCACTCTGATTGTATTGTTAACCGCTTAACTGTTGGTTAATACCATTTATTTTTAATAAATGGTATTATAAGGAAAGGTTAGCCATTACAGAGGTCGTCATATTCAGCGACGGTATCTCTAGTAAAAAGCTCCATACCTTCGTATGTTTTATGGTGTTCCAACATAGCTTTGACAACTCCAAACGGCAGAGTAGCAATATCTGCTCCCACCAAAGCCGCTTCTCGAACTTGGCGAGTGTTACGCAATGAAGCTGCTAAAACCTCGGTAGAAAATCCGTAGTAATTAATAAGATCAACACACTGTTCGACAAGATCAACTCCAGAGACAACACCGTTATCTTCTACTAACTCTTCATCGATCTCCAAGCCTTCCTGAGGATAGTATTCGGTCTTTTCAAAAAAGATATCATAGCTAGAGCGTAAATCATCATCGACCCTGCCAGCAAAAGGGCTTACAAAATCAGCACCTGCCTTAGCTGCCAACAAAGCTTGCTCAGGAGTAAAAACCAAGGTGCAGTTAACAGGGATACCCTCAGCCTTAAGTTCTTTGATAGCCCTAATACCATCAAACTGCGTAGTATCTTCAGTGCTGAAAGAAGGGTTAACGGGTATTTTTATATAGACGTTGCCTGCCACTGAATTAAAAGTATGATAAAGATTCTTACCTTGCTCGACCATCTTTTCAGCAGAAGTAGCAGTAACTTCCAAACTTACCGGTGTACCTTCGGCCACTTCCAAAATTTCTGTAATATAACTGGCAAGGTCGAGGTCTTCCCCTGCAGCAACTTTTTTATCTACAGCTTTTTTCAATAAGCTAGGGTTAGTAGTTACCCCATCAGCAATACCCCACTGATAAGCCTGTCTAATTTCTTCGATGTCAGCGCTATCGACAAATATTTTCATAATAAACTCCTCTTTGCTATAGATTTTACAGGTTGAAAGCTTTTGCGATGAATTGATGAGGGTCCATATTGCTCAAGCATCTCACGATGCTTTTTAGTAGGATACCCTTTATGTTTAATAAAATCATAATAAGGCCACCGATGATGGTATTCTTCCATAATACTATCACGGATCTCTTTGGCGATAATCGATGCCGCAGCAATCGATTGAGAAAGGCTGTCGCCTTTAATAATTGATCGCGAAGGAACAGAGAGGTGTGAAAGATCTACCGTGCCGTCGACTAATAAAAAATGAGGGTCATCCAAAGCCTCAACAGCTATCTGCATAGCTCTGATAGTAGCTTGGAGGATGTTAATTTCATCAATAATTTGATGAGAAACAACACCTATCCCCCAGTTTATGTGGGGATTATCTTTAATATCCTGAAAAACTTCTTTACGGCATCGAGGAGTTAGTTTTTTACTGTCGCCAACACCATGCAATACCATTCCCTCGGGGACAATGCATGCAGCAGCTACTACAGGACCAGCTAGTGGACCACGTCCAACCTCGTCAACTCCCGCGATACGCAGAAAGCCTTGTTGACGAGCTTCGTCTTCGAAGCTCGTCAATGGCAGGGAACTACTCTGCTGAGGAGGAGTCACCTGTAGCCTTTGCTTCAACACTCTTTTTAGCAGTAGAAACTTTAGTAACAGGCTTCTGAACCTTGCGACGTCCTTCGTAAAGTCCTTTAACTTTAGCAGCCTTACCGTATTTGCCACGCAAGTTGTATAATTTAGCTCGGCGAGCTTTACCTTTACGAACCAATTCAATTTTAGCAACGCGAGGGCTATGTAGCAGAAAAACACGCTCCATACCTTCACCGTAAGCTATCCTATGCAAGGTGAAAGTCTCTGAGAGGCCATAACCTTTACGGGCAATAACAGTACCGGTAAATACCTGAATTCTCTCTTTACCACCTTCGATAATACGTACATCTACGCTCACAGTATCACCTACATTAAAAGCAGGGATATCTTGGCGCAATTGGCGTTCTTCCAACTTTTGTACTAATGCGCTCTTGCTCATTGTATTTTTTCTCCGATTAAGTCTGGACGGATACGAGCGGTTTTTTGCAAAGCCGCTGCATGCCGCCATTTTTTTATTTCCTGATGGTTGCCGCCCAGCAGCACTTCAGGCACTTGAAGCCCTTCAAAAACTGGTGGTCGTGTATAGTGGGGACAATCCAAGATTCCTTCTTCGAAAGAATCTTGATTGGCAGCATTTTCATCGCCTAACACTCCGGGGACAAAGCGTGCTACAGCATCTAAAAGCACTATAGCTGCTAGGCAACCATTTGTTAAAACATAATCTCCGATGCTGACCTCTTCATCAACTACGAGATCTAGAGCTCTTTGATCAATACCTTCATAGTGTCCACAAAGTAAAACCAAGTGATCATTATTAGCTAGTTGACGAGCTTTTTGGGCATCCAAACTTTTACCTTGTGGTGAAAGGTGGATAACTCTAGAACTCTCATCACTTACGCTCCGCACAGCTTTCACTACCGGATCGGCCATCATCACCATTCCTGGTCCACCCCCATAGGGGCGATCATCAACTCGGTTATGCTTATTATCAGTGAAGCCCCTGATATCAGTATGTCTAATATTCAACAAGCCCTTATCACGAGCCCTTTTGATGATACTCTCATCAAAAGGCCCTTGAAAATAGGCAGGAAATAACGACAAGATATCGATGAGCATCCTGATTCCTAAGCGTTCTTACTTTTGCTCGGTATGACGGGCTTCGCGGCGCTTAGCAGCTTGCGCTACTTTGCGAGCTTGCTTCTGTTCGTGGTGTTCTTTAACCACTTCAGGAGCACCATTAGATAGCAAATGCCAAGCCTTTTCAGTAGGCTGAGCACCAGCTTTTAGCCAATGGCTAGCACGGTCATTGTCAATATACAAAGTTTTAGCTTCGTCTTTTTCAATAGGATTATACCAGCCTATTGCTTCTATATATTTTCCATCGCGACGTTCACGTATGTCAGCAACGACGATACGATAAAAGGGACGATTGGAACGGCCTTGTCTTCTTAACCGTATTTTTAGCGCCATGGTAATGAACCTCCCATCATCTTTTCTAGTTGTTTCATATTTGGCATTTTCTTAAAAAACTGTTTTGCCCTTTTAAAGGACTTTATCAATTTATTTATATCTTCAATCTTGGTTCCACTGCCTTTAGCTATACGTTTGCGACGACTGACTGCCAGCTCAGCTTTGCCTTGACGTTCGTCAGGAGTCATCGAAAGTATAATAGCTTCGACTTTTATAAATTCTTTTTCAGGGACATCAATATCCTTGAGATTACCCATGCCGGGCATCATACCCATTAATTTTTTTAGAGAGCCCATCTTTTTGATGGTCTGCATCTGTTTCAAATAATCATCGAAAGAGAATTGCGCTTTTCGCAATTTAGCTTCTAATTTTTTAGCTTCATCTTCGTCTACATGTTCTTGAGCATGTTTGACGAGATTGATGGTGTCACCCATACCAAGAATACGGTCAGCCATCGAGGTAGGATTAAAAACCTGGAGGTCATCGAGCCTTTCCCCTACACCTTCAAATTTCAGAGGTTTTTTAGTAACCTCTCTGATAGAGATCGCTGCCCCACCCCTTACATTACTATCTAGCATAGTTAAGATATTGCCAGTAACTTCCATCTGACTGTTAAATTCAGCGGCAATGTTGACTGCATCTTGGCCGGTAGCAGCATTGGCTACAAAGAGTAGCTCTTGAGGGTCAAGGACTTTTTTCATTTTGGTAAGCTGCTTCATCAGCTCATCATCAATATGGAGGCGCCCTGCAGTGTCCACGACCAGAACATCATAACCTTGAGCTTTAGCATATTTATGGGCTTCTTTAGCGACCTTGACGGGATCTTGCTCGCCAGGCAGAGAAAATACTTCAACAGCAGCACGCTCACCTAAAGCTTTTAGCTGTTCAATAGCTGCGGGTCTTTGTAAGTCACAAGCTGCTAGCAGGGTTTTTTTAGCATAATCTTTTTTCTTTAAAAACTTGGCAAGCTTAACGCTAAGAGTAGTCTTCCCTGAGCCCTGCAGGCCACATAGCATAATAACCGCGGGCTTACCGTCCAAGTTGAGCTCACCTTCTTCTCCTCCCATAAGGTCTACCAACTCATCATGAATAACTTTGATAAATTGCTGACCTGGAGATACGGACTTTAAGACTTTGTCGCCCAGAGCTTTCTCTTTAACTCTCTTTATAAGAATTTTCGCAACACTATAATTAACATCGGCTTCTAATAACGCCAAACGGACTTGCCGAACGGCGTCATTGATATTGCCTTCGGTAAGTTTATTCTTCCCTCTTAAGCCTGAGAAGACATCTTGCATTTTTTCCGATAAAGATCCAAACATCAATAACCTATGTTAGGTTCGCATTGCTATATATTATTAAAAACAAAAATAGAAACGCCTAATTTTAAAGGGAATAGTCTACTGAAAAAATAATTCCCGATCAAGTAAAAACCTCAGAATTTAACCCTTGATGTTTCCCAGCTAAAGAATAAGATCAGGGAGACATCACTTAAGAGCGATAAAGCGATCATGGCCCGCCCAGTCTTGCAACAAAGAGCATTCACGCCAAGGAGGTTGCGAGAAGAGTTTCTGAAGCTGCGCTCCTTGGTCAAATCCTATTTCTAGCCACACTAAAGCACCGGCATTCAAAAGCTCAGGCAAACCTTCTGCTAAGCGATGATAAAACTCCAAGCCCGTCCTTCCAGACACCAAAGATACTTTTGGCTCATATTCTCTAACTTCAGGGTCGAGGTTAGCATATTCTTCATCAGATATATAGGGAGGGTTGCACACAACAAAGTCAGCCTTTCTGCCGTGAAAAGGTTCCAAGAAGTCTCCTGGTAAAATCTCAACTTCTACCTGATTAGATTCGGCATTGGTTTGAGCTATTTTCAAAGCTTGAGGGTCGTTATCGGAAAGCATCACCTCGAGCTGAGGCAAAGCCTTTTTAAGAGCTATACCAATACAGCCAGAGCCGCAGCACACATCCCACAAAACTTTACCTTCCAAACTTTCCTGTCTCGACAATTGCCGAACAATATTATCGACGAGAATCTCAGTCTCCTGGCGAGGGATAAGAACAGCTGACGAAACGGCTATATTGCAGCCGTAAAAATCTACTTCGCCCAAAATGTATTGAAGAGGCTCTCGTTGACCGCGCCGCGCCAAAACTTCCCTAGAGCGCTTAAGCTCATCTTCATTAAGAGGGCGGTCAAAATTAATATATAAATCAACCCTATGACATCCCAAAACAGCACCAAGCAACTCCTCAGCCTGACGACGGGGATTGGCAACACCTTTTTGCTCCAAAAAATCTACGCTAAGATCAAGAATCTCTTTGATGCTTTTCATCGTTATTGCTGTTCTTGGAGTTGCTTTTGGTAGAAATGATTAACCAAGGCGCTGATGATGTCTTCAAGGTCGCCATCCATAACTTTGTCGAGGTTGTATTTAGTTAAATTAATACGGTGGTCTGTCAATCGATTCTGAGGGAAGTTATAGGTCCTTATGCGTTCGGAACGATCTCCCGAGCCCACCTGCGCCATGCGCATGCTAGCCTCTTCTTTGGCTTGTTTTTCGCGCTCAATTTCCATAACTCGTGCCTTAAGAATTCTAAGAGCCTTTTCCTTATTCTTATGCTGACTTTTTTCTTCTTGACAGTAAGCGATGATACCTGTCGGTAAATGGGTAACCCTGACTGCTGAATCTGTGGTGTTAACATGCTGTCCTCCCGCGCCAGAAGCTCTTTGGGTATCGATACGCAAGTCCTTATCATCGATATCAAAATCTTCTTCCTCATCGGGCTCCAACATAACAGCGACCGTTATCGCTGAAGTATGGACACGTCCTTGAGATTCTGTGGCAGGAACCCGTTGAACACGGTGAGTGCCGCCTTCATATTGCAATTTACGGTAAACATTACTTCCTGAAAGAACCATAATATATTCTTTATACCCTCCTGCTTCCGAAGGAGTACTTGATAGGTGCTCATACTTCCAGCCTTGATGATCGGCATAAAACTGGTACATCCTAACACAATCACCAACAAACAAGGCTGCTTCATCGCCACCTGTTCCTGCCCTTATTTCTAAGATAGTATTAGCATTATCTCGAGGATCAGGAGGCACCAAGAGTATCGACAAACGCTGTTCCAATTCTGGTAAATGTTTTTCAAGCTTAGCAATATCTTCTTTAAGAACCGCCACCAGCTCAGGATCTTCTTCAACACTCAAAAGTTCTTCATTATCCTCGAGGTCCTGTTGACAGGCTTGAAACTCTTCCCAAACTTTTTTTATCTCACTCAGATAGGCATGTTCTTGAGTTAGTTGACGATATTTTTTTTTGTCGCTGAAGACTTCAGGGTTGCCAAGTTCCGCTTCCACCTCTGAAAAACGCCCCAAAAGATTTTTTATCTTTGTTTCCATAAGAATAATGTTTCCGCTGTATTAATGATCAGCATCATAATTAAAAAAAATACCTCGTCATACAATGGCGAGGCAGTAGTTTTTAAAGCTCTCAGGCACACCTAAGCAACTTCGCGCAAATAAATCTGCAAGCAATAGCTAAAGATTTATTTAGCGTAACGTTTCCTAAATTTATCAACCCGTCCTTCGGAATCGACAAACTGTTGGCTACCAGTAAAGAAAGGATGAGAAGCAGAAGTTACCGCAACGCGATAAACAGGATACTCCTTACCTTCATACATCTCTGTTTCTTTTGTTTCCAAAGTAGTGCCGCATAAGAATTTAGCTCCTGTCGCTGTATCCACGAACAAAACTTTTTGATATTTAGGGTGAATATTCTTTTTCATCAATATCTCCGCGTCTTTCGAATTCAAACTACTAAAATAACTTTCCTTCCATTAAAAGACAAGTTCTTTTCACAAAA